>URKV01000079.1 GCA_900548565.1 uncultured Collinsella sp.
ATCTACACGCGTAAGATCGTCGGCAGCGTCAGATGTGTATAAGAGACAGGGCCTTTTCTGTTTTCGAATGTCAGGAGTGACAAGCGCAGCTGTTAAAACTGACAGTCAGCGCACGAACGCTAATCCACGCGCTTGTCGCCCATAAAGAAGAGCGCCACCGTACCAGGTCCGGTGTGCGAACCGATCAGAGTACCGATGTTATTGATCTCGATCTTGCCTTTAAGCTGCGGAACCTGTTCCTCAATCAGCGCCGCGACCGCCTCGGCATCCTCGCGGCACGCCGACTGCGACATGATGCACTTACCCGAATAATCCGCACCGTCCTGTACGTGTGCCATCATGGTCTTAGCCATCTCGGAAATCGCGCGCTTCTTAGTGCGAATCTTCTCACGTGGCGACAGCTTACCTTCGCAATCGACCGTCATAAGCGGGCAAATCTTAAGCGCCGTGCCGATGATCGCGCTCGCGGCCGAAATGCGACCGCCGCGCAGGTAGCTCGACAGATCGGTCGAGAAGAACCAGTGGTGCAGGTTGAGCTTGTGCTCCTCGATCCAGGCAGCCGTCTCGTCGAGTGAAGCCCCGCTATCGCGCACATCGGCGGCATATTCCAACAACAGGCCAAAGCCCGAAGACGCCGCCAGCGAATCGATGACGCGCACCTTGCCGCCCTCGGGATAGCGATCCGCAAGCATCTGCGCCGCGACGCAGGCCGATCCATACGTGCCCGAAATACCCGACGACAACGTCAGGTGCAGCACGTCTTTACCCTCGGCAACAAACGGCTCCCAAAACTCCTCGTACTCACCCACGCTCACCTGAGACGTCTTGGGCATGGCGCCCGCGGCAATCTGGGCAAAAAACTTGTCCGGCGTAATCGACTGATACAGATCGTCCGTATAGACAACATCGTCGATCTCGTAATGAAAACACACGACAGGGATATTGCGCGACGCAAAGAACTCACGGGTTCGGACGGCGGCGGATTCACAGGTCAGGACAAAATCACTCATATGAGGCTCCTTACTCATTGCTGCGCAAATTATCGCACAGTGAGCCTACATGCGGTACATATGTCCGCTATTTACCAAATCGAACCAAAAATAGTGAACATCTTTACCACCATCGTCTCCACCGGCCCCACGCATAAATATCTGAGAAAACACCTTCTGTCGTCTCCACCCGACCAACACATCTACCTTCACTAAATCGATTTACCAAACCATTCAGCCGACAATTCAGCCGCTGGCGCAAAATCGAAACAAAAGCGGCGCATACTGATAAACGTTTGACGCTGTTTATCAGTTTTACCAGCCCCATCGGAAGGTGTTTCATGGTCGCATTCGATCGCAACCCGCAAGACTTCAAGTATCTGCGCCTGCTGTCGAGACAGTTCCCCACCGAACAATCCGCGTTTACCGAAATTATCAACCTCTCGGCCATCCTCAACCTACCCAAGGGCACCGAGCATTTTATGAGTGACGTGCACGGCGAGTACGAAGCCTTTATGCACATCCTCAACAACTGCTCGGGCGTCGTGCGCGAGCATGTCGACGAGATCTTTGGCGATGCGCTCTCCTTTGACGAGAAGGGCGAGCTGTGCACGCTCATCTACTACCCGCGCGAGAAGATCGACCTGGTCCGCAGTCAGCGCGAGGACTCGCCCACCTGGTACAAGACGATGCTTGACCAGCTTATCATGGTCGCCCGCTCGCTTTCGAGCCGCTACACGCGCTCCAAGGTGCGTAAGGCCATCCCGCGCGATTACGCCTACATCATCGACGAGTTGTTGCACACGCACCCGGACGAGAACAACTATCGCGTGCGCTATCACGAGCGCATCGTGGAGTCCATTCTGGAGACCGCAAGCGCCGACGACTTTATCGAGTCGCTCGCCTCGCTCATCAAGCGCCTGGCCGTCGACCACCTGCACCTGGTGGGCGACATCTTCGACCGCGGCGGCGGCGCGGCCAAGATTATGGACCGTCTGCTCACCTACCATTCACTCGACATCCAGTGGGGCAACCACGACCTGCTGTGGATGGGCGCTGCGGCCGGTGAGCCCGCCTGCATCGCCACGGTGCTGCGCAACAACCTACGCTACGACAATTACGAGATCCTGGAGAACGACTACGGCATCTCGCTACGTGAGCTTGTCGCCTTTGCAGATGCCACCTACACCGCCGGTGAGTCCATCACCCCGCTGATCAAGGCCATCAACGTGCTGCTCTTTAAGCTCGAGGGCCAGATTATCCAGCGCCATCCCGAGTTCGACATGACCGACCGCCTGTTACTCGACAAGATCGAACACGACACCGGCACGGTCACGCTCGCCGACGGCAGCGTGTGGCCGCTCACGACCAACGACTTCCCCACCGTCGACCCGGCGGACCCCTATACGCTCACGCCCGAGGAGCAGCACATCATCGACAAGCTCGTGTCCGAGTTTGTCACCGCCGATCACCTGCATCGCCATATCGATTTCCTCTATTCCCACGGCTCGATGTACAAGGTCGCCAACGGCAACCTGCTGTTCCATGGCTGCGTGCCGCTCAACGAAGACGGCACTTTTAGCAGCATGAACTGCCTGGGCACCTGGCACGCTGGCCGCGATTATCTCGATTTTTGCGACCACATCGCCCGCCGCGCTTGGCGCGTGGGCGACCGCGACGCTCTCGACTGGATGTGGTACCTGTGGATTGGCTTTAACTCACCCGCCAGCGGACGCCTGGTGCGTACCTTTGAGCGCGCCTATATCGCCGATAAGAGCACCTGGGTCGAGCCGATGGACCCATACTTTACGCTTACCAAGTCGCCCTCGGTCTGCGACGACATCATGCGCGAGTTTGGCGTCGCGCCCATGGCATGCTCACCGACCGGTCACATCATCAACGGCCACACGCCCGTTAAAACCACCAAGGGCGAGCAGCCCATCCGCGCCGAGGGCAAGCTGCTGGTCATCGATGGCGGCTTCTGCCGCGCTTACCATCCCAAGACGGGTATCGCCGGCTATACGCTCATCTCGAGCTCGCGCGGCTGCCGCCTCAAGTCGCACCGGGCCTTTACGACGGTTGCCGAGGCACTCACCCGCAACGTCGATATCGAAAGCGAGACCAACCGCTTTGACGAGGCCGACCGTCGCCGCATGGTGAGCGACACCGATTCCGGTGCCAAGATCCGCAGCCAGATCCAGGACCTGCGCCAGCTGCTCGATGCATATAGAAACGGTGCTATCGAGGAGCGCGCCTAGCACCACCCGTGGGGATTGGCTAAACTTGCTGAGTTTGTCATCCCCGCGGCGCCCCGGCGCCACCATAAGGCAGGTACCATGCAAAAGCTCCTTGCGCAGATCATGAAATTTGGCGTCGTCGGTGTCATTGCCACGGTTATCGACTTTGGCATCATGAATCTGCTCCATTATGGCCTGGGCCTCAACATCCTGATTGCCAACACCAGCGGCTTTATCGTCTCGCTCATCTTTAACTACCTCGCAAGCATGAAGTACGTGTTTGCGCACAAGGAAGGCATGAGCCGCCGCCGCGAGTTCATCATCTTTGTTGTGCTGTCCGTGATTGGTTTGGTGCTCAACGACGGCATCGTGCTGGCACTCAACGCCGGCCTGGGGCTCGAGGCCAATATCGCCAAGATTTGCGCCACCGCGCTGGTCATGGTCTACAACTTTGTGACCCGAAAGATCTTCCTGGAGGGCGACGAGACCAAATAGCTCGAAACCCCTGCAGCATTACGGCGCCCACGGACGACGCGCACTCAGCGCAGTATCGTCCGTGGGTGTCGCTCGTTTACGGGCAAATATTTTACGTTTGCGGATTAGCTCTTGAAAATTTGGCGAGTTCATATAGTTATTGGCAAAGACCTTACGTTTCCCCTGTAAAAGCTCTAAAGTATCCTCTGCTCGATTCATCAACGCATTGGATGTGATTACGTGCGCAAGGCGCTGGCACAACCTCATACCAAGCAGTTCCTCAAGTTTGCTGTCGTGGGTCTTATCTCCTTTGGCATCGACTGGGGCATGCTCATTGCGCTCGTCGAGCTGTTCCACCTCGACTTTTTGATGAGCACCACGGTTTCGTTTATCACGTCCGTCGTGGTCAACTACTGGCTCAGCATGAAGTACGTGTTCGACCACCGCGAAGGCATGAGCCGCAAGCGTGAGTTCACGATCTTCACCATCCTGTCGGTGATCGGCCTGGGCCTCAACGACCTGTATATGTTTGTGGGCGTCACGTTTTTGAGCATCGGCTACCAAGCCATGAAGGCCATCGCCACGTTCCTCGTCACCTGGTACAACTACTTCAGCCGCCGCTTCTTCCTCGAGGGCGCACGGTCATAGTCGATTCACTATTTGCTTGAATGTATAACCGGTTGGAATTCCCATTCCAACCGGTTTTTTGTTTGCCGAGAGACCCGGCGACCCAGTCCCATTCGCACGAAAAACGGGCGGCCCGGATGTTTGTCCGAACCGCCCGTCTGGCGCGCTATGTCGAGGCCTCTAGCCTGTAACGTAATACCAGACTACGTTGTCGCCGTTTGAGAGAACGTAGTTACTACAGGCCGTCATGGGCGTTGTGCCGTTGACGGAGTACATCCACCCGCTCGTGCCGCCGTACTGTTTCTCGGCCAAACCACCAATCGCGGAAACATACGTGCCGTACGACGAGCCGTGTGCGTTGACAGAAAGGCCCAGCGCGCACAGGGCATCGTAAACGGTAGCGCCTTCGTTAAAGGTAAAGGTGCCACCAGAGGACACAGGATTGCCCACAGCACTCGATGTGACCGAAACCGTCACCGTTACGTAGTTGGACTCCTGCGAGCCGCCCTGACCGCCCGAGGAAGCGCTTCCGCCATTAGAGGATGAGGCTCCATCAGACGACTGACCGCCGCCCGAAGAAGCACCGCCAGACACATTGGAAGTATCACCGGCTCCCGTATTTTGGGCAGCGGATTTATCGCCAGACCTCTTGCTGTCCTGACCATCGGACTTCTTGCTATCCGAGCTTTTGTCCGATTCCTTGTGCGAAGACTCGGAATCATCCTTGGCGTCGTTCGAGCCCTTGGACTCATCTTTTGCAGCATCCGAAGATTTGGAATCCTTGGAACTGGCCTCGCCCGAAGCGGTAGACGAGCCAGACCCCTTGGTGTCCTTGGCGACGACGCTCTCCCCCGTCACGGTCTGAACGATCCAGTCAATGGACCAGGCGCCGCTCTCGGAAGGATGGACGAAGCCCAGCGAGACGACGATCAGAATGGTGCACGCGGCAGCAAGAACGCCAAGGAGCGCCTTGCGACGAGATGCGGACGCCGCCGAAGCGGCGCCCTGTTGCTTTGCATCGTCGAACTGAATGAACGAGGAATCTGGTTGCTTGGGGTCAGCGTCCTTGGATTTATTGGACACAACCCTCACCTACCGACGTTTGGTGAACACGAACACGCCGACGATGGCGAGACCGATGACGCCGGCGGCGATGCCAACGATGGCGAGCGGATTGGTGCCAGTCTCCTGCTCGGCAGCACTAGAGGACTTCTTAGCAGTGGTCGTGGAAGCAGCACCCGTATCGGACTTGGAATCGGACTTCTTGTCGGACTTCTTGTCGGACTTGCTGTCCTTCTTGTCAGACTTCTTCTCGTCCTTCTTATCGGACTTATCGGAGTCCTTCTGGTCGGACTTGTTGTCCTTGGTCTCGGTCTTGGTCGACACCGTCGTCTTGGTCGTCGGCTTATGACCCGGGGCGACAGCGCCGCCCTTCGAGCCGGAGCCGGAACCCGTGCCAGCGCCAGTGCCGGAACCAGTACCGGTACCAGAACCGCCGCCGCCATTCGAACCAGCGCCGCCATTACCGCCAGGGTTAACGACATTCTTGGTCCACTTGGCATACAGCGTCAGATCGGCCGTCACCGGCGTGCTAAAGTCATACGCCTGCGTGCAAGCCTCATCGGTATACCAACCGCCGAAAGTGTAGCCATCGCGCGTCGGATCGGCCGGCTTGACCAGCTTGCCATCGGCCGTAGCAACAAACTTAGTGTCGCAAGCAGACCCGCCGTTGGAGTTAAAGGCAACCGTCCAAGACTCGACAGCTCCAAGTTTAAACAGCGTGCCCGAATCATTAATGTAGTAGAGATTGCCAGAAGCATCGGCAATGACCGGAGAGTCACAGTACTGGTAATGGCCAGCCGCATCATAAATCTGCGTCGCCTCTGCATCGCCGAGCGTATAGCGATACACGCCACCACCAGCAGAGTAGTTGACGTAATCCTTGCTATCCGCGCTGTTAACGGTGAAGTACACATAGGTCTTGCCGCCCTGAACACTCACCAGCGGAGTAGCAGCAATACCGTTGAGGCCAGCCGGCAGCGCCTTGCCGTCGGCAGCAGCGACCATCGTGGTCTTACCCGTCTTCAGGTTATAGAGAACCAGAGCAGAGCCAGTAGCCGTCTGTCCGCCGACAATCAGATTGTCACCAGACACAGCAGGGGCGCTCAGATTATTCGTAAGGCCCAGATCAACCGTCTTCTGTTCACTCAGCACGCCCTTCGCCGAAAGCGAAATCACATGGAGCTTTCCGTCGTGCGTCATCTGATAGAAGGTCGAGCCATTGGACGGATCGGCAATGCAATCGGCATTTGCGACAGCGCCGAGCTTCATGGTCGAAACGACATCGCCCGTCGTCTTATCAATGCACTTAAGCGTACCCGCGCTCGTAGGAACGATGGCATACTTATCCGTCAAAGCCGCACCAGTCCAGTAATAGCCCTCGGCAGGGTCGATGTTCTGCCAAGAAACTTCGCCCGTGGCAATCTTAATGCGCGCAAAGGAGCCGTTGCCGTAGGTCGCATTGTAATTCTCGTCATACGAAATATCGACCGAGCCTACATAGACGTACTCGCCGTCCGAAACGACGGTGCAGGAGCTCTGCGTCAAGTCCGTCAAACCAAGCGTCAGCCACTTGCAGATCAGCTTGTCTGCAGTAATCGCCTGGACCGCACCGCCGTTGAGCGGAACGATGATAAGGCCATTGGTATAGATCGGACGAGAGGTATAGCTCACCTTGGAGGCAAGCGGCGCAGAGGCAACCTTTTTGCCCGTGGACGAATCGATCTTAATGAGCTCGTTCTCGGTCGCGATGTACACAAAGCCGTTAGCAATGACAGGCTCGCTGCAGTTGGCATACTGCTGACCAGACTCGGCCTTCCAATCGAAGGCCCACTTAAGACCGGCGGCCTGCGCAGGCGTCTTGGCATCCGTTACGGTCGAACCGTTGCCACTGTTGCCGTAGCCGGCCCACTCGGCATCCCAATTAGGAGTCGTCGCACTCGGGTCCACGACAATCTTGTCGGGATCGGGCATGGGCGATTTTTCGGTGGTGTAGGCAAATGTAACCTTGTCGCCGCTCTTGAGCGTGACCTGGTTGGCACAGAGAGATGAGGACTCTCCGTTGATATACAGATGCCAGTATTTACCGGTCGCACCATCATAGCCGTAAGACTTGTCTTCGAACGGCGAAGTAATGGACCAGTATGCACCACTCTGGGAGGCCTTGTAATCAATGCCCTTCGCCTTCAGAACCGTCTCAATAAGGTCCTGAGCCGTAGAGCCTTCGGGCAGGGAAACATTGCTTGCCGAGCCCCAGCGAGTATTGTTGCCGTTGACATCGGGGCCGATGATATCGGCGGATCCAAGCACCTGACCAGGGAGGGCATCGCTGTCGCCAGCATACATAAAGGTGACGGCGTCACCCTCATGGAGCTCGTAGGCACCAGCGCCAACGTCGGCGAACTTGTACTTTGCGTCGGACTTGCCCTTTACGTAGAAGCGCCAATAGCTATTGGTCGCAGCATCAGAGCCACAATAGGTCTTACCGTCAAGCGGCGAGGTAATGCCCCTAAGGTACCAACCCCAAGACTCTTCTGTAGCTTTGAGTTTAAGACCAGTCTGCTCCAACAGGTCCTTAGCAGTAGAGCCCGCCTTGAGACTCGTCTGGCCCGTCGAAGCCCAAACCTGCTGCTTGCCGTCCTTGTCCTTGCCAAGCACCTGAACAGAAGCATGAACAGAATCGGACGGCAACTGGTCTCCCCAGCCACCGTAGAACCACGTGACGGTATCGCCAGCATGGATGGTGACATTGTCCGCCGTATAGTCACTCGACTTGCCGTTGATAAACAGCTGCCAATAGGTCGAATAATCTTGGGGCGTACCCAGCTCAACACCGTTGTACTTAAGGCTCAGAATGAAGGAGCCCGCAGCAACGGCGTCAATATCATTCGCCTCAAGCGCGACCTTCGTAAGATCAAGCGCGCTCGAACCGGACGTCACCACATACTGCGCGTTGTCGACCCAGGTCTGAGTCTTGCCCTGGGCATCGCGACCAATGACGGTCACATTCGCAGCAAGCTGGTCCTTAACGACAGGGGACGCGCTACCAGCCGTATAGGCAAACTCAATCTTCTGCCCCTGGGTGAGTTCTGTCTCTTATACACATCTCCGAGCCCACGAGACTCCTGAGCATCTCGT
>URKV01000080.1 GCA_900548565.1 uncultured Collinsella sp.
TCTACACGCGTAAGATCGTCGGCAGCGTCAGATGTGTATAAGAGACAGCATCGAGCTGCTCGATGGCGGCGGCGCGGAACGTATCGGCAGAGCCGATCACGACATTCTTGCCGCGGGCGGCCATGGCGCTCGCGATCTTACCGACCGTCGTGGTCTTGCCGGCACCGTTAATGCCCACAAACAGCACGCAGCTCGGCGTATCGGAGAACGGATCGCGCTCGGTGGGCACAAAGTGCTGCTCAAGCTGCTCGGCCAGGGCGCGACGGAGTTGCGGGGCGGTCTTGAGGTTCTTCTTGGCCGCGGCATCGCGCAGGTCATCGGAGACCTTGATGGCGACCTCGGCGCCCATGTCACCCATGACGAGGGTGTCCTCCAGGTCCTCCCAAAAATCCTCGTCGACCTCGCCGCCAAAGTAAAAGACCTCGTTGAGGGCCTCGCGACTGCGCTCAAGTCCGCGCGAGAGAGCATCGAAGAATCCCATTATGCATTCACGACCTTTCCGGTTTCGCGATCGAGTTTTTGCGAGACGACGCGACTGACGCCGTCGGCTTGCATCGAGACGCCATAGAGGACGTCAGCGTCCTCCATAGTACGGCGCTGATGCGAAATGACCAAGAGCTGCGTATCGGAACGCAACACATCGAGCGCGCCGATGAGCTTGGACAGGTTGGCGTCATCGAGTGCCGCCTCGACCTCGTCCAGCACATAGAACGGCACCGTGCGCGTGCGGTACACGGCAAAGAGCAGGGCAAGCGCCGTCAGGCTCTTCTCGCCGCCCGACATGAGCATCATCTTGGTGATGCGCTTGCCGCGCGGCTGCGCCACGACCTCGATACCCGTCTCGGCAGGATGCTCGGGATCGGTCATCTCCAGATGAGCCTGACCGCCCGGGAAGAGCATAGCGAAGATCTCGCGGAAGTTTGCGTCGACCTTCTCAAACGTCACCAGGAAGGCCTTCCGCATCTTGCGATCAATGGCCACCGTGATCTTGGTGAGCGCCTTGCGCGCGCTCTCCAGATCGGCCAGCTGCTCCTCGATGTAATCGGCGCGGCGCTTGAGCTGCTCGTACTCCTCCATGGCAACCTGGTTCACAGGGCCCAGGTTGTTGATCTGACGCACGAGCTGGTTGAGTTCGCGCTCGGCGGCATCGCGGTCCGTGGGCGCCGGAAGCATGAGCGCTTCCTCGAGTACCGTGGTGCCATCGGCGGTAATGGCCTTAATGGCGGCCTCTACCTGCACCTCGAGCTTGCCACGCGCGACCTTGAACTCGTTTTGCGTGGCGGAGGCGGTATCGACCCGCTCCTTAGCGCGGGCGACCTCTGTCTTGGCATCCTCGATGGTCTTCTTGAGCGAAGCGGAGTCCGCCTCCTCCAGAGAGGCCTGGTCACGCAGGCGCGCTGCCCAATCCGACGCGCGTTCCAACAGGGCAGAATAGCGTTCGTGCATGGGATCGACGCGCAGGCGCAGCAGCTCGAGCGAGCGCGAAGCCTGGCGTGTTCCGCGGATACGACGGTCGATGCCCTCAAGACGATGCTCCAGGTCGGGCACGCGGCCCGTCAGCGAACGCAGGCGTTCGCTCGTCTGGGCGAGGCGAACCTTGGCGTCGGCGAGCTTGCCGGCAGCCTCGGAATCGTCACGGCGAACGCGATCGAGCTCATCGTTGGCCTCGGCAATCTGGAGGCCCAGGTCGCTTGCCTGTGCACGCGCCTCGTCACGCGAACGGGTGAGCTCGTCAACGCGCGGGCGCGCGGCACGAACGGCCTCGGCAGCCTGCTCGCGGCGCTTGGAGATGCGCACGCGCTCGACCTCGGCATTGTTGGCGCTTTGCTCCAAGCGGCCGATCTCGGAGAGCAGCGAGCGGCGCTCGCCCTCAAGACGGGCGATCTCACCGGCGGCATCGCCCTCGGCGGCACGGGCCTCCTCGACGGCAACGTTGGCCTCGACGACCTGATCCGACACATGCTCAAACACGGCAGCCAGATCGGGCTCAAGCCCCTCCAGCTCGCGAATGCGACGCTTACGCTCCAGAGCACCCGAGGCCTCGCCAGCATCGAGGCCCACGCGCACCAGGCCGCCACAGCTTACGCGGGCGCCATCGGGAGTCACATAGGTCACACCGTCAACGACCGGCGCCAACAGCGCGGCAGCCAAGTCATCGACCACGTAATAGCCGCCGAGCAGCGCCTCGACGACGGGTCCGTAGCCTGCGCGCACGGACAGACGATCAACCAGGCGGGTACCGGCAGCGCCCTCAGCGGCGGTAGAGCCGCTCACGCCGCGCGCCACCAGCAGTGCCTCGCCCGAGGCCTTCTTTTGGTCCAGAGCCGCACGACCGGCACGCTCAAGCGTGGCGGCGTCATCAAACAGCAGCGCATCGATATCGCCGGCGAGCAATTGCTCAACCAGGCCCTCAAGCTCGCGCGGGGCCTCCAGCACGTCGCCCAGACGACCCAAGACATCGTCGCCCAGCGCACCCACCAGACGGCTCACGAGCGGAGAGCTGTCGGCCATGCGGGCATCGAGTTTCTTTTGGCTGGCAAGCTCCGAGCGCACCTCGGATAACTTGTTGCGTGCCTCGCTCTCGCGGGCACGCAGGTCCTTCAGGGCCGCGCGTGCCGTCTCGGTGGCCTCACGCGCATCGACCTGAGCCTGGCGCGCTTCCTCAAGAGCGCCCTCAAGCTCCTCGGCGCGGTCGCGACGGCTCTCGAGCGAGGCCATGACCTCCTCGAGCTGCTCGTCAATCTGCTCCAGGCGCGAGGCATACATGTTGTCCTCGACCTCGGCATTGCTCAGCGAGTCCTTCACCTTGGCGAGCTCGAGCGCGGCGTTATCGGCCACGCGCTGCACATCGCGTTGCTCACGCGTAAGCTGCGAAATCTGATTGTCGAGCGCCACGCGCCGCTCGTGGAGCTCAGCAGCGGCAGGACCAGCGGCGTCGACGTCCTCCTGGGCCTGCATGTGCGCACCGGTCACTTCCTCAAGCTGCGCATGCGCGTCCTCGAGCTCCTCGACCACGCGACGTCGCTGATGCTCGGAGCTCGAAATCTGCCCGCGCATGTCAGACAGGCGCGACACCATGTTGTGGCCCTTTTCTTCGAGCAGGCGCATGTCGGAGTTAATGCGGCCGACCACATCTTGCATATGGCGGCGTTGCTCGCCCAGGTCGCCCACAAACAGGCCCTTTTCCTCGAGCATGACCTGGAGCTTCTCGAGCTCGCGCTCCTTTTCGCCCAAGCGGTACTGCGCAAGCTCAAGCTCGGCCGCGCCCTCCTTGGAGCGGCTCTCCAGGTCGTTCCACTGCGACTGCAGCGAACGCAGCTCATCGACGGCCAGCATCTGCGTAAGCTCGTTCGCGCGCGAGGACAACTCTTTGTACTTGCGCGCACGATCGACCTGACGCTCCAGCGGTCGCAGCTGACGGGCGATTTCCTTATTGATGTCGCGGGCACGCGTCAGGTGCTCGTCCATCGACTTAATCTTTTTGAGCGCACGCTCCTTGCGGCGCTTGTGCTTGGAGATGCCGGCGGCCTCCTCGATGAGGGCACGGCGCTCCTCGGGGCGGCTCTGCAAAATGGCATCGAGCTTGCCCTGGCTGATGATGGAATGCGTATCCTTGCCCAGGCCCGAATCGTGCAAGATGTCCTGAATGTCCATCAGGCGGCACGGGCTCGAGTTGATGAGGTACTCGCTTTCGCCCGAGCGATACATACGACGGGTGATGGCGACCTCGTCAAAATCGACGGGCAGCATATAGTCCGAGTTATCGAGCACCAACGTGACCTCGGCGACACCCACCGGCTTGCGCGCTGACGAGCCCGAGAAGATGACATCCTCCATGGCCTGGCCGCGCAGCTGCTTGGCACTCTGCTCGCCCAGGACCCACAGGATGGAGTCGGAGATGTTCGATTTTCCCGAGCCGTTGGGACCGACGATGACGGTCAGGCCCGGCTCAAACGTCATATGGGCGCGGTCGGCAAACGACTTGAACCCTTTGAGCGTGAGGGACTTGAGATACACGGTTCCTCGCTTACACGTGCTTCTTGTTCAGAATCACGCCGTTGGTGGTGTAGCCCATGCGGTCGAGCGCTTCGAGCGCGGCGGCTCCCTCGGCTTCTTTCTTTGAGGAGCCGGAGCCGCGGCCTTGGCGAATACCGTCGATGAGCACCACGGCGGTAAAGGTGGGCGCATGCGCCGGGCCCTCGGAGCCAACGAGCTTGTACGCCGGGGGCTCGTGACCGTCGGCTTGCACGCACTCCTGCAAAAACGACTTGGGGTTCGCAGGATGCTCGGCACGCTCAGAAGCCAAATGCGGCTTAAGCGTACGGTGAATGAACTCTGCCGCAACGTCCCAGCCAGCATCCAGGTACAGCGCGCCCACGAGCGACTCATAGACGTTCTCGAGGGCCGAATGCAGGCCGCGCGCACCGGTACCGGTCTCGGAGGCACCAAAGATGATGATGTCGTCAATGCCCAGCTCGTGAGAAACCTCGGACAGCGTAGCGCCCGAGACAAGCGACACCTTCAGGCGCGTGAGCTTGCCCTCGTCAAACTCCGGATAGGACTCAAACAGGGAGCGTGCGACCACAGCGCCCAAAATGGAATCGCCCAAGAACTCAAGGCGCTCATAGCTGGCAGAAACCGGCTGGCCCTCGACTGCCGAGGGATGCGTAAGCGCCGCGCGCAGCAGCACCTTATTGTTGAACTCGTGGCCCAAGATTTCCTGGGCGCGCGTAAGTCGTTCGGATAAAGCCAAGACTTAGGCCTCCTTGGCAGCTTCGATAGCGTCGACGGCGTCGGCGACAGAGTTGAGCGAGAGCAGAGTCTCGTCATCGATCTCGAGGTTGAACTCGTCCTCGATAGCCGTAACCAGCTGCAGGCGCTCGAGCGAGTTGGCATCGAGGTCGTCAAAGGTGGTCTCCTCGCTAATTTCGGCAACATCGACGCCCAGAACGTCAGCAGCGACCTCGGCGATCTTGTCGAAGATTTCGGAGCGGTCCATAGCGCTTCCTCTCATAGTGCATGAATACCAAAAGAATGGTACCGCCCGGGCGGTACCAAGACACGGTTCTGATTCTACCCCACGACGTGCGCCCCGAGGCGCATAACGCCGCTGTTATAAAACGATGCCGTCCATGGAGTTGGCGACATTCTCGACCAGCCCGGCGCGCACGGCTTCGGCCGCCGCGAGCGTACCGTTTTTAACAGCCTCGACCGAGGTGGCACCATGGCCGATCAGGACCACGCCGCGCAGGCCCAAAAGAATCGCGCCGCCCTTGGCGTCGCCAGAGAGCTTGGCCTTTATCTCGCGCATCTGCTTTTTGATGAGCAGCGCGGCGATCTTGGTGCCGAGCGAGGCCATAAAGGCACCCTTGAGTTCCTGCAGCAAAAACTTGGCAGCGCCCTCGGTGGCCTTGAGCGCAATATTGCCCGACATGCCATCGGCAACGACGACATCGAAGTTACCTGAGGTGATGTCCGTTCCCTCGCAGTTACCAACAAAGCCGGGAACGGCGGCTTTCATGGCCGGGAAGCAGGCCTTGGTAAAGTTGGAGCCCTTCTCGTCCTCGGTGCCGTTGGCAAGCAGGCCCACGCGGGGATGCTCGATGCCCAGGACGACGCGAGCATAGGCGCTACCCATCTGAGCAAAACGCACCATGTCATCGACCTCGACATCGGGGTTGGCGCCCATATCGCACAGCACCGTCAGACCGCCGGCACGATTGGGCAGCGCATTGGTCAGACAGGGGCGCACCGGCTGCTTCTTGCCTTCGGCCTGATACCTAAACGGCGTCACATAGGCGGTGGCGGCAGCGGTCATGGCACCGGTGGAACCGGCGGAGAAGAACGCATCCGCGTTGCCCTTCTTAATGGCGCGGCAAGAAAGCACGATCGACGACTTACGCTTGGTCATCACGGCGCGAATGGGATCGTCATCCATGGCGATAACGTCAGGTGCCTCAAGGGCCTCAACACGTGCATGGGAAGCGGCAAAGGGATTGACGATTTCGGTGGGGCCAGCTGCCAAGACCTCGATATCGGGATCGGCAGCAAGTGCAGCCTCGATACCATCGAGAACAACCTGAGGTTTCTCGTCTCCGCCCACAACGTCTACACAAACGCGAACGTTACTCATATACATGCTCCTTATACAAAAATGGCCGACTCATTGAGCCGGCCATTGTGGTTCCATTTGGAACGGCATCGCATCCAGAGTATACCGTTACTCGGTAACGATAACCTCGCGGTCCTTGTAGAAACCGCAGCTGGGGCACACGTGGTGCGGAAGCTTAACAGCGCCGCAACGGGGGCACGTGGACTGAGCCGCAGCCGAAATCTTCATGTTGGCGGAACGACGGGTGTGAGTGCGGATACGACCCTGCTTTTGTTTAGGTACGGGCATAGTGACCTTCCTTATGAACTATCCAGTGTGGCGATTACGCGCAAGTAACGATACTACCACAGTTTTACTCATCGAGCTTGAGATTCTTCAATGCTGCAAATGGATTTTCCGTGGCTTCGGCCCATTCTGCCTCTGCCTGGGCGGCGCAATCGCATTGCTCGACGTTGAGATTGCAACCGCAAGTGGGGCACAGACCGCGACAATCGGGCTTGCAAAGCACCACAAACGGCGTGTCCATAACGACCGCGTCATTGATGGGCTCGCCCAGATCGACGATGCGGTCCTCACCCAGGAGCTCGTAGCCATCCTCGTAGGCCTCGGGATCCTCGGGCTCTTCAAAGAGGTAGAACTCCTCGATCTCGCCGGCGATATCAAACGAGGCGGGCTCCAAGCAACGGTCGCACTCGCCGGTGGCGTGCGCACGGACCATGCCCGTGAGCAAGACACCGGTACCGGCATTGGTAAAGACAACGTCGTAGTCGATGCCGTCCTGTAGCTGGTACTCCTTCTCGCCCACCGTGTAGGTGGCGACATCGACCTTACCGGTCAGCGGATACGAATCTCCAGGAAACTCGAGCTGCTCGGAAAGATCGACGGTAACGCTCGGGAACTCAGCCATTACCACTGACCATTCTGTTGGGCGGCACCCTCGTTGAGCTGCTGACGGCAACGGGTAACGGTGCCGGTCAGGCTCTTGAGGTTCTCCTCCAGGTGCGTAAAGACCTGCTCTGCGTAGTCCTCGGCAGCATAACGCGTCTCGCGCTCGTACTGCTGGGCACGATCGCGGATGTCGTCGGCCTGCTGCTGCGCAAGTCGGACGATCTCCTGCTCACCGGCAATGGTGAGGGCCTGCTGCTGAGCGTCGGCGATGATGGAATCGGCCTGAGCGGCGGCGGAAGCCATAAGCTCCTCGCGCTCCTTAAGGATACGGCGGGACTTCTGCCATTCCTCGGGATAGCTCATGCGGATCTCGTCGAGGATATTGAAGAACACGTCGGCGTCGATGACCTTGAACTGAGCGTTCTTGCCGAAAGGCGGCTTGGCTTCCTCGATCAGCCCTTCGAGCTCATCGACCAAGCTGACGATCCTATCGCCAGGAAAATTCTCGCCCGGCATCCGGTCTCCTTTCATAGGTAACATATCATCGTGCTAGTTTACCACATGCCACCAGGCAATAAAAAACGTCACGAAAAGCGATGTCTGAGCGCTTCGACCACGTTGGGCGGCACAAACGTCGATACATCGCTCCCAAGCGACGCAATCTGGCGTACCACCGAGCTCGAGATGTAACCGTACTGCGGAGCACTCATGACAAAGATGGACTCCAGCTCGCTATCCAAGCGATAATTGAGGTCGGCCTGCTGCAGCTCATACTCAAAGTCGGTCATGGCGCGCAGGCCCTTGACCACGGCCCCCGCCCCCTGCTCACGAGCGAAGTCGACCAAGAGGCCGGTAAAGGGCAGGACTTCGACGCCGTCGATATTACCGAGCGCCTCGCGGGCCAGCGCCACGCGCTCATCGAGCATAAACGTGGTGCCCACACCGTTTTTACCCTGCGACTCTGCAACAGCGACGATCACACTGGGAAAGATGCGGCGGGCGCGGCGGATCACATCGATATGGCCAAACGTGATGGGATCGAAGGTGCCCGGGACGATCACGCGGTTGATGGTGTCATTCATGGGCGTCCTCCTGAAACGTCGTGGCATCGTTGTTATCGGCATCGGTGACGGCACTATCGTCCTCACCGTCGTCATCGCCGACCCAACGAAGCAGGTCGACCGAGGTAATGCCGTAGCGCTTCTCACGTACAGTCTCAAAGCCTGCCGGATGCGCGCCCGCATCGGCGGAGGCATGCTCAAACAGGGCATAAGCGCCAGGCGCAAGCAGACCCTGCTGAGCCAGGTTCTGCAGCATTTCCTCGACCGGCTCGGCACCAAAAGCATAGGGCGGGTCGAGCAGGACCTGTCTCTTATACACATCTGACGCTGCCGACGATCTTACG
>URKV01000081.1 GCA_900548565.1 uncultured Collinsella sp.
TCAGCGACGGGCAGCGGCTCGGCGGGAACAGTCACCGCAGGAGAAGCGGCAGAACCGACCGGCGTAGAGGCCATCAGATCGGCCGGGAAGGAGTTCTGGGCATCGTCCATAAAGTGCTGGATGAGCTTGAGATACTCGGCCTTGAACTCCTCACGGGAAGCTTTGAGACGATCGATCTCCTCGAGCTCGGCCTGCTTTTCGGTCAGAGCCTGGCGGATAACCTCGCGGGCCTTGGCGTCAGCCTCGTTGCGGATACGCTCAGCGTTCTCGTTGGCATCGTTGACGATGGTCTCAGCGGTCTGCTGGGCAGCGATCAGGGCGGCGGAAATCTGGCGCTCCTGAGCGGAGAAGTCAGGGGCGGGAGCAGCCACGGGGGCGGCAGGAACGGCCTGGTCGGCGGTATCCTGAGCCTGGGCAAGCTGAGCCTGTGCATCGGCAAGCTGCTGCTCGGTAGCAGTCAGACGACCCTTAAGGTCAACGATCTTAGCGAGCATAGCGTCGACCTCAGAGGACAGCGTCTCCAAGAAGACGTCGACCTCAGCAGGATCGTAGCCACGCTTGGCCTCAGAGAAAGTCTGAGCCTGGATGTCTGCAGGGGTAATAGCCATAACAAGTCTCCTTTTTCATCGCCTCGGCGCTACACGCCCGACGTAAGTTACTAAGTCAGTTCTACACGAGTATACCTATAAGAAGCTGCAGAACCAGCCTCTGCACCAACTGCAACGCAATAATCGCAACGACCGGCGAAAAATCGATACCGCCCATCGGCGGGATGAAACGACGGAACAGGTTGAGCCACGGACCGCACACGCTATCAAGCACCGCGGCAATATCCTGAAGCAAACCACCCTGCTTCATGGGAATCCACGTCATAAAGCAGTAGACGACAATGAGCGTGGAATAGAAGTTGAACAGCGTGTTGACCAGCTGGACGATAGTGTAGATGTTGATGGGAATCTCCTCGTCTTGTCTTTACTTAAGGTAGCCGTCCGCACGAAGCTTCTTGAGATCGGAATCTTTGACCTCGCAACCGGCGGGCAGCACCATGAACACGCGGTCGCCCACCTCCTTGACCGTGGCACCCAGACCGCAGGCAAAGCCGTAAGAGAAGTCCAAAACGCGCTTGGCAACTTCGGTGCGTACGCCCACAAAAATCAGTGCGACAGGCTGCTTGGTGCGAACGCGGCGCACCACGGTCTCCACGTCATCATAGCTCTCGGGGCGCAGGACATAGGCCGGCAGCTGCGGCGTGGCGTTGATGATATTGCTCGCATAGGCCGAGGCATCGCTCGGTGCAGGCGCGGGCGCAGCGGCGGCACGGGCGCGGGTGTTCTCGGCGTAGCTCGACGGCGTGTCATAAGCACCAGGACGATAACCGCTCGCAACACTGTCCTGCGAGCGCGAAGGCGGGTTATACGTCGTGGCATGGCGAGAGTCATCGCCGACCAACTGTCCGGAGCGTGTATACACGGCAACCGACTCAGCTTCACCACGGCGCGTCTGACCAAGCAGGCCGTTGCTCGGCTCGTCTTGGGTGTAGAAGCCCTCGCCCGAAGCACCGCTGTAGCCGTTGCCCTGATAGCCATCGTCATAGCCATCATCGTAGCCGTAGTCGTCGTCCTGGCCATAACCCTGGTCGTAACCCTGCTGGCCGCCCAGGTGCATCTTATTTTTAATCTCGTCAAGGAAGCCCATGGTTGTGTCCTCTCGCGGTTTAGTGCAGGCGCCCCGATAATCAGTGCGCACTTCAGAGCCTTATTTTACTGCAAACTCCGGGCTAAATACTACCCTGCCCAGGCGAACGAGCGTAGAGCCCTCCTCAAGGGCAGGCTCAAAGTCCTCGCTCATACCGCAGGAAAGCTCAGGCAGGTTCAAATCGGGATGCGCCGCCTCCAGCTCATCCCTCAGCTCACGAAGCCCCGCAAAGGTGCGGCGTGCCACATCCTTATTCCCCCGGGGCGCCATAGTCATAAGCCCCTGTACGCAAATTCCCTCAAGTTCCGCAAGCTCACCCGCGGCGGCGCGAATCTCATCGGGCGAAAAGCCTCCCTTCGACTCCTCACCACTCACATTGACCTCAATGAGCACACGCTGGGGGCCGGCGAGCTCGCCTGCCTCAATCTTGCGAACAGCACGGCTCGAGATCGCCTGCGCCAGATGCAGCGAACCCACCGAGTGAATCAGCTCGGCTGAGCCCAGCACCGCATTAATCTTATTGGTCTGCAGGTTCCCGATCATATCGAAGCGCACCTCGGGCAGCTCCGGATGCTCCGCCAGACCCGTGAGCTTGCGAACCAGCTCCTGCGGGCGGTTCTCGGCAAAATGGCGATACCCCGCCTGGATGGCGGCAACGGTCTCATCGACACCAACGGTCTTGGACACGGCAATGAGGCGCGCGGCGTCGTGGGGACGGCCTGCGCGATCGAGCGCCGCATAAAAACGTTCCAGAATCTGCTCGCGGCGAGCGCGCATCAAGTCCAAATAGTTATCCATTGCCAATCGCCTCCGCTGACAGCCAAACAAGTAGTCCCATGCTAACGCAAGAGCGCGGCCCCGCATGTGCAAGGCCGCGCTCACTTAGGTATTTACAATCTTTCGACGAAAGGGGTTACTTACTCCTCGTCGTCCTCGCCATCGTCCTCGTCCTCAAGATGATCGAGCAGGTAGCGAAGACCCTCGCTGACCTCGTTAACGGGCACCTTGGCAACGTAGCGCGCGTCGACGGCGGGCCTCATGATAACACCCTCGCCCGAAGGCACGCGCATGCTCTCGAGCTCATCCTCATCAGTGCAGGCGATATCACCGGCAGTCATACGCTGTCCGGTCAACAGGAAGGTCAGACGGCAGGCGGCATCGATGGAAATCGAGGCGATGCGATCGAGATAGCGCGATACCATGATGGCGCGACGCAGATCGTCATAGTTGCTGTCGTCGTCCATAAAGTCGCCCGAATCCATACGGTTAAAGGTGCGGAAGAACTTCTCATAGGCGGCGTGCACTGGCTCGTCCTCGACGGCCAAGTTGCAGATGATGGACATGTCGTTGGTGACGAGCGCGGAAAGCGAAGAGCCCAGCACCTGGTAGACGGCCTCAGCCTCGGCCTCGACCGTGCCGACAAGCTCCTTGGGTAGCGAGATGTCGGCCTTGATCATATGACGCGTAGCGCGGCAGATCTGGCGAACCTTATCGGTCATGCGCTGCAGGTTAAAGTCGACGTAGATGATCGTCTGCAGCAAGCGGAAGTCGGAGGCGACCGGTGACTGCGTGGCAATCAGGTTGTAGCAGACGGCCTCCAGGTTGGCGCAGCGTGCGTCAATCGAAAGCGTGCGCTTCTTGGTCTTGGTGGCGAGCTTGCGGTCGTCGGTCACATAGGCCTTCACGGCATCGTGGAGGGCCAGATCGACGGCCTCATAGATGCTCAGCATCTCGTGACGGGCCTCGATGAGCTGACGGGAAAACAGTTTGCGCATGGTTCACTCCAATCAGTTGGGTGCGGTCATGCCGCCCGCACAGTGAATACGCACCGGACCAGATCCGATCGGCTTGGGACTAGTCGCACCGATCAGCCAAAGCGGCCGGTGATATAGTCTTCCGTCCGCGAGTCCACCGGGCTGGTGAAGATCGCGTCGGTTTGACCATACTCGATGAGCGTGGCGGGCTCGCCGGCAACTTCCTGCAAGAAGAATGCGGTGTAGTCGCTAATGCGAGCTGCCTGCTGCATTGAATGCGTGACGATGATGATCGTCATCTCGGGCGCCAGCTCGGCCATCAGATCCTCGACCTTAGAGACGGACGTGGGGTCGATGGCGGAGCAGGGCTCGTCCATCAGGAGGACATCGGGTTGCACCGCAAGCACGCGCGCGATGCACAGACGCTGCTGCTGACCGCCCGAGAGCGCCAAACCATCCTTGTTGAGCTGATTGGATACCTCTTTCCAGAGGTTGGCGCGCTTGAGCGATTCTTCCACGATGTCATCGAGGTCACTTTTGCTAGTCACGCCCTGCAGACGAGGGCCAAAGGCGACATTCTCGTAGATGGATTTGGGAAACGGATTGGGCTGCTGAAAGATCATGCCCACGCGGCGACGGAGGTCGACCGGGTCGACACCCTCGGCATAGATATCGTTGCCGTCGAGCGTCATGGTGCCCTCGACGCGCGTACCCTCGATCAGGTCATTCATGCGGTTGATGCAGCGCAAAAACGTCGACTTGCCGCAGCCCGAAGGGCCAATGAAGGAGGTGATGGCGTTTTTGGCGATGTTGAGGTCAAGCCCCGTCAGCGCATGAAAGTCACCGTACCAAAAGTTGAAATCCTTGGCCGTAATGGCCGCTTGCTCCAACGCGGGAGCGGACTGATAAACGGACATGGGACTCCTTAACTAGCGACGCTTACGCGACAGGAAGCGCGCAAACAGGTTGAAGGCCAAAATGATCACCATCAGCAAGAGCGCAGTGCCGTAGGCTGCGTTCATGTTGATGCCGTCGTTGGCAAGCAGGTACAGGTGAACCGTCATGGGGCGGCCGGAATCGAGCGGCGAAATAGGCAGGTTGATGGCCTGGCCCATGGTGTAGAGCACCACCGCGGTCTCGCCAATGGCACGGCCGATGGCGAGGACGATGCCCGTGGCAATACGGCCAAAGGCAGAAGGAAGCACGATCTTGGAGACAACCTGCCACTTGGTGGCGCCCAGGCCGTACGCGCCCCAACGGATATAGCGCGGAACGGCGCGAATGGCCTCTTCGGTGGTGCGCATGACGATGGGGAGCATCAAGAGCGCGAGTGCCAGAGCGGCAGAGACCATCGAAAGGCCCAGGCCCATGGCCTCGACAAACAAGGCGTAGCCAAAGAGACCCATAACGATGGAGGGCACCGAGGCCAAAGCATCGGCAGCATAACGGATGAGCTCGACGACCTTGCCCTGTTTGGCGTACTCGGCCAGATAGACGGCCGCTAGCACGGCGACCGGCGTACAGATGAGCATGGCGAGCGCCGTCACGTAGATGGTCGAGACGATCGTGGGCCAAATTCCGCCCTCGGCGTTGACGCCCTGGGGCCAACCGAAGATAAAGTCGAGCGAGATGTGTGGCAGGCCGTTGATGACCACGTAGGCGATGATAGCGACCAGCACCAGCGTGGTGATGTAGGCAGCGGCACGAAACACGCCAAGCATGATCTTGTTGGACAGGTCCTTGTTGATGCGGCCCTTCTTGCCGTGGGAAAGGGCACGCTTGATGCGCTCGCGCGACGAGGTCGTATCGACCGTCGTGTCAACGGAATCGGACATAGCCTACCCCCTCTTCTTCTTGGAAATCAGACGGACGATGCCCACCAGCGTGGCGGAGATGATAAACAGGACCACACCCATGCCGAACAGCGCCGAGCGGTGCAGACCCGAGGAATAGCTCATGTCGAGCGCAATCTGGCTCGTGAGCGTCGAGATGGGGCTCGCAATGCTGTCGGGAATAACCGGGGCGTTACCTACGACCATGAGCACGGCCATGGTCTCGCCGATGGCACGGCCCATACCCAGCACGATGGCATCAACGATACCCAGCTTCGCGGCAGGTAGCACGACCTTATAGATGGTCTGCCACTTGGTGGCGCCCATGGCATACGATGCCTCGCGAATGCCCATGGGAATGGAATTGAGAGCATCGATGGTGAGCGTGGTGATGGTAGGGACGATCATGATGGCGAGCACAAACCACGCCGTCAGCGCACCAAAACCAAGGCCGCCGGTCAGTTGTGCGATAAACGGGCGGATGATGATCATGCCAAAGAAGCCGTAGATGATGGAGGGTATGCCCGCCAGCAGGTCAACGGCGGGGCTGATGAGCTTGCGCACGCGCTTGCTGGCAATCTCGACCAGGTAAACGGCCGTACCCACGCCCAGCGGCACGCCCATGGCGAGCGCACCGACGGTCACCAGACCCGAGCCGGCAAGCAGCGACAAGATGCCGTAGTGGCCCTCGGAAGGCGCCCACGTAAAGCTAAAGAAGTCCGCCAGACCGATGTCAGTAAAGACGGGCAGCGCCGAATACGTGGTAAAGACAAAAATCAGGATGACGGTAACGACCGCCAAGAACGCGCAGGCAAAGAAGATCCACTGCAGCGCCTTCTCCTTGATATAGGTACTGTGCGATACGAGCGCCAGCTCGCGCTTCTTGGGCGTCTGAACATTCTGCTCAGTCTGGGAGTTTTCCTGTGCTTCCATGCTACTCACTCCCCTTCTCGTCGTTGGTGACGGGAATAAAGCCCGCCTCGCGAATCTGCTTGTCCATCTTTTCGGACGTCACATAGTCGATGTAATCCTGCGCCTGCTGCGAAGGCGCACCCTTCACAAAGAAGTAAAGGTCGCGTGAGATGGGATAGCCGCCGCTCGCGACCGTCTTCTCGGACGCCTCAACATGATTGACCGAGACGGCCTTGACCGAGGTCTTGGCGTTGAGGCTATCGACGAAGCCCAGCGAAATGTAGCCAATGGCACCGCGCGAACGAGATACCACGTCGCGCACCTGGCCCGTGCCCGAAAGAACGGCCGAGCGGCGATCGAACGGAGTGCCGTCCATCACGATGGTGCGGAAGGCCTCACGCGTGCCGGACGCCTCATCTCGATTGATGACCTGGATCCTCAGGTCCTCGCCACCGACTTCTTTCCAGTTGGTGATCTTGCCGGCGTAAATATCGCGGAGCTGCTCGGTCGAGAGGTTATCGACCGGGTTATCGTCGTTCACGATGACCGCGATACCGTCGTGGGCAATGACGATGGGAGTCAGGCCCAGATCCTGTTCGTCGGCATTGAGTCCACGGGAGGAGCTGGCGATATCGGCTGTGCCGGCGCTGACGGCCTCGATGCCAGCGGAAGAACCCAAACCGGAAACGAGCACGTCGATGCCGGTCTCCTCCTTAAAGCCCTCGGCCGCAATCTCGGCGATAGGAAGGCAGGTCGTGGAGCCGGCGACGGTAATGGAAGAGGTAGAAGATCCCGAAGAACAGGCGCACAGCGTAAGCGTAAGCACAGCGGCGCTCAGGACCGATACGATCTTTCTCATAGCATCACGCCGATCGCAGCATGGCGCCCACAGGTGCCGTCCTCGTTACGGTAGGAATAAAAGCGGTCGTTCTGACGCACAGTCGAAAGCTGGGTATCCACGATATTATCCGCGTCGACACCGACATCTACCAGCGCCTCGCGAATGGCAGCGGAAAGATCGAGCATGCGAGAGGCACTCGCATCGATGCAAGAGAACTCGGCGGCAAAGCGATCCATGAGTTCCTGGGATACCTCATATTCGTCACCCAAGATATGGGGGCCGATATAGGCGGAAACGTTGCTCGCATCGCAGCCGGCAGCATCGCAAAGCGCCTGGCACGCCTTGGCAGAAATACGTGCAATCGTGCCCTTCCAACCGGAGTGCACCACGGCAAATCCGCCAGGGGCCACCAGCACCACGGGAACGCAGTCGGCAAAGCAGAGCAGCACGGGCACGTTATGCGCCGTGCAGACGATGGCATCACAGCCCTCGGCAATCTGCTCGCGAACGTCCTCAAGGTCATCGGCGCCGTTCGAGGTCACCGCAACGATATGATCACCATGGACCTGATTGGGAACGAGCAGGTTGTGCTCGCACTCGGCGGCACCCATAGCTTCGAGCGCACGACGACGATTTTCTTGAACAGCAAAGGGGTCATCGCCAACATGCGAGCCCAAGTTGAGTGAGGAGTACGCATCTTCGGAAACGCCACCGGCGCGCTCGGTGAAGGCAAAGCGAACATCGGATGTCGCGCCCTCCACCAACGTAACTCCATCATGGTCGACACGCGAAACGTTGTCCGCACGTGCTGCCATACTAAAGCCTCCTAATACAACAAGTACCGCGGCGTCGCCGCGCAGCCCGCGTTTATACGGCTGTCATACTTCTCTAAAAGGATACCTGCTGCGCTGGAGGCAATCGTAAAGGGAACGTAAAGAGATTGGAGGTTCTAGTTTACAAAGTCGAAATAAAAAGGGCGCGTCCATACGGACACGCCCCTGTGCACAACAATGCAAAGAACGACTTAGAAGCTACCGCGCTTCAGGAAGTCGGGAAGCTCGAACTGATCGTTGCCGAAGTTAGGAAGCTCGGTGCCACCGACGTTGCGGGTCGGAGCGGCCTGAGCCGGGCTCGTGGCAGGAGCGGTGCGCTGCGGCTCAGCGGAGGCAGCGGCCTTGCTCTGAGACTGCTGAGCGGCAAAGAGCTCGTCCTGACGGTTGACGTTGGAGTCGGAGAAGCCCGTAGCGATGACGGTGATACGCACCTGATCGCCCAGGGACTCGTCGACAACGGTACCGAAGATGATGTTGGCCTCGGGGTCGACGGCCGTCTCTTATACACATCTCCGAGCCCACGAGACTCCTGAGCA
>URKV01000082.1 GCA_900548565.1 uncultured Collinsella sp.
ACGAGATGCTCAGGAGTCTCGTGGGCTCGGAGATGTGTATAAGAGACAGCGGGCAATAGCGAGCGCGAGCTGCTCGATGCGCTCGGACTTGGCGAGCACGCTACCGAGCTTCTCCTGGAAGGCAACCTTGGCCAAACGCTCGCGGAACTCGTCGAGGGAGATCTTCAGGTCCTCCTCGTAGAAGAACTTGGCGTCGTCCAGACGGGCGCGCACGACGCGCTCGTTGCCGTCGATCACGCGCTCGGCGTTCTCGGGCTTGCTGTTGGAGACGACCACGAACTCACGCGTGAGCTTGCCTTCGCCGTCATAGATCGGGAAGTAGCGCTGGTTGGTGAGCATGGACTCGCAGATAATTTCGTGCGGGACCTTGAGGAACTCCTCATCGAAGGTACCGACGAGCACCGTCGGCCACTCGCAGAGGTTGATGACCTCCTCGAAGACCTTCTTGGGCGTGTCGACATGACAGCCGGGGCGAGCGGCCTCGACCTCGGCGATACCGGCAAGGATGGCCTCGCGACGACGCTCGGCAGAGAGCACGCCGGCGTCCTCGAGCACCTGCTCGTAGACGGCGGGGCTGGCAACCACATGGTCACCAGGGCCAAGTACGCGATGACCACGCGTGGTGTTGCCACTCGTCACGTCGGCAAACGACACGGGCACAATATCCTCGCCCAAAAGGCAGCAGATCCAGCGGACCGGACGAACAAAGGTCGCATGCTCGTGACCCCAGCGCTGACTACGGTAGTTGGGCCACTGCAGGCCGGCGATGGTCTTCTCGCACAGGGCCGTCAGGATCGGGGTAGCCGGTGCGGAGGGAATGTTCTTCTCGGCGAACACATACTCGCGACCGTCAGTGTCCTCGCGACGGACCAGGTCCTCGGCAGCCACACCGCACTTGCGGGCGAAGCCCTGGGCGGCCTTGGTGGCGTTACCGTCAGCGTCGAAGGCAATGTTGGCCGCGGGGCCACGCTTGACCTCGTGAACCTCATCGGTCGCAGTGGCGACGTTAGCCACGAGTGCAGCCAGGCGACGCGGGCTCGAGATCACGCGGACCTCGCCGTGGGCCAAACCGGCCTCGTCGAGACCCTTGGCGATCATGGTGCCAAGCTGCTTGACGGCATTGTTCAGCGGTGCAGAGGGCATTTCCTCCGTACCGATCTCAAACAGGAAATCCTTAGCGTCTGCCATGGCTTACGCCACCTCGCCTTCCTGGTCGGCATTCTCGTTGACTCCGGCGACCTCGGCCATGTAGGCCTCGCAGCACGCCTTGGCGACGGCGCGGACGCGCAGGATGTAGTTGGCACGCTCGACCGCGGACAGCGCGCCGCGGGCATCGAGCAGGTTGAAGGCGTGGCTGCACTTCATGACGCAGTCGTATGCCGGCAGCGGCAGCTTGCGCTCCAGACAGGAGTGGCACTCGGCCTCGTAGTCGTCAAACTTCTGACGCATCATCTCGACGTTGGCGACCTCAAAGTTGTAGGCGCTGAACTCGCGCTCGTTCTCGAGGAACACGTCGCCATAGGTCATGGGCGTGCCGTCGGGCAGGTAGCTCCACACCAGGTCGTAGACGGAGTTGACGCCCTGAGCGTACATGGCGATACGCTCTAGGCCATAGGTGATCTCGACGGGCACGGGGTCGACCTCGATGCCGCCCACCTGCTGGAAGTACGTAAACTGCGTGACCTCCATGCCGTTGAGCCAGACCTCCCAGCCAAGGCCCCAGGCGCCGAGCGTCGGGCTCTCCCAGTCGTCCTCGACAAAGCGGACGTCATGGTCGTTGGGGTCCAGACCGATAGCGGCAAGAGACCCCAGGTAAAGCTCCTGGGCGTTGACCGGCGAGGGCTTGATGAGCACCTGGAACTGATAGTAGTGCTGCATGCGGTTGGGGTTCTCGCCGTAGCGGCCGTCGGCGGGACGGCGGCAGGGCTGCGCATAGCAGGTGCGCCACTCGGCGGGACCGAGCGAGCGCAGCGTGGTCGCGGTATGGAAGGTACCGGCACCGACCTCGGAGTCATAGGGCTGCATAATGACGCAGCCCTGCTCGCCCCAGTACTGCTGGAGGCGCAGGATGATGTCTTGGAAGGAAAGCGATGAAGCGTTCATGCCTCTAATATCCCCTCGTCGAAACGATTACACGGTTAGGTACTGTACTATAGCGGTTTTTAGTCGATAGCGCCGATGCGGTTGAGCGGCCAGTAGCGCACAAGCGCCACAGCGATCAAATCAGAGCGATCGACGGGACCAAAATAACGTGAGTCGGCAGAGTTTTCGCGGTTGTCGCCCATCACCCACACGCACCCGTCGGGAACCGTGTAGGGATAGCTTACCTGAGCGCCAGGCGCTTGGACCGAAAGCGGCCAGCTCATGCCCGTCGTATAGTCCTCGTCGAGCGCTTGGCCGTCAACGACCACCTTGCCATCCTGCAGGTCGACCGTCTGGCCGGCCGTGGCAATAACACGCTTGACAAGAACATCATGCTCGGAGGTGCCATCAGGGTTGTGAAACACCACGATATCGCCTTGGCTGACAGGCTGACCGAGCTCGAGGCTCACCTTTTGTGCCAGGATCTGGTCGCCAATCTCGATCGTGGACTCCATGGAGCCGGTGGGCACCACAAAGGGCTCGACCACAAACGAGCGAATCAAGAAGGTGGCCACGAGCGCGATCGCGATGACCACGATCCACTCAAAAGCGCCCCTCAACGCGGAATGCTGCGATGGAACCATTCTCACTCCTCGCTCTGCGAATACGAAGCGACCAAAATCTCCTGCGCGTACGCACGCTCCTGGGGCGTAAGGCGCGCCGTCTCGATCAGATCGGGACGCCAGCGGCAGGTGCGCTCGATGGCGTTCTTGCGGCGCCAAGCGTCGACCTTGGCGTGATCGCCACTCACGAGCACTGGCGGCACGCCCTCGCCGTTGAACTCGGCGGGACGGGTGTACTGCGCGTACTCGAGCAGGCCTCCGTCCTCGGCGGTCGAGAACGACTCGTCCACATTGCTCATCTCGTCGCCCAGGGCGCCGGGAATCAGGCGTACGACGGCATCGGCAACGACCATAGCGGGAAGTTCGCCACCCGTAAGCACGTAGTCGCCGATCGACAGACGCTCATCGGCATACGCATACGCGCGCTCGTCGACGCCCTCGTAGCGGCTGCACACAAACAGCAGGCGCTCACTTTTGAGCAGGCGCTCGGCCACATGCTGCGTAAACGGCTCGCCACAGGGGGTGAAGAACACTACGGTGGGCTTGGGACCCTCTGCGCTAATGGCCTCGATGGCCTCTGCGATAGGCTCGACCTTCATGAGCATGCCCTGCCCGCCGCCGTACGGCTCGTCATCGACGGTACGATGGCGGTCGTGCGTCCAGTCGCGCAGGTTATACGCCTTAAAATCAAAAAGGCCGGCCTTGCGGGCGCGGCCCAAAATCGATGTGGACATGACGGGCTCAAACATCTCGGGAAAGACCGAAAGGGTCTCGATCAGCATGTTGTCCTCCCTACTTGTCCATATCGATCAGGCCGTCCATAACGTGGACGGAAATTGTTCCTGTGTCGGGAAGATCGAGCACGACCTGCTCGATCACGGGAATCAGTACCTCGCCGTACCGATCGCCCTCAACAACCCAAACATCGTTAGCGGGCGTCGACATAATCTCGACGATCGTGCCGAGCAAACCGAAGCGCTCGTCGACCACCTCGCGACCCATCAGGTCGGTATAGGCAGCGTCGAGCGAATCGAGCTCAAAATCGTCACGATTTGCCAGCACGTAGCATCCCGTGATGCCCTCGGCGGCCGTCAAGTCGTCAATGCCCTCAAACGAGACCAGATCGCCATCGCCCGTATCGGTGACGGACACGACCGTGCAAAAGCGGTCGCGCTTGAGCGCCGGCGGCGTCAGGGCGACGCGCATACCCGGCTCTAATACAGAAGGAAGCCCCCGCAGCGGCTGCGCGAGGACCTCCCCCTTCCTTCCGTGCGGCTTGACAACACGGGCGATGTTTTTGTACTGGGACCTCAAGGTCCTAGCCCAGAACCTCTACCTCGACAGCAGTGTCGAGGCGAGCGGCCAGTGCACGGGCGAGCGTGCGAATGGCCTTGATGGTACGGCCACGACGGCCGATGACCTTAGCGACGTCATCCTCGGCGACCGAAACCTCAATCGTAGAGGCGTCGTCACCATCGATGACCTCAAGGCTCACGGAATCCGGGTCGTCGACGATCTGAACAACGAGATATTCGACGAGATCGGCGATGCGATCTGAGAGCATTGCCTCACCCTCGAGCTGTGCAGCGTCAACCTCAGGCACGATTTACTCCTCGGCGCCCTCAGCGGCCTCAGCGGCAGCCTTAGCGGCCTCGGCCTCTTTGGCGAGCTGCTTCTTGGACTTCTTGACGACGGTCTCGGTCTTCTCGCCCTCGTTGGCGGCCTTGACCAGAGCGGCGACGGCGTCGGTGAGCTGAGCGCCCTTGGACTGCCAGTCGGCAATCTTCTCGAGGTCGAGGTTGATGGTCTTGGGGGCGGTCATCGGGTTGTAGCGGCCAACCTCCTCGATGATACGACCGTCACGCGGGGCGCGGGAATCGGCGACGACGACACGGTAGTACGGACGCTTCTTAGCGCCGTGACGAGCAAGGCGAATCTTGACTGCCAAAGGAAACTCCTCCAACCAAGCAGCTTTAGGCTGCAACTACAAACAAACAGTTGAACATAATACGCCATCGACGCGGGCAGGTGAAGTCCGTGAGACCAACTTCTTCGGTGTAGTCGAGGGCAAATCCATATCTTAGACAAGAATTCGGGATTTGCAAGCACATACACGCACCCCACATGAGCTGCGCGGTATACTCATGACATGGAAAGACGCGAACATACATACGGTTATGAGGATGCCATGGGCGTCACGCCGCCTCCCTGGACGGGTCCGGCGGTGGGCCTGATGGACCTTGATGCGTTTTTTGCGAGCGTGGAAATGCTCGATCATCCCAAATGGCGCGGAAAGCCGCTCATCGTGGGCGGAGACGCCGATTCGCGCGGCGTCGTGTCCACGTGTTCGTATGAGGCACGTCGCTTTGGCGTGCACTCTGCCATGGCCTCGGCCGAGGCGCGGCGCTTGTGCCCGCAAGCCATTTGGACGCATGGGCATTTTGATCGCTATCGTGAGGTCAGCGCGCAGGTCATGGCGATTCTTGCCGAGGAGACGCCGCGCGTGGAGCGCGTATCCATCGACGAAGCCTTTATCGATATCACACCGGGTCGCTTTGCGCCCGAAGACCCGCTGCTGGTTGCGCGGCGTATAAGCGACCGCGTGGCAGCGCTGGGAGTGACGTGCTCCATTGGCGTGGGCTGCAACAAGACGGTCGCAAAGATCGCAAGCGAGCGTGACAAGCCGTTTGGGCTGACCATCGTGCGCCCCGGAACCGAGCAGCGCTTTTTGGCCGCGCTGCCGGTATCTGCCATGAGCGGCATCGGGCGCTCGGCCGAGGAGCGACTGCGCCGCATGCGCATCTACACCCTCGGCGAGCTGTCACGTGCACCGGAATCCACCTTGGCCTCTATTTTTGGCGTCAACGGCGAACGCATGCGCCAGCGTGCGCTGGGACTCGAAATCTCCGAAGTCACGAGCCTCGATGAAGAGCGCGAGGTCAAGTCTGTCAGCAATGAACGCACCTTTTCGAAAGATTTGACTGAGCGTGGGGATATTGAGGCGGCGATTGCGCTGTTGGGAGAGTCAGTGGGACGCCGTCTGCGCCGTCAGGGGCTGACGGGTGCCACGGTGACGCTCAAGCTCAAGTATTCGTATGGCAGCGGACGCACGGCGCAGCGGCGGCTTCCGCATCCGACCGACGATGAGAACATCTTTGTAGCGGTGGCGCTCGAGCTGCTCGACAACATCTGGCAGGAAGGCATGCATGTGCGCCTGGCGGGCATCGGCATGAGCGACTTCGACCATCAGGGCGGCATCCAGACCGACCTGTTCTGCGAAGTCGACGACCGCGGAGCCCAATCCAGCGACCGCCGCGACCTCTCGGTCGCCATCGACGCCGTCCGAGACAAATTCGGCGACACCGCCCTATCCTTCGGCCGCCAATCCCGCTTCAACGATTAACCGCCTTTGGGCAAAAAGAAAGCCGGGCAGGTGCGGAAAACCGCAACTGCCCGGCGATATGCGTGAGGGTAGCTAAACCCCGTCTCAAATGAGCTACTAGAGGAGGTTGAGGGGGAGCTGGGGGGCGTCTCCCCAGAGTTTCTCGAGGCGGTAGAACTCGCGGGCTTCGGGAGTGAAGACGTGGACGACAACCGAACCGTAGTCCATGAGCATCCAGGTCTTCTGCTCGCGACCCTCGATGGAGAACGGATGCTCGCCGCAAGCCTCGGCGACCTTCTCCTCGATCTCGTCGACGATAGAATCGACCTGGCGGTTGTTGGTACCGGTGGCAAGCACAAAGTAGTCGCATACGTCGGAAAGCTCGGTCAGGTCGAGCACCTGAACGTCCTCGCCCTTCTTGTCGTAGGCGGCCTGCGCGGCGGCGCGGGCGACATCCTCGGCGGCGACACCGCTCGCGGACAGTGAGGCGGCAGTGCGGTCGGACGTGGCGACGAAGCTCTTGTGCTCCACACCTTCAAGAATCTGCTCGTCGGTCATGGTCTCGTCGGCCATGGAATACCTCTTTCTAGACAGCCCGAGCTAGCGCAGCTGGGCGTAATGGTTGTAAATCGTAATAGCTGTGGGATAAAGATAGCGCCCGGACTGGATCACATAGACCAAACCCTGCGCAAAACAGGAGAAGAACAACTCATCGAGCGTCGACTCCCCCACCATCTTGCGCAGCGCATGCGCATAGTCGCCGTGGCGGTTGGGCTCGATGGCATCGGCCACAAAGACCACCATATCGAGCGGCGTCATATCGCAGGCACCCACGGTGTGACGGTCGACAGCCTGAAAGACCGCCGGCGACAGCTCGGGAAAAAGCTGCGGAAGCTCATAGGCGGCAACAGGGCCATGCAAAAGCGGCGTCGCGGCAGAAGGAGAGCCGGCAATCTTAATGCCGTAATGCAGAGCGCGCGTGACCAGCTCGTCATCGGAAAGCACCTTGTCCCAGTCGTGGATCAAGCCGGCGGCAGCGGCATCAAAGCGGTCGACGCCGTAGACCTCGGCCAGATGAAGTGCGGTCTCGGCAACACCCAGCGAATGCACATAGCGCTTGCGCTTATCCTTCATGCGAACATCGAGCAGCTCTTGAATGCGCTTGAGCAGCGCGCGCTCATCGCCCTCAAACTGATCCTCTACCGACAACGTAGACCCCCATCACTCAAAATCTTCTTGGCCCAAATCGGCATATAGCCTGCGTTTGCGAATGTAGCCAAGCACGGACTCGCTCGTAAGATAGCGCACGCTCATGCCGCGGGCAACTCGCTTACGAATGTTCGTCGAGCTGATCGCCAGCGCCGGAATCTGAATATAGCGCACGTCGAACGGCAGCCCCGACTCTTTGATTCGGGCACGCGCCGTATCGATATCAAAGCCCGGTCGCGTCGCCGCAATAAAGGTAGCAAGCTCAGCGATTCGTTCGGCATCATGCCAGGTCACAATATCGATAATCGCGTCGGCGCCCGTAATAAAGTAGAGCTTTACCTGCGGCGGGTAAAAGTCGCGAAGGGCATGAAGCGTATCGGCCGTATAGGTTACGCCCGGACGGTCGATCTCGAACCGGCTCGCCAAAAAGGCCGGGTTCGCGGCGGTGGCGAGGACCGTCATGGCATAACGGTCCTCGGCAGGCGTCACCGGCTTGTCAAGCTTAAAGGCAGGAGAGCCCGCCGGCATAAAGAGCACAGCGTCCAAGTCGAGGGACTCACGCGCCTGCTCGGCGGTCACCAGGTGCCCGTAATGGATGGGATCAAAGGTGCCGCCCATAATGCCGAGCCTAAACTCCTGCCCGTCCTCTAGAGGAAGCTCGGGCAGACCGATTCCACCGCGCAGCGACATGGCCTACTCGCCCTCCGAGGTCTCGGCATCGCCCGCGGCATCCGCCGCATCGACAACCTCGACGCCCTCATCCGCAGCATCGGCCACGTCAATGGCTTCAACGGCTGTCTCTTATACACATCTCCGAGCCCACGAGACTCCTGAGCATCTCG
>URKV01000083.1 GCA_900548565.1 uncultured Collinsella sp.
CGAGATGCTCAGGAGTCTCGTGGGCTCGGAGATGTGTATAAGAGACAGTTCTATAACGGTCCGCGTCCTAGCGGTCAGCGAGCGGCTTGTACTCCAGCGGCTCGATCACCGGACGATAGGCCGGGCGAATAATACGGTGCGCGCAGAAGAGCTCTTCCATGCGGTGCGCAGACCAGCCGGCCATGCGGGCGACGGCGAACAGCGGCGTAAAGAGCGTCTCGGGCACGCCGAGCATCTTGTAGATAAAGCCCGTGTACAGGTCGATGTTGGCACAGATGGGCTTGGTCATGCCGTGATCGCGCATCACTTGCGGGGCCAGGCGCTCGATGCGCTCGATGAGCGCGAACTCCTCGCCCAGGTCCTTCTTGGCGGCAAGCGTGCGCGCGTAACGACGGCACACCTCGGCACGCGGGTCGCTCAGCGTGTAGACGGCGTGGCCCATACCGTAGATGAGACCCGTGCCGTCGAAGGCCTGCTTGTCGAGGATCTTGCCCAGGTAGGCTGCGACCTCGTCCTCGTCCTCCCAATTGGAGACATGCGCGCGGATGTCCTCGTGCATGGAGACAACCTTGGCGTTGGCGCCACCGTGGCGCGGGCCCTTGAGCGAGCCGATAGCCGCGGCGTAGGCGGAATACGGGTCGGTGGCCGAAGACGACAGCACGCGGCAAGCGAAGGTGGAGTTGTTGCCGCCGCCGTGCTCGGCATGCAGCATGAGCATAACGTCGAGCAGCATCGCCTCATCGCGGGTGAACGCCATGCCGCCGCGCAGGACCTGTAGGATGGTCTCGGCGGTGGAGAGACCGGGCGTAGGGTGCGGCACGTGAACCTCGGAGCCGCGAAGCTTGGCGACCGAGGCCATGTGTGCGAAGGCGGCGATGCGCGGGAGACGTGCGAGCATGGAAATGGCGACGTCGATTTCGTGCTCAGGCGTGATCACGTCTGGTTCGGCATCGAAGGCGTAGAGCAGCAGTACGGCGCGCTGGAGCACGTTCATGATGCTCGACGACACCGTGGTCATAGGGAACTCTTTAACGTACTCGTCGCTCAGATGTCTAAAGGCGCCCAGGCGCTCGCAAAAGCCGTCGAGCTCTTCCTTGTTGGGCAGCGAGCCCGTGATAAGCAGATAGGCGACTTCTTCGTAGCCGTAGCGATTCTCGGCCTGGGCATTGTTGACCAGATCCTCGATGCTGTAGCCGCGAAGCGTGAGCTTGCCCTGATCGGGCACGACCTTTCCGTCGACCTTGTTGTAGCCGTGCACATCCGAGATACGAGTGAGGCCCGCGACCACGCCCGAGCCGTCGGCATTGCGCAGGCCGCGCTTGACATTGTGCTCTTCGAACAAGCCCTCGTCATAAGGGTCGGTCGGCAGGCCGTGGTAGAGGCTTTCGCTCTCAGACGAAATCTGGCGGCTTGCTTCGTAATCCAGAACCAGTCGGCTCAAGTGGTCATCGAAGCGGTAATAGATTTTCTTGGCGTCGTAGGCCATGCGCGCTCCTCTCCGGGCCGCATCGGGGTGGCTTGCATGGGCATGCGCGCGTCAGGCTATCCCCAGCGGCTTGTTCGCTACAGGCGGTACATAAAGTTAAAGACGTCCTCGCGCTGGATGGACACGTTGACGCCCGAAAGCTCGCCGGCCTCGGCCAGGGCCTTCTGCAGCTCAGCGAAGTCGAGCTTGGACTCGGCGGTATCGGCCAGCATGGTCATGGTGAAGATGTCCTCGATAATGGACTGCGTGATGTCGCGGATGTCGACGTTGGCCTCGCCCAGGACGCGGGTGACGCCGGCGACGATGCCGGGGCGGTTCTTGCCAAGGACGGTGATGACGATACGGGAGGACGAGATCTCGGCCATGGGAAACCCTTTCGCGTGATTGCGGCGCGCGCGGGGCGCTCCGCTACGGTACAGTGTTCATCATTGTACCTGTCTGGCGCAAAAAAGGCGCGCTCGCTGCGGCGTTACATGCCTGCAACATGAGCGTAAGGGGGAAGGCCGTACGGGGAAGAGCCGTCTGGCGCGTGTCCGGCTCGTGTTGGGTTGATTTCCGATCTCAGCCGAACACATTGAGCGGAAAGGCCGTTCCCGCAGTCAGTCGAACGTCCCCGGGGCCCTTCTCAGGCCCCGGGGACGGCATTTTCCCAGTTGAAGGAACGGTGGAGATGTGTTTCGATGGGTCAGATTCGTGTCGTTCCGAAAAGACCGTGAACCTTTTGTGGGACACGCGGCGCCGTGGTACCATAGCCGAGTTTGTTGTCTTGGTCGGAAACCAAGACGCCTTATGCGCTGATCGGTAACCAGCGCCTGACCAATAAGGAGTCCTACCATGAAGCAGGGTATCCATCCCCAGTATGTCGAGTGCACGGTGACGTGCTCCTGCGGCAACACCTTCAAGACGCACGCTACCGTGTCCGAGATGAAGGTCGAGCTTTGCAACGAGTGCCACCCGTTCTACACCGGCCAGCAGAAGTTCGTCGACACCGGTGGACGCGTCCAGCGCTTCGCCGACAAGTTCGGTGGCGCCGCTGCCGCCCAGCTCAAGAAGGCCGAGGAGGCCAAGGCTGCCAAGGCCGCCAAGGCTGCTGAGGCCGAGGCCGCTCGCAAGGCCGCCGCTGAGGCTAAGGCTGCCGAGAAGGCTAAGCGTGCTGCTAAGTTTGCCGAGGAGGCTGCCAAGCAGGCCGCCGAGGCTCCCGCAGAGGCTCCCGTCGAGGAGGCCGCTGCCGAGGCCGAGACCACCGAGGCTGCTGAGTAAATAGCTCGCCGCGGAATCGCTCGCATTCATGGCATGAGGGCCGTGCATCCATTTGGGTGCGCGGCCCTTTTTCTTTTTAAATTAGTGCAAACTAACCTGTCCCCATGGCACCACATGGCAGAGAGGCGGCGTTTGCCCAGATAGACCTGCCAAAATTAACCTGTCCCATTGTGGCAGGTTGGTCGTAGTTATTACGTGGCGGTCGAGCTCGACCGTATAGGCCGCGCCTTGTTTGGCTAAAGTACAATCATCTGTGTTTAACTCGCCCGCAGCTGCACGGCGTGGGCTATGGCCAAAAAGGAAAACCACATGGGATTCATGTCAAAGCTGCTGTCCTTTGGATCCGATAAGGACCTTAAGCGCTACTACAAGATCGTCGACCAGATCAACGGTCTTGAGCCCCAGTTTGAGAAGATGACCGAGGAGGAGCTCCGCGCCCAGACCGATAAGTTCCGCGAGCGTTACGCCAACGGCGAGTCGCTCGACGACATGCTTCCCGAGGCCTTTGCTACCGTGCGTGAGGCTTCCAAGCGCACCATGGGTATGCGCCACTTTGACGTGCAGCTCATTGGCGCCATGGCACTGCACGAGGGCCACATCGCCGAGATGAAGACCGGCGAGGGCAAGACGCTCGTCTCCACCTTGGCCGGCTACCTCAATGCTATCGCCGGCAAGGGCGTGCATGTCGTTACCGTCAACGATTACCTGGCAAAGCGCGACTCCGAGTGGATGGGCCGCATCTACAAGTACCTGGGCATGACCGTCGGTCTGCTCCAGAACAACATGCCGCTCGAGCTCAAGCGTCCGGCCTACCAGGCAGACGTCACCTACGGCACCAACTCCGAGTTCGGCTTTGATTACCTGCGCGACAACATGGTTACCCGTCCCGAGCAGCGCGTGCAGCGCGGCCACAACTACGCCATCGTCGACGAGGTCGACTCCATCCTGATCGATGAGGCCAGGACGCCGCTGATCATCTCGGGCGCTGGCACCAAGTCCGCCAGTACCTACAAGGACTTCGCGCGTGCCGTGCGTGGCCTTGAGCGCGGCGAGGACGTGTCGCACGACATGCTCACCGCCACCGAGGACGTCGAGCCCACGGGCGACTACGTCATGGACGAGGCCAAGCACACCATTGCCGCCACCGAGCGCGGCCTTAAGAAGATCGAGCGCCGCCTGGGTATCGATGACATCTATGCCGATCTCTCCGGCCAGCTTGTCAACCACCTGCAGCAGGCGCTGAAGGCCCAGTACATGTTCCACCGCGACAAGCAGTACGTGGTCACCAACGGCGAGGTCAAGATCGTCGACGAGTTCACCGGCCGCATTATGGAAGGCCGCCGTTACTCCGAGGGCCTGCACCAGGCCATCGAGGCCAAAGAGGGCGTGCTCGTGCGCGAGGAGAACCAGACGCTGGCCACCATCACCCTGCAGAACTACTTCCGTCTGTATGACAAGCTCTCTGGCATGACCGGTACGGCACTTACCGAGGATGCCGAGTTCCGCGAGATCTACAAGCTGCCCGTCGAGGTCATCCCCTCCAACAAGCCCGTGCAGCGCGTGGACCACGAGGACCTGGTGTACCGCACCATCCAGGCCAAGTACAATGCCGTCGCCGACGATGTCGAGCAGCGTCATGCCAAGGGCCAGCCGGTCCTGGTGGGCACCGTATCCATCGAGAGCTCCGAGAAGCTGTCCGCCGCCCTTACCAAGCGCGGTATCGCACACGAGGTCCTCAACGCTAAGCATCACGAACGCGAGGCCCACATCGTTGCCCAGGCCGGACGCTACGGCGCCGTGACCATCGCCACCAACATGGCCGGTCGTGGTACCGACATCTTGCTGGGCGGCAACCCCGACGAGCTGGTGCGCGAGCGCCTGGAGTACGAGGGCCTGACCATGGAGGACGTGACGCCCGAGCAGCTCGAGCAGTTTAACGCCGAGGCCAAGGAGACCTGCAAGGCCGAGCGTGAGCGCGTGCTTGCCGCCGGCGGCCTGACCGTCATCGGCACCGAGCGCCACGAGTCCCGTCGTATCGACAACCAGCTGCGCGGCCGCTCCGGTCGTCAGGGCGATCCGGGCGAGACCCAGTTCTACCTGTCGCTCGAGGACGACCTCATGCGCCTGTTCGGCGGCGACAAGATGGACCGCGTCTCCAAGATGATGGTCACGGCCGACATGGGCGACGACATGCCCATCCAGCACAAGATCATCTCCAAGGCCGTCGAGAGCGCCCAGCACAAGGTCGAGAGCATCAACTTCTCCATGCGTAAGAGCGTCCTTGAGTACGACGACGTCATGAACAAGCAGCGCCAGGTCATCTACGCCGAGCGCAATAAGATTCTGGACGGCAAGGACCTGACCGACCACATCACCGAGGTCATGCACGATACCGTCTACCGTTGCGTGCAGGAGTTCTGCACCAAGGACAGTCACGATGGTGAGCGCGACCTGGAGGGCCTGCGCAAGTGGGTTGTGGAGCTCACCGGCCACATCGATACGCCGAAGTTCCCCGACGAGGATTATGAGGCCCTGGCTGCCGATGTCCTGGCTTACGTAGAGAAGTGCTACAACATGAAGGCCGAGCGCTTGGGCGAGGACCTGATGCGCGAGCTCAACACCCAGGTCATGCTGCGCGTCATCGATACCCGCTGGATGAACTACCTGCAGGAGATGGACTACCTCAAGACCGGCATCGGCCTGCGCGGCTTTGGCCAGCGCGACCCGCTGGTTGAGTACAAGACCGAGGCCTACGGCGCGTTCCAGATACTCGTCGATACCATGTATGAGGATTATCTGCGCACGGTTCTGCGCATCGAGATCAAGGCAGCCCCGCGTGCCGTGGAGCACAAGGAGGACCCCGCGCTCGAGGGTGCGCGCTTCTCCGGTCCTGCCGAGGTCGATGGTGACAACGGCGACTCGGTGCTGCGCAAGCAGGCGCAGGTGCAGGCCCGCACGGCTGTCCAGGGTGGTCCGGCTGCCGTCAACAACGGTGGCAAGGTGACCACCTATCGCAAGTCCGAGAGCGACGATCCGTACGTCAACGTGGGCCGCAACGACCCGTGCCCCTGCGGTAGCGGCAAGAAGTTTAAGTACTGCCACGGCAGGAATCGTTAATGGCTGAGGCTTTAGAGGTAACGCCCGCCGAGCTGGACGCGTTTGCGGACCGGCTCGGCGAGGTCGAGTCGTATCTCCACCTGGACGAAAAGCGCACGCGCGTGACCGAGCTCGAGGCCAAAAGTGTTGCCCCTGGCTTTTGGGATGACGCCGACGCCGCCCGTGCCACCATGGAGGAGATCGCTCGCGCCAAGGAAGATATCGCTGCCGTGGATACCGCGCGCGGCGAGCTATCTGACGCCCGCGCGGCGCTGGAGCTTGCCGAGGAGATGGGCGACGACCCCGATGCCGCCGCATTGCGCGAGGAGGCTGCCGCTACGGCAGAACGCCTGGCCCGCTCTATCGACGAGCTCGAGCTTTCGAGCTGGTTTACCGGTGAGTTCGATCACGGCGACGCGATTGTGACCATCAAGCCCGGACAGGGTGGCCTGGAGGCGCAGGACTGGACCTTCATGCTCTTTAAGATGTACATGAAGTACTGCCAGCGTCGCGGCTGGAAGGTCACCATTAACGACTGCCCCGCGGCTGAGGTTATCGGCATCGATCGCGCGACCTTTACCGTCGAGGGCAAGGACGCGTTTGGCATGCTGCGCGCCGAGGCCGGCGTCCACCGTCTGGTGCGCATTAGCCCCACCGACGACAAGAAGCGCCGCCAGACTACGTTTGCCGGCGTCGAGGTCATTCCGGTGCTGCCCAATGATATCGACATCGAGATCAGTCCCGACGATATCCGCGTGGACGTGTATCACGCGAGCGGCCCGGGCGGCCAGGGCGTCAACACCACCGACTCCGCCGTACGCGTGACGCATTTTCCCAGCGGCATCGTGGTCACGTGTCAAAACGAGCGCAGTCAGATTCAAAACAAGGCCGCGTGCATGCAGATTCTCAAGGCCCGTCTGTACGAGATCGAGCTCGAGAAGCGCGCCGAGGCACTCGACGAGATTCGTGGACCCAAGACCACGATCGGTTTTGGTAACCAGATTCGCAGCTACGTGCTCTACCCGTATCAGATGGTGAAGGACCTGCGCTCGGGTGTGGAGACCAGCAACGTCGAGGCCGTTCTCGACGATGGCGATCTGGATCCGTTTGTGATCGGTTACCATCGCTGGGCAACCGGCAACGCCGATGCGGAAGGCTCGGACGCCTAGGCACATGGTTGGCTCCGGGTCGATGCAAACACTTCGCAGGGGTGGTATTTGCTCGATGAATCGGTAGAATCGAATACAGCAAGAAGTTCAAAGCGCACTCGTTTGGGTGCGCTTTTTTGAGGGAGGCAGCATGGCATATCGTCTGGACATCAAGCGCATTCTTTCGCTGAACTTCTTTCACGATCTACCCAAGATCATGCTGGGCTGCGCCCTGGCAGCCATCGCGACGGACCTGTTTTTGATCCCCAACGGCCTTGCCGCCGGCGGCGTTACGGGTCTCGCCACGATTATCCAAGCGGTCGGTGCGTCTCATGGCATCTCTCTGCCTGTTGGTATTCAAACCATTGTGATGAATGCCTTGCTGCTGCTGGTCGTTATGCGCGCAGGCGGTATGTTCTACGTGGTGCAGACCGCGACGGGCTTTGTGCTGCTGGGCTTTTTCACCGACCTGTTCGCTCCGTTTGTGGCGCCGCTGGCGCATTCCGATCTTATGCTACCCGCCATGTGGGGCGGCATTATCACGGGCATCGGCTACGGCATGGTGCTGCGCGCCGGTGCCAACACTGGCGGCTCAGACACCATCGGTCAGATTATCTCGCGCAACACATCGCTACCGGTTGGCTCGACCGTCATGGCGATCGATGTTGCCGTGTGCGCGCTGTCGGCCCCAGTCTTTTCGGTCGAAAACGCGCTGTATGCGGGCCTTTCGATGGTCATTAGCGGCTACGTGATCGATGCCGTGGTCGACGGTGGCAACAGGCGCCGTATGGTGCTCATCATCTCGGACAAGTTTCCCGATATCGCGGCCGACATCATGTATGGCCTGGGTCGCGGCTGCACCAAGTTTAAGGCGACCGGTATGTACTCGGGCGCCGAGAAACCGGTGATCATGGTCATCGTGAGCCGTCGCGAGCTCAATACGCTCAAGACGATCGTGCGCGAGCGCGACCCGCGTGCCATCGTGACCGTGGCCGACGTTACAGAGACCTTCGGCGAGGGCTTCAAGGACATTAACGCGTAGGGCCTGTCTCTTATACACATCTGACGCTGCCGACGATCTTACGCGTGTA
>URKV01000084.1 GCA_900548565.1 uncultured Collinsella sp.
AGCGTCAGATGTGTATAAGAGACAGGTCTCGGCGGTGTGCAGCTGCTTCAGGCCATTGGCGGCGATAACGTCGGCCAGGACGTTCTCGGGGAACGTCTTGGGGAAGGCGACCTCGACGTCAAACGTCGGATCGTACTCGGTCATCGTCACAAAGTGCGAAAGCTTGATCTGCTCGCGCTCAAAGCCGTCGAACTCCTTGTCCGTGAACACGCGGGTCATCTGACGAGCGCGGTCGGGACGGAAGTTAAAGAAGATAGCCGCGTCGCCCTCGTGGATGCCCTCGTTGTGGGCAGCGAAGGGCTCGACGAACTCGTCGCCGCGCGGATCCTTCTCGTAGTAGGCCTTGATACCGGAAACGGGGTCGGTATCGGCATCGGACGCGTTGACCATGACGTCGTAGGCACGCTGGATGCGCTCCCAACGGTTGTCGCGGTCCATGGCCCAATAGCGGCCAGAAACGGTGGCGACGCGAGCGTCGCAACCGGTCTCCTCGGAAATCTTAGCCAGGAAGGCGCAGAACTCGCTCATGTAGCCGGCACCGGACTGCGGGTCAACGTCGCGGCCATCCATGAAGGCGTGGACGCGAACGGTCTTGACACCGTGCTCGGCAGCCATCTTGACCAGAGCCTCGACGTGGTTCATATGAGAATGAACACCGCCAGGGCTCATAAGGCCCATGAGGTGGAGAGTCTTGCCGTCAGCCTTGACGTCGTCCATAGCCTTGACGAAGACCTCGTTCTTGGCGATGGAGCCGTCCTTGATGGCGTTGTTGATGCGCGAAAGCTCCTGGAACACGATGCGGCCGGCACCGATGTTGAGGTGACCCACCTCGGAGTTGCCCATCTGGCCATCGGGAAGACCCACGTCCTCGCCCGAAGCGCCGAGCGTGGTGTGGGGGTACTTCTCGTACAGGCTATCAAGGAAGGGCGTCTTGGCAGCGGCGACGGCGTTCTCGCCATCGGCCGGAGCCAGGCCGCAGCCGTCCATGATGATCAGGAGTGCAGGAAGATGACGCTGTGCCATATGTCCTACTCGCCTGCCTTGACGACCATAGAGGCGAAGTCGGCAGCCTTGAGCGAAGCGCCGCCCACGAGGGCGCCGTCAACGTCGGGCTTGGCGACGAGCTCGGCGATGTTGCCGGGCTTGGCAGAGCCACCATAGAGAACGCGGATGCCGTTGGCGAGCTCCTCGCCGAACATCTCCTTGAGGGTCTCACGGATAGCGCCGCAGACCTCCTGAGCGTCCTCGGCGGTAGCGGTCTTGCCGGTGCCGATGGCCCAGATGGGCTCGTAGGCGACGACGACCTGCTTGGGGCAGGTGATCTCGAGACCCTCGAGACCAGCCTTGACCTGGTTCACGACGTGCTCGACATAGGTGCCAGCCTCGCGGACCTCGAGGGACTCGCCGCAGCAGAAGACGGGAACAAGACCGGCGGCAACGAGGGCCTTGGCCTTCTTGTTCTGGTCCTCGTCGGTCTCGTGGAAGTAGTCGCGACGCTCGGAGTGACCGATGATGCAGTAGGTGCAGCCAGCGGACTTGAGCATGTCGCAAGAGGACTCACCGGTGAAGGCACCCTTGGCCTCCCAGTACACGTTCTGTGCACCGAGGGCGATGGGGGCAGCCTGAATGCGGTCATGAACCGTGGTGATGTCGATGGTCGGAGGGCAGACGAGCACCTCGACGCCAGCCGGAACCTCGGGCAGAGCCTGAGCCAGCTCGTCGGCGAGCTTGGCGGCCTCGGCGACGTCGTTGTTCATCTTCCAGTTACCAGCGATAAGAAGGGTGCGATTAGGCATCGAGAAGCGCCTCCACTCCGGGCAGGGCCTTACCCTCGACGAGCTCCATGGAAGCGCCACCACCGGTGGAGATCCAGCTCATCTTGTCGGCCAGGTTGAACTTGTTGACAGCTGCGACAGAGTCGCCACCGCCGATGATCGAGGTGCAGTCGGCCTCGGCGACAGCCTCGGCGATAGCCTGGGTGCCGTGAGCGAAGTTGTCGAACTCGAAGACGCCCATGGGGCCGTTCCAGAACACGGTCTTGGCGCCCTTGACGGCCTCGGCGTAGAGCTCCTCGGTCTTGGGGCCGATGTCCATGCCCTCACGATCGTCGGGGATAGCGTCGGAAGCGACAACCTCGGGGACAGCGTCCTCGCCAAAGTGATCGGCAACGCGGTTGTCGATGGGGAGCAGGATCTTGACGCCCTTCTCCTCGGCCTTCTTAAGCATCTCGCCGGCGCGCTCGACCCAGTCCTCTTCCTTGAGGGACTGACCAACGGACAGGCCCTGAGCCAGGAAGAAGGTGTAGGCCATACCGCCACCGATGATCAGGGTGTCAGCGGAGTCGATGAGGTGATCGAGAACGCCGATCTTGGAGGAAACCTTGGAACCGCCGACGATAGCGACGAAGGGGCGCTCGGGCTCGGCGAAGATACCGGTCAGCGTGTCGACCTCCTTCTCGAGCAGGAAGCCGGCGACGGCAGGCAGGTAAGCGGCGGGGCCCACGACGGAACCCTGGGCGCGGTGAGCGGTGCCGAAGGCATCGAGAACGAAGACGTCACCATAGGAAGCGAGCTTCTTGGCGATCTCGGGATCGTTCTTCTTCTCACGCTTATCGAAGCGGACGTTCTCGAGAACGAGAACCTTGCCCGGCTCGACGGCAGCGACAGCCTCGGCAGCCTTCTCGCCGTAAGTGTCGGCGACAAAGGCAACGTCGAGACCAGAGAGCTCGGCGAGCTTCTTGGCGACGGGCTCGAGGGACAGCTCGGGCTGGAAGCCGGTGCCATCGGGACGGCCGAGGTGGCTCATGAGGATGACGCGAGCGTTGTGCTCAACGAGATAGTTGATGGTGGGCAGGGCAGCCTTGATACGGGTGGTGTCGCCAACGACGCCATCCTTGATAGGCACGTTGAAGTCAACGCGGACGAGAACGCGCTTGCCGTCGACATCGATGTCGCGGACGGTCTTCTTGGTAAAGGCCATGTTTGCTTCTACCTTTCGTACGTGTCTGCCTCCCATTACGGCAGACGATTTCCTATAAAAAAGGGCGCGACCCTAGGGTGTAAGCCCTATAAGGCCGCGCCCTTCTTTAGACGCTCAACGAGCTATTCGCTAAAAGCTAAATTAAGCAACGAACTTCTCGAAGTACTTGATGGTGCGGACCATCTGAGAGGTGTAAGAGTTCTCGTTGTCGTACCAAGAGGTGACCTGAACGAGGGTCTGGCCGTTGCCGAGGTCAGAGCACATGGTCTGAGTGGCGTCGAAGATGGAGCCGTGGGTCTCGCCGATGATGTCGGTGGAGACGATGTCGTCCTCGTTGTAACCGAAGGTCTCGGAGATGGTGGCAGCGTAGGCCTTCATAGCGGCGTTAACCTCGTCGACGGTGACCTTCTTGTCAACGACAGCGTAGAGGTTGGTGATAGAGCCGGTCGGCGTCGGGACGCGCTGGGCGGCACCGATGAGCTTACCGTTGAGCTCGGGGAGAACCAGGCCGATGGCCTTGGCAGCACCGGTGGTGTTGGGGACGATGTTGACGGCGCAGGCGCGGCTACGACGCTTGTTGCCCTTGCGCTGCGGGCCGTCGAGCGGCATCTGGTCGCCGGTCCAGGCGTGAATGGTGGTCATGATGCCGGACACGATGGGAGCGAAGTCGTTCAGACCCTTGGCCATCGGGGCGAGGCAGTTGGTGGTGCAGGAAGCAGCGGAGATGATGTTGTCCTCAGCGGTCAGCGTCTCATGGTTGACGTTGTACACGATGGTGGGCAGATCGCTGCCGGCCGGAGCGGAGATGACGACCTTCTTGGCGCCAGCGTTGATGTGGGCCTGAGCCTTAGCCTTGCTGGTGTAGAAGCCAGTGCACTCGAGAACGACGTCGACGTCGAGGTCGCCCCAAGGCAGGTTGTTGGCGTCGGCCTCCTTGTAGATCTTGATCTCCTTGCCGTCAACGGTGATGGAATCCTCGCCAGCAACGACCTCGTGATCGCGAGCGTAGTTGCCCTGCGTGGAGTCGTACTTCAGCAGGTAAGCGAGCATATCGGGAGAGGTGAGGTCGTTGATAGCGACGATCTCGGAGCCCTCATGACCGAACATCTGACGGAAAGCCAGACGACCGATGCGACCGAAGCCGTTAATAGCAACCTTTACTGCCATTGTGTCTCCTTTCGTAAGGCCCCCGCGAGCTACAGCGCCCGCCGTTGAGGCCCACAAACTAACCACTCGCCTAATATACCTTTTTTTTGACTTGAATTTCACGAGAATGCTCGAAATTGAAAATCAAATTTACGTTAAAACGTTTTAAAGAATAAAATAGCAGCTAAATCCGTATATAAGTCGATACTTCAAACTACTTGTTTGCTTCAATGAGCTTTTCAAGCCTCAAAACGCGATGGTACAGGGCAGACTTCGACAAGGGAGGGTCAGCCATCTCGCCCAGATCGCGCAGCGACAGATCGGGATAGCGCTCGCGTAGGTCGCAAAAGACCGCCAAGGCGTCCGGAAGCGTGTCGCGCAAACCCCGCTGTTCGAGCTCATCGATCAACGCAAGCTGATGTTGGGCGGCACCCGCACTTCTGGTCTGGTTGGCGAGCTCGGCATTCACGCGACGGTTCACATCGTTCTTAACCAACTTGACCGCGCGCGCCTCCTCGATCTCGGCAACGCTGCGCTTGGCACCAATCAGCTTTAGAAGATGCTCGATTTCCTCGGCGCTCTTAATGTAGACAGCAAAGGATCCGCGCCGCGCGTTAACGCGCGCATGGACCCCAATCTGCTCCAATAGATCGCAAAGCCCCCGGGCATACTGCTCGCCCTGCACCGCGATCTCCAAATGAAAGTCGCCGCGGGGATCGGCCACGAAACCGCCGGCGATGAGCGCGCCGCGAATGTAGGCAAGCCTGCAGCAGGGACGAGCAACGATGTGCCGGGGAACACCAGCGACGAGCCCTCCCCTGCGGTCGAGAATGCCCAGCAGCACCAGAGCCTTGTCCAGGTCGGGTTGATCGGGCAGGGTAATGAGATAGTTACGGACCTTATGCAAGACCGATTTACGAACGGTGAATTCCGTTTTGAGCTTAAGGATGCGATGCGTCAGTGTGATCATCGTGCGCGCGACGGCACCCGTCTCGGTCGCGACCGTCAAACGATACCGCCCGGAGCCGGCCAGCGAAAGTGTACCGCTCACACGCGTCAGGGCGGCAAGCGTCGACAAATCGCAGTATTCACATTCGGGTTCGCAGCGCGCGAGCTCGTCACGCACCTCGGCGGTAAACGACATGCAGACCTATGCTTTCGTGTTGGCGCGCGACAGGTCGCGATGGGAAATGCTCACGTGATACTGGGCGCCTTCCAAATAACGTGCCGTGGCCTCGGCGATGGCAACACTGCGGTGTTGACCGCCCGTGCAACCGATGGCAATAGAAAGCTGTGGCTTGCCCTCCGCGATATAGCCGGGCATGACCGTATCGAGCAGCTGCGTCCAGGCCTTCCAGAACTCCTGGGTCTTGGGATGGTCCAGAACAAAGTCGGAGACCTTCTTATCGAGACCGGTCATCGTGCGCATCTCGGGATCGTAGAACGGATTGGGCAGGAAGCGAACGTCGATCATAATGTCCGCCTCGACGGGCATACCGTGCTTAAAGCCAAACGAGAACACGTGAACGTCCATGAGCTGCTGGTCGGACAACTCGGAGAACGCCATGCGCAATTTGTTGCGCAGAGCAGAGGTGCGCAAGCGGCTCGTATCGATAATCATGTCAGCTCGGTCGCGAACGCCCTGCAGCTGCAGGCGCTCGCGCTGAATCGCATCGGCCGTAGTCTCCCCCGGCTTGGCAATGGGATGGCGGCGGCGGTTTTCACTATAACGACGGATCAGCACCTCGTCAGAGGCCTCGAGAAACACGATGTCGCAGCTCATCTCGCGCTCCTCGAGTGCGGCAACGGCATCGAGCAGCTCATCGAACAAGCCCTGGCTGCGCAGGTCGCAGGTGACGGCAAGATGCCTGCCCACGCCCGTATTGATGCCGACGAGTTCGGCAAGCTGGGCGATCAGACGCGGAGGCAGGTTGTCGATGCAAAAGTAGCCCATGTCCTCGAACACATGCATGGCCTGCGTTCGGCCCGATCCGGACATTCCGGTGATGATGACGATATCGGGGATGCGCTCCGAGCGCTCCGCCGCATCCATGGCATCTCCCTTTTGCATGTGTGCCTCCTAAAACAAGCGCGGGACCCGGCCAGCGGATCCCGCGCGATCAATTGCCTTTATTGAGTATACCGCCCCAAGCGGATACGAGGCCTGTCTTACGCCTCAAGCGCAGCCTTGAACCAACTTGTAATACTCGTGGGGTGCGTAATGGCAGTGCCTACGACAACTGCCCAGGCGCCCGCATCAATCGCGGCGCGGGCCTCCTCGGGCGTGTGCACGCGGCCCTCGCAGATGATGGGAAGGCCGGGAAACTCCTCGGTCGCCTGACGCAGGAGCGGCAGATCGGGACCGTCGGCCATGGTGCAATCGATAGCGGCGACACCGTGAGAAAGCGTGGTGGACACCAGGTCGAAGCCCATGTCGACAGCACGACGAATATCCTCGATGGTGGCACAGTCAGCCATCAGGAGCACGCCCTCCTCATGCAGCGGACGGAAGGTGTCCTCGACGGTCTTGCCATCGGGACGCGGGCGATCAGTGGCATCAATTGCCACGATATCGGCACCGGCGGCAACGCAGGCGCGAGCGTGGCGCAGCGTCGGCGTGATGTAGACGCCCTCGTGCCCATCCTTCCACAAGCCGATGACGGGGACCTCGCAGCGGCCCTTAATGGCGGCAATGTCGGCAAGGCCCTGGCAGCGAATGGCGGCGGCGCCGCCGAGCTCGCAAGCGCGAGACATTTGAGCCATGGTCTCGGGCGTGCGAAGCGGCTCGCCCATATACGCCTGAACGCTCACGACGAGCTTGCCCTTCAGGGATTGAATCAAAGGATCAACGGTCATGTTCGACTCAACCTTTCTCAAAACAGCCTTCTAAGACACCGCACCTTGACGTTCAAACCGTCGCTCGCGTACCGAAGTACGCTTCGCTCCACTTTCACGTCAATCTGCGGCACCTCAGAAGGCGAACTTGGTAGTTATGTTTACTTCAACGACGCAAGAAGGTGTTCGGCGGCACCGATAAGCGGCGCGTCGCCCTCCAGAGAACCGATGAGGATCGGCGTGTCCTGAAGCGGGTCGAGCGCCTGGCTGACGTAGCCCTCGTGTACCGAGTCCTTCCACGTTTGCGAACGCCAATCGGGACCCTGGTGAATCACACCTCCCGAAAGCACGATAACCTCGGGATCCAAGATGTTGGCAAGCGAGCCCAAGCTGGCGCCCAGCGCAAAGCCGGCGTCATGGATGACCTCGGTCGCCTTTGCGTCGCCCGCACGGCACAGGTCGTTCACGTCGCGACCGACCGAAGGACGGCTGGGGTCGACGCGACCAAAGCGCTCATCGTACATACGACCAATGGAAGTGCCGGAAGCAACCGACTCAAGATGACCGGAACGCCCGCAGGCGCAGGGAATGCCAGCGGCAGCCGAGCACTCGATGTGGCCCATATGACCGGCAGCACCATGGAAGCCCTGCATCACACGGCCGTTCTCGACATATGCGCCGCCGATGCCCGTGCCGATGCCCAAGCACAAAACGGAGAACTTGCCTTTGCCGACGCCCCAGTGGGCCTCGCCCAGAGCATGAGCCTGCACGTCGCCCACCACGGCAACGGGGAGACCAAGGTCCTCGCGCAGACGCGGCCCCAACTGAACGCCGGACCAGCCGGGCATGATCTCGTTGGCATACGCGATGGCGCCCGTCTTGGGGTCGACGACACCGGCGGCGCCAATACCGATACCGAGGACCTCGACATCGGGGTTCGCCTCGAGAGCAGCCTTGATGGACGCCTCGATGCGCTGGAAAACTGCCTCGCCGCCTTCTTGGGCCTCGGTGGGAACCTGTCTCTTATACACATCTCCGAGCCCACGAGACTCCTGAGCATCTCG
>URKV01000085.1 GCA_900548565.1 uncultured Collinsella sp.
TCTACACGCGTAAGATCGTCGGCAGCGTCAGATGTGTATAAGAGACAGAATTTATGCTGCAGGTAAATGACGGCTTCCTCGTTTTCCCAGTCGGTCTGGATGACCATGCGCTCGATGGCACGACCGACCACGCGGAAGGCACCGGGCTCTTCCTGAACAATGCGGAAACGCTTCTCACGCTGTAGGCGGCGGCGCTCCCACTCATCGTCGCGCAGAACGACCGGCTCATCGGAGACAGCCAACTCGGCGCGCAGCTTAGCCACCTGCTCGCCCACGGCAAGCATCAGCGTGTTGAGACCGGCACCCGTCACGGCGGACACGGCAAAGAACATATGGCCGTCGTCGAGCGCTGCACGCTTGAGGTCGGCAATCTTGTCGGCCGTGCCCGGCGCGTCGCACTTGTTGGCAACGACGATCTGCGGACGCTCAGAAAGCTCAGCGCCATACTGTTCGAGCTCGCGGTTGATGATGCGATAGTCCTCAACCGGATCGCGATCCTCAAAACCACCCGTCATATCGACGACGTGCATGATCAGGGCCGTACGCTCGATGTGGCGCAGGAACTGATGGCCCAGGCCCTTGCCCTCGCTCGCACCCTCGATGAGGCCGGGGACGTCGGCAACGACATAGGAGTACTCGCCGGCACGCACCATGCCCAGATTGGGCACGAGCGTGGTAAACGGGTAGTCGGCAATCTTAGGACGGGCGGCGCTCATGCGCGCGATGAGCGATGACTTACCCACCGAGGGGAAGCCTACGAGCGCGGCATCGGCCATAAGCTTCATCTCGAGCTCAATCCAGTGCTCCTCGGCCGGTTCGCCCAGCTGAGCAAACGCGGGCGCGCGGCGCACCGACGTCACAAAGTGCGTGTTGCCCAGGCCACCGGCACCGCCGGGCGCCACGACGACGCGCTCGCCATCGTGCACCAGATCGGCAATCTCGAACATCGGGGTCTGCGTCTCGGGGTCGAGCTCGCGCACCACGGTACCCATAGGGACCTTGAGAATCAGGTCCTCGCCGCTCTTACCGTTACGGCGGGCACCCTGCCCGTGCGTGCCGCGCTCGGCGCGGAAGTGATGCTTAAAGCGGTAATCGATCAGCGAAGACAGCTGAGCATCGGCCTGGATAACGACATTGCCGCCACGACCGCCGTCGCCGCCATCGGGGCCGCCCTTGGGGACAAATGCCTCGCGCCTAAACGACATGCATCCGGCTCCGCCGTCGCCGCCGCACACGTTAATGCGGCTGATATCGGTGAACTGTGACAACAGAATCGCCTCCTACAAAAAGAGGGAGACCCTTGAATCCTAAAACTCAAGTGCCTCCCACATATGTGCTCTATGAAGGGTGAATTACGCGTTCGCGAGCGGGCGTACGCTGACCCTGTGCTTGATACCCTTGTGGAACTCAACGGTACCGTCGACCAGCGCGAACAGCGTGTCGTCCTTACCACGGCCAACGTTCTCACCCGGGTGGATGTGCGTGCCGTGCTGACGGACGAGAATCGTGCCCGTGGTTACCGTCTGGCCGGCATAGCGCTTCGTGCCAAGGCGCTGACCGCGGGAGTCACGGCCATTACGGGAGGAACCGAGTCCTTTTTTGTGTGCCATTGTGTATACCTACTCTTTCGTTACGAGTGTAATCTACTCGGCGACGGGAGCCTCGGCAACAGCCTCAGCCTCTGCCTTGACAGCCTTCTTGGCGCGGGAGGTAGCCTGAACCTTCACGATCTTCAGCTTGGTGAGCTGCTGACGGTGACCCTTCAGACGACGATAGCGCTTGCGCTTGTGGAACTTGAAGACCAGCTGCTTCTCGCCCTTGAACTGCTCAACGATCTGAGCGGTAACCTTGGCCTTGGCCAGCTTGTCGGGATCGGTGACGATCTTCTTACCATCGTTGAGGAAGATAACCGGCAGGGTGACCTTGTCGCCCTCATTGCCCTCGATCTTCTCGACGGTGATGACATCGTCGGTGGCGACCTTGTACTGCTTGCCGCCCGTGTTAACGATTGCGTACATGTTTACTTGCCCTTCATGCATCAGTTAGTGCAACAGCCGAATATAGTAGCAGGCGAAAATACCCCCGTCAACGAGTATGTGGAGCAAATCCACAAGTTCGCACAGGTATGGGGCTGACGAGTCGGCCCTCGTCGTCCTCGCATGCTTGATTCTGACGCTCGACATCGTAGGAGCAGATGGTCACGAGGTCTTGCATACCGGTGGAAACAATAGGTGCATCCACGCCCGGGGTCAAGCCCTGCAACAAAACATCAGCAGCAGAAAGCAAAATCTCCGGACGCATGGAGCCCTCGTTGTCGGCATGGGTGTCGAGCATGAGCACCAAATGGTCCGGGCGCTCCCCCGCCGTGAGCTCATAGCCCACGAGCGTGTGGTCCAAATCCAAGCGCTTGCTCTTTTTTCCGCGCGCGTAGTCGATGCCGTGACCCGCGCGCAGCGTGTCAATCGCACGACGCACCTCGTCGGCGCTTACGGGCGCCTCGGAATCCAAGTGCAGGTCGATGCGATACGACAGGCGCGTGAGCTGCGCCGTCAACGCCGGCGTGCGCACGTCGATGTACGCCGCCTCGATGGGCGCCAGATCGGCCGGAGACGCCGCAGCCAGGCGCTCAAACGCCTCGTCGAGCGCCACGAACTCGGTCATAAACAGGTCATACCACTCGCAGGTCGACGACGTACCAACCGGTAGCGCCGAAGAGAAGCCCACGCGCATGTGCGGAGAGAAGCCCTGCGTGACGGCATAGGGAAGTCCCGCACGGCGCACGATGCGCTCAATGGTATGGATCACTTCGAGATGGCCCAGGTACTTAAGGCGATCGCGCTTGCCATAGCGAACACGAAGTCTAAAGAGCGTGGGGTTGTCGGTCAGGCGCTCACTCATGCGCGATCACCCATCAATACATTCTTGGCGTGGAGCGTGGGGCAGATCCCGCAGCCGGTGCACGACGTGCGGGTGCAGTCGGGAGTCGTGACGCCCTCGAGCGAGCGACGGTACTCGCGCTCGAGGAAGCCGCGCGTGCAGCCGGGGCTCACGTGCTCCCAAGGCAGGCGCCAGTCCAACTCGTAGGGCAGGTGCACGAGCTCATTGAGGTCGATGCCGTTTTTGGCAGCAGCCTCCTTCCAGTTATCGAGTGAGAAATGCTCTACCCAGGCGTCAAAGCGAGAGCCCGAACGCCAAGCGTCGATGATGACGGGCGTCATGTCACGACCGGCGCGGGACAGCGCGGCCTCGATGAGCGAGGTCTCGGCATCGTGGTAATGCACGCGAACGGCACGGTTGCGAACGCTCGTGATAAGCAGCTTCTGGCGACGCTTGACGTCGTCGTAGTCGAGCTGCGGGCACCATTGGAACGGCGTGGCAGCCTTGGGGATAAAGACCGAAACCGAGATGGACACCGAGATCGAGCCGCGACGAGCCTTGGGCACCACGGAACGACCGAGCTCCAGCACGTGATCGGCCAGATTGGCGATGGCCACGATGTCCTCGTCGCGCTCGCCGGGAAGGCCCATCATAAAGTAGAGCTTCATGCGGTTCCAGCCGGCCTCGAAGGCCGCCTTGGCCGCACGGTCCAGGTCCTCCTCGGTCACGTTCTTGTTAATGATGTCGCGCATGCGCTGGCTGCCGGCCTCGGGCGCGAACGTCAGGCCGCCCTTCTTTTCGCCGGCGACCGACTCGGCCATATCCACGCCAAACGAATCCAGGCGCTGCGACGGAATAGACACGCGAATACCCGTATCCTCCAGGCGACGGTTGAGCCTGCCGAGCACGTCGCGAATGCAGGAGTGGTCGGTCGTGGAGAGCGAGGTCAGCGACACCTCGTCATAGCCGGTCTTTTCCAGACCCTGAATCACCGACGAGACGATCTGGTCGGCCGAGCGCTCGCGCACCGGGCGATACGTCATGCCGGCCTGGCAAAAACGACAGCCGCGGGCGCAGCCGCGCAGGATCTCGATAGACAGGCGGTCGTGGACCAGCTGCGCATAGGGCACGCACGACTGCGACAGCGGATTCGTGGCGCCGAAATCCTCGACGACGCGCTTGAAGACCACGGTCGGCGCATCCTTGCCCTCACGCGGCACGGTGTAGCCATGCGGCGAGCAGGGCTCGTCGTGACGAACCTCATAGAGCGACGGCACGTAGTTGCCGGCAATGGATGCAAGCTGCTCGACAATCTGCGCGCGCGGGACCCCTTCGTCACGCAGGCGGCGATGCAGCTGGCAGGTCTCGAGCAGCGATTCCTCGCCCTCGCCGATGAGGATAACATCGAAGAAGGCCGCGTACGGCTCGGGGTTGTACACCGAGGGGCCGCCGGCGATGATAATGGGGTCGTCCTCGGTGCGGTCAGCCGCTAACAGCGGAATACCAGCGAGGTCGAGTGCCTCGAGGAAGTTCGTCACCGCCATCTCGTGCGGCACATGCAGGCCGACGATATCAAACGAAGCGACCGGCGCCGCACCCTCGAGCGACAGCAGCGGAATGCCCGCCTCGCGCATGGCGTCGCCCATATCGGGCCACGGCACATAACCGCGCTCGCAGGAAATGCCCTCGGCCTGGTTGAGGATGTTGTAGAGGATGGCGATGCCCTGGTTGGGCAGACCGACCTCGTACACATCCGGATAGATCAGACAGCAACGGTAGTCGGCATCGGCCTTGGAAAGCGTGCCCCACTCGTGATCGATATAGCGACTCGGCTTCTCGACCTTGGCGAGCAGCGGCTCAATGAGATGAAAACAGTCTTGGTACGGAACGCGCAACGAAAACCCCTAAGCAGCGAGATCGGATACGTCCTGGTAGGACGCCATAGGACGGGTGGCGCCGGCGACCGTGGTTACCAGGTCGCGAACGCGAGAGAACGTGGCCGTGACAACCTCGTTGGCACGGCTGTAGTCGACATCGCGCTCATAGAGCGAAACGAGTGCACGGCCCATGCCATAGGTGCCCGCGGCGGCAGTGAGCGCCTTGACGGCAAACCCAATATGCGGCGTCTGCTTGACGAGCGCGCGGGTAACCGCGCGGATCACAAGACCGCCGGCAAGCACGCCCGCGACCTCGTAGCCGCGCTCGGGCTTAATGCCGCGTCCAAAGACGGCAGCGAGCTCAAAGAGCATGCCCACCTGCGCCAGCGCCATAACGGGATAATCGGCGCCCGGTAAAAACACCAGTGCACCGGTCGCCATATTGGTGAGCGCGCACGAGGTGATGATACGATTGGCGGCCGCGATGCGCATGAAGGCAAAGTTCGCCGCAAAAGCCGTTTCCTTGTCGGTGCGATCGAGAATCCAGCGGGCAAGCGTCTCGAGCAGATACGTCTTATCAGTTGCCGCAACCACGCCGAGCATGGGCGTGGACTCCTCGATAAACGGCACCTCCACAGCAGACTCGGCAAGCACGCACACGGGCGCGCCGGCGATCACGAGCTCCTGCACGGCACTCTCCAAGCGGTCGGAACCACACGAGAGCACCAGTACCACATCGGTATCGGTCTTTGGAGCAATTCGCTCCTCCCCCAGACGCTCGACGCGCACAATGCCCGAGGTCGTCTGCGGCACAAAGGCGTCACGCACCGTCTCGGCCAGAAAGCGCGAGGCGGACGAATCCAGATAGACCGAGACGCGCACCGGCGTATCGGAATCCTTCTTAACGGACGCGCCCATCTTAAAAGCGCGGGTCAGCTTATCTACGGGAATTTTCATAGCAAACCCCTCCAGCGGTTACGCGGCGCCCGAACGATGCCGCCATATGGATTGTACGATACCCACCGTCAGCAGCTGAATCATCATCGAAGACGAACCGAAGCTAATAAACGGTAGCGGAATACCGGTAATCGGCATCATGCCGATGCACATGCCGATGTTTTCGAAGGTCTGGAACGCCCACATGCCAACGATGCCAACACACGAAAGACGCAAAAACAGGGACTCACACTTAAAGGCGACGCGAATCGTCGAAAAGATCAACAGCACGTAGAGGCACAGGAGCAAAAAGGAACCACAAAAGCCAAAGGTCTCGGACAGAAAGGCGAAGACGAAGTCGGTGTGGAACTCAGGCAGAAAGCCGCCGGCCGACTGCGTCGCATGGCCCAAACCCTTACCAAAGAAGCCGCCCGAGCCAACGGCGATAAGCGACTGCTGCAGGTTGTAGGCATCGTCCGAATCGGCATTATCGGGGTCGATAAAGACCGTCAGACGGTTCATCTGATACTGCTTGATGAGCACATCGTGGCCAAGCAACGAATCAAAGACCGAATCGAGCGCCAGGACGAGGGCCACCAGGCCCACGAGCAGGGCCAGGGTCGACAGCACCCATTCGCGGCGTGCACCGCTCATACAAATGACGATGGCACCCGAAACCAGCACGACCAGGCCCGAGCCCAGGTCGCCCATGGCAACGACGGCCAAAAACGGAATGGACAGCATGCCGCAGAGCTTGACGTAGTCGCGAACGGTATCGATGCGACCGTTATACTGCGAGCCAAGCGTAGCAATAAAGAAGATGGTGATGAGCTTGGCAAGCTCAACCGGCTGGAATGTCAAGCCGATACCGGGAATCTTGATCCAGCCCGTCATACCCAGACCGCCCGTATAGGACAGACCCGGAATCTTTGGCGAGAGGATCACAATCAGGTCGATGACGAGCAACGCCGTCGAGAAATTGGAAATACCGCGCAGATCGGTACGCCAGACCAACACCGCCAGCACCGCCCCGATGCCAATTCCCAGAAGATGGCGTGAAAACGAGGCATCGGCCTTAAACTGCGAAGCCGACCAGATGATGATGGCACCGTAGGCGACGAGCGCCACAGTAGCCACGAGCACACCGATATGCACCTTTTGGCGAAACGTGCCGCGCGAGGCCGAAAGTTGCTTGTTGACGCGGTCCAGGCTGCTGCGAGAGCCGGTCTTGGTTGAACGGAACAGATCCGCCGGAGAAAAATCCATCGCAACCTCCTATCGAACCGAAGAATCGCCCGAGGCCGAAGAGGTATCGGGCTCGTCATAAATCACGCCGAGCACGTCGCGCACGACATGCATCGCGGTATCTGAGCCGCCGCCGCCCTGCTCCAGGACAGTAGCGATGACATACTTGGGGTCATCGGCCGGCGCATAGGCGCAGAACCACGCGTATTCGTCCTCGCCACTTTTCTCGCCCGTGCCCGACTTGCCGTATACCTGCGGCGTCAGGGTGCCAAAGTGCGCCGCCAGGGACGTCGATGCCGTGTAAATCACGTCGTGCATACCGTTGCGAACAAGAGCCAAATCCGAATCGCTGTTGATCTTGGCCTCCAGGCGCTTCTTCTTGCCCTTGCCGTTGTACTTATAGGCATCGCCGTCGCCATCGCGCGACACGGCAGACAAAAACACGTGAGGCACGTACTGTTTGCCGCCGTTGGCAAGACCCATATAGGCGCACGCCATCTGCAGGGGCGTCACCAGGATGTCGCCCTGGCCGATGGCGATGTTGGTCATATCGCCGGCATTCCACTTGCGGTCCTCGGCAGAGGCGTCGGTGAAGTACGACTCTTTCCACTCGGCATCGGGAATACGGCCCGCGCCCTCACTCGGCAGATCGATACCGCAGGTCTTGCCCAGGCCCCAGCGACGAAAGACCTCCTGCAGGCCCTCGGAATGCTGCTCGTCATAAAAAAACGCCTTGCCCATGTCGTAGAAGACGGGGTCGCACGAGTTGGCGATACCCGACTGCAGCGTCATGGTGCCGTGGCCGGAATGCAGCCAGCAGTACTTGCCCCACGACTTGCCCAGGCCCGTCCAATAGCCCGTGCAGTTGGTTGTCTGCGTTGAAGTGTAGGTTCCAAACTCAAGACCGGCCAGTGCCGAGAGCGGCTTGATGGTCGAGGCCGACATGTACTGTCCGCTAATGGCGCGGTTGAGCAGCGGGTGCGAACCTTTGTCATCATTGCTGTCTCTTATACACATCTGACGCTGCCGACG
>URKV01000086.1 GCA_900548565.1 uncultured Collinsella sp.
TGCTCAGGAGTCTCGTGGGCTCGGAGATGTGTATAAGAGACAGGGGCCTAGGCGCCGCAGCCGGCATCGCCTCCAACATGGCGAGCACTCGCGCCCCGCAGCGCCCGCTCGCCCAGCTCGTCGACGTCGTGAGCGGCGAGAGCCATAGCATCACCTCCGCACAGGTGACCATCGGTCGCGAGCGCTCAGTTTCCGACATTGCCCTGCGCGACCCCAACGTGTCGCGCCGCCACGCCCAGCTCACCTTTACGGGCTCGGATTGGTCGATCGAGGACCTCAATTCCACCAACGGCACGCTCGTCAACAACCGCCGCATTACGCGCTGCCCGCTGCGCAACGGCGATCTGCTGACGTTTGGCCTGAGCACCTTTGAATTTAGGGGATAGTCGCTTATGAACATCGATATCGTCCTTTTTGCAGGCCGCATCGTCCTGGTCGCCCTGCTCTATATCTTCCTGTTCGCCGTCATGAAGACCGGCGTGGGACTTGTGCGCGGGCAGCGCCGCGACTCGGCCATTTGGACGATCGATGTGGACAAGGGTCCGCGCGGTATCCGCGGCATCCACGTAGACATGCTCGGCCCCGTCATCGTCGGTCGCTCGCCATCTTCGGACATCTGCATCAACGAACCGTTCGTCTCGGCCTCGCATGCGCGCTTTTCGCTGCAGGGCCCGGCGCTCATCATCGAGGACCTCAACTCGCTTAACGGCACGCTCGTCAACGGCCGCCAGCTCGTGGAGCCCGCAACGCTGCGCGAGGGCGACGAAGTCCAGATTGGCGACGTGGTCATGAAGGTGAACCGTCGATGATCGACGAGGAGAACAAGTCCGCAACTATGACCGAGGCACCGGCCGCCGCCACAGCTGCGCCGGCCCACGCCGCTCCGGCGGGCTCCGCACCCGTGGAGCCCGAGGACACCGTGTTCTCCCTGCCTCTTTCGCATGTAACGCATGATATTTCGGATCTCGCCGATAACGAGGACGGAGAGGATGCCGTAGCGGCGCCCATCGGCGCACATGCTGCGGAACAGCCCACAGCGCCCGAAGCAACCCCGGCGCCGGCTCACTTTGCAGAGCCCGTCGCCGCGGCAATCAACGAGAGCGCTGCGGTGTTTGCGGCACCCGAGCCCGCCGCGCCGGCGTTTCCCATAGCCCCGGCATCCGAGGTTGCGCCCGCGTCTACGCCGGCGCCCGAGGCAGGGCCATCCCCCGAGGACGGCCCTGCGCCCGCAAGCGAGTCCGATGCCGTGGCCGAGCCCGCCGCCCAGTCGCAAAGCACGCCCGCGCCGTCGCACTTTTCGACGCCCGAGTCTATAGACGTCAGCCCGCAAGACGACGAGTCGACCGCCCGCATGTCCGAGGAGCCCGACTCCCCGGACACCGGCGATTCCGAATCAAACGCCGAGACCGACACCGTCTCTCCCGGTGACACCGCCGAAATCGACGTTGCCGCCGTTGAGGCCAAGCTCAAAGACCCCGGCTCGACCATGAGCTTTGAACCCCTGACCGAGGAGCGCATCGAGACCGACTCGACCTATGATGCCGGTACCACCACGCAACTCATGTGGGGCGCCCGCTCCGACGTTGGCTGCGTGCGCCCGCACAATGAGGATTCCTACCTGGTGCAGTCGCCGCTCTTTTGCGTATGCGACGGCATGGGCGGTCACGCCGCCGGCGAGGTAGCCTCTTCCATCGCCGTCGAGACTATTGCCAAGACGGCCCCGCAGTCCGCCGACGCAGCGCGCCTGGCCGCAGCCGTCGAGGCAGCCAACGCCGCCGTAATCGAGGCGGCCCTGAACGGCCTGGGCAAGCCCGGCATGGGCTGCACAGCCACCTGCGCCTATATCGAAAACGACACGCTCGCCATCGCCCACGTGGGCGACTCTCGCGCCTACCTGCTCCACGAGGGCACGCTCATCCGCGTGACCCGCGACCACTCCTACGTGGAGGAGCTCGTGGACGCTGGCGAGATCACGGCAGACGAGGCTCGCGTCCACCCCAACCGTTCGGTCATCACCCGCGCACTGGGCTCGGACCCCGCCATGTATGCCGACCACTTCACTCTGCATATCGAGGAAGGCGACCGCCTGATCCTGTGCTCCGACGGCCTCTCGAGCATGATTCCCGATAGCGATATCGAGAACATCGCCACGCAGTCCTCAACCGCGCAAATCTGCGTCGACAACCTAGTGGACGCGGCGCTTGCCGCCGGCGGCCACGACAACGTGACCGTAGTAGTCGTTGACCTGGTTGACGATGGCGTTATGCGCGAGGCGCAGCGCGTGCGTCGCCGCAACGTTACTATCGCCGCCATTCTGGCCCTCGTCTTTGTGCTGGCAGCTGGCATCTGGGCCTACACGGGTGTCACCGGCTCGTACTACCTGGGTACCCACCAGGGCAATGTCGCCGTCTGGCGCGGCCTGCCCGGCAAGCCGCTCGGACTCAAGCTCCACTGGCTCGAAAGCGAAACCAGCATCAAGCTATCCGACCTGCCCGAAGACACGCAAAACCGCCTCAAGGCGGGCATTCCGCAAACAAGTGTCGACGATGCGCAGGACACGATATCCAAGTACCGCCACCAGATCGACGAGGAGCAGACCCGCCAGGTGATCGACGCGCAAACGATTCGCGACAACACCAATCAGGGATCGACCTCCGAATCAGATTCCGAGAAAACCGCCGAACAGTCCGCCGAGGCCGAAGCCTCCGATAAGAATTAGAAAGGGAGTGCCGCTTATGAGTCGCCGCAACACCGAGCTGCTCTTGCTCATCGCCTCGGCGTTCCCCGTCATCCTGCTGTATGCGATGTACGTCCTCACCGCGGGCGCTGCCATCTCCTTTGAGACGCTCGCCGTACCGATCGGCCTCTTTGCCGCCTTCGCCGCGGCACATATCGCCGTGCGCATCTTGGCGCCCGGCGCCGACCCCGCCATCCTACCCATCGTATTTATACTTTCGGGCATCGGCATCACGTTCGTGACGCGTCTCGCCCCCGCTCTCGCCATCTCACAGCTCATCATCCTGTTTGTCTCGGTGGCCCTGATGGTGGGAACGCTTGCACTGGTCAAAAACCTCGACGTGGTCATGCGCTACAAGTACACCTTTGGCATTATCGGCATCATCCTGCTGATGCTGCCCATCTTTATCGGCACCACGATCTCGGGCTCCAAGCTGTGGATTCGCATCGCGGGCTTTACCATCCAGCCTGGCGAGTTCGCCAAGGTCTTTGTCGTCCTGTTCCTGGCCGGCTACCTAGCCGAAAACCGCGAGCTGCTCTCCATCTCCAACCGCAAGATCCTGGGCTTTAAGATCCCTCGTCTGCGACTGCTGCTGCCGCTGTTTGCCGTGTGGGGTGTGTGCCTGCTCGTCGTCGTCTTCGAACGCGACCTGGGTTCGGCCGTGCTGTTCTACACCATCTTCTTGCTGATGCTCTACGTTGCCACGGGGCGCTTTTCGTATGTCGTTATCGGCCTTGCGCTCTTAGCCGTTGGAGCCGTGGGCGCCTACAAGTTCCTGTCGCACGTTCAGGTGCGTTTCCAGGTTTGGGTCGATCCGTTTAAGGACGCCCAGGGCCAGGGCTACCAGATCGTCCAGTCGCTCTTCTCGCTTGCCGATGGCGGCCTTGTCGGTGTTGGCATCGGCAACGGCATGGCCAACAACATCCCTGTCGTCGAGTCCGACTTTATCTTCTCGGCTATCGGCGAGGAGATGGGCCTTTTGGGCGGCGGCGCCGTGCTCATCCTGTTTATGCTCTTTGCCGTGCGTGGCCTCACCACGGCTGCCCGCGCAAAGTCCGACCTTGCCGCCTTTAGCGCCACCGGTCTTACGGCAGCCATCAGCTTCCAGGCCTTTTTGATCGTGGGCGGAGTTACCCGCCTGATCCCGCTGACCGGCGTCACTCTGCCCTTTATGAGCCAGGGCGGCTCCTCGCTGCTGGCAAGCTTTATCATCGTCGCGCTCCTGCTACGCGCCGGTGACGAGGCGACCGGACGCGAGGCAGAGCTTACCGGCACCGGCACCATGGCCGCCATCACCGATGATCAGGTCGCATCTGACGCCGCCCCGACGGGCACGCGCTTTGCCACCTCGTCTTCCTACGGCAGCGGCAGCCATTCCGTCGGTTCGCGCATGCGCCGTCGCCTGCTCGACACGCCTGAATCCGGTGTGCTCGGCCGCGTTGCGCTCGCCAACCGTCTAACCCGTGCGGTGCTCGCCTTTACGGCGCTGTTCGCCATCCTTATCGGCAATCTCACCTATGTCCAGGTCATCAAGGCCAAGGACTATCAGGACATGCCGACCAACAACCACACCATCGCCCGCTCCAAGTACATCCAGCGCGGTTCCATCATCACGTCCGACGGCGTGACGCTGGCCGAGTCGCTGCAGCAGGAGGACGGCACCTACGTACGCTCCTACCCCAACGGTAACCTGGCAGCGCACGTAGTTGGCTATGTGAGCCAGCAGTATGGCACCACCGCCATCGAGAGCGTCATGAACGACACGCTCACCGGTTCTAAGGACTACTCCAGCTGGAACAACGCCATCGCGTCGCTCGCGGGCCAGACCCAGCCGGGCAACACCGCCAAGCTCACCATCGACTCGCGTATCCAGACGGCGGCCGAGCAGGCGCTCAAGGGCTTTAAGGGCGCTGTAGTGGTCATCGACCCGCGTACCGGCGCGGTGCTCGCATGTGCCAGCTCACCCACCTACGACAACACCAACATCGATGCCCTGCTGCAGACGGGCGGCGGCGAGGACGGCTCCATGTACAATCGCGCCATGGACGCGCTGTACACGCCGGGCTCCACGTTTAAGGTCGTTACGCTTTCCGCGGCACTCGAGACCGGTACCGCCAGCCTGACCAGCACCTACCAGGCGCCCGGCTCCATGGATATCGGCAACGCACCGGTCACCAACTATGCCAACGAGAGCTACGGCACCATCAGCCTGCAGCAGGCCTTTGCCGTGTCCTCCAACGTCGTCTTTGGCCAGGTGGCAAACGAAGTTGGCGCAAACACGCTCGTACAGTTTGCCAACGCCTTTGGCTACGGCCAAAAACTCGGCCAGGACCTGACCTCCGCGGCCTCCATCATGGCCGACCCGTCGCTCATGACCGAGTGGGAGACCGCCTGGGCCGGCGCCGGCCAGCCTGTCGGCATGGACCACACGCCCGGCCCGCAGACCACCGTCATGCAAAACGCCGTGATTGCCGCCGCCATCGCTAACAGTGGCGTGGTCATGGACCCGTACTTTGTAGCCCAGGTACTCGCCCCGGACGGAACCGTGGTCAAGACCACGCAGTCCCGCTCGCTGGGGCAGGCCGTCAGCTCCGCCACGGCCGACCAGGTCAAGCAGGCCATGCTTGCCGTCGTCCAGTCCGGCACCGGCACCGATGCCCAGATCCCCGGCGTCAAGGTCGCCGGCAAGACCGGCTCGGCCGAGACCGGCGGCACCAACGTCAACTCGATGTTCGTTGGCTTTGCACCTTACGATTCACCCACGGTCGCCATCTCGGTGGCCTTGGAGGATTACGACAAGCATGACGTCAAGGCCGCCAAGATTGCCGGTATCGTCCTGACCGCGGCGCTTGCCGCGCAGGGAGCGTGATGCCCATGATCGAATCGGACACCCGAGGCGCGCCGTGGCCGAAGAGTTAGCGGCAACGCGCCACACGGCCCCAGCGGCCACATCGTAGGTACTACACACATCGTTGAGCGAATAGTTATGTTAGGAGCAGGAATGGAACAGAGGGTCCTCGGGGGAAGATACCTCCTCAAGGATAAGGTGGGAACAGGCGGCATGGCGACCGTCTACCGCGCACAGGACCAGGTCCTCGACCGCACGGTAGCCGTCAAGATCATGCTGCCGCAGTATGCTGGCGACGCAACCTTCGCCGCACGCTTTAAGCAGGAGGCCCAGGCAGCAGCCGGTCTCTCCTCCCCTTATATCGTGGGCGTCTACGATTGGGGCAAGGACGGCGACACCTATTACATCGTCATGGAGTACCTGCGCGGTACCGACCTTAAGAGCGGCATCAAGAGCCACGGCGCCCTCGACCCCAAGAAGGTCGCCCAGATCGGCTCGCAGATCAGCTCCGCGCTTTCGGTCGCCCACAAGCACGAGATCATCCACCGCGACATTAAGCCGCAGAACATCATGGTGCTGCCCGACGGCAACATCAAGGTGATGGACTTTGGCATCGCGCGCGCCAAGAACAGCCACCTCACGCAAGACAACAACGTGCTGGGAACCGCCCACTACGTCAGCCCCGAGCAGACCCGCGGTCAGGACCTCGGCCCCACCTCGGATATCTACTCGCTGGGCGTCGTGATGTATGAATGCGCCACCGGCCGCGTGCCCTTTGACGGTGACGACGCTATCTCGGTCGCACTCAAGCAGGTCAACGAGCTGCCTATTCCGCCGAGCCAGATCAACTCCGGTGTCGACGCCGACCTTGAGCGCATCATCCTCAAGTGCATGGAGAAGGACCCCGTAAACCGCTTCCAGACCGCCGACGAGCTGCGTCAGGTGCTCAACAGCTACCTGTCGGGCCGAGCCGTCAACGTCTCGGAGCCCACGCGCATCATCGGTGCCCCCGGCGAGCTGGGCGCCACCAAGACTCGCGAGCTTTCCGATCAGACGCGAGCCATGGTGCGTCCCGTCTCGGGCGTGAGCGGCCAGAATACCGCCCGTAGCTCGGTTTCGGGCTCCACCGGCTCCTACGAGGTCGAAGAGCCCAAATCCAACAAGAACAAGATCATCGCCGCCGTGGTGGCAGCGGTTGCCGTCATCGGCATCGTGGTGGCCTTTGCCACAGGACTCTTTGGCGGCGAGCAGGTCACCGTGCCCGACGTGCTGGGCAAGGACCAGCAGACTGCCGTCGAGCTGATCAAGGAAGCCGGCCTCGAGGTCGGCACCATCGACCAAAGCTACAACGACGATGTCGACGAGGGCAAGGTCGCCGAGCAGACGCCCAACGGCAACACCAAGAAGGCCAAGGGCACCAAGGTGAACCTGGTAATCTCCAAGGGCCCCAAGCCCTCCGAAAAGGTTGAGGTTCCCAAACTTGTCGGCCTGACCAAGGACCAGGCAGAAGCCGCGCTGGCAAGCGTTGGCCTGAAGGGCAACGCCTCCGAGGAGGCCAACGAGGCCGATGAGGGCCAGGTCTTTGAGCAGGGCACCGAAGCCGGTAAGGAAGTCGCGAAGGGCACGACCATCTCGTACAAGGTCTCGAGCGGCCCTGATACCACGTCCGTCCCCGATCTGACCGACATGACCGAGGCGCAGGCGCGCAACGCCCTCGATATGGCAGGCTTTGGCGTCGACGTGAGCTACCAGGAGAACGACTCGGTTACCGAGGGCACCGTGATCAGCTGGAACCCCAGCGGTAAGCAGAAGCCCGGCGCCACGATTACCGTCGTCATTGCCAAGAAGTCCGGCAAGGCCACCGTCCCGGGCAACCTGTACGGCAAGAGCATTTCCGCCGCCGTTACCGCGCTCAACAACGCCGGTTTCTATAACATTGGCTTCTGTGACCAGAACGGCAATCCCGTAAGCGGTAACGAGGATGCCACCGTTACGGGCGTCTCCCCCACCGGCAAGCAGTCCACCGACAGCACGATCACGCTAACAGTCGCACTTTCTGGCTCGGGTTCGGGCTCTGGCTCGGGCACGGGTGACGATTCCGGTACGACCAACTAGTCGCCACCCCACCGCTCATCACGGCTCTCGCCGCAAACATATTCGCTCACAGGCGCCCGCTTGCTCCCCCAGCAAGCGGGCGCTTCGTTTTTGACATGGCATTGAACCAGAAGAACCCGGCACCGTAGCGGTACCGGGCTCGATATTCCTCTGGTGCCCCCGGGCGGATTCGAA
>URKV01000087.1 GCA_900548565.1 uncultured Collinsella sp.
AACCATCACAACATTCGATGAAAATCGCGATTTGGACGAAAAGCGTCGAATGTTGTGATGCTTTTCGTTGTGGGCGAGACGGTTTTCGTTGCGGGCTGGCGGTTTTCGCTACAAAACCGCCAGCCCGCCGCCTGTCAGCCGCCGCCCTCGTTACGTTTTCGCTGCATTTAGGTAAAGCGCCTGCTCCAAGCCGGCGTTGCCCTGTATACTAGAGCGGTTTATCTGTTATGCGGAAGGGAGCGCCTATGGCACTCAGCGAGAAAGACGTGCGCGGCATCGCCGACTACGCAAAGATCGCACTGACCGATGACGAGCTCACCCAGATGACGTCCTACATGAACGACGCCGTCCAGATGCTCGAGCCCGTCTTGCAATATGACTTGCCCGACGTGGAGCCCACGTTCCATCCCATCGGAAGCCTGTCCAACGTGATGGGCGATGACCTGCGCGAGCCCGAGCGCGATCTGCCGCTCGACGTCGCGCTCGAAAACGCCGGCAGCGCGCGCGACCGCTACTTCCGCGTGCCGTCCATTTTGGGAGAGGGGGAGAGCGAGTAATGGCACAGAGCTTCGATTCCCTTACCGCCGCCCAGATCGCCGCGGGCGTTGCCGCCGGCGACTTTACCGCTACCGAGGTGGCCCAGGCCTCCCTTGCCGCCATCGAGGCGCGCGAGGGCGGGGTTCAGGCATTCCTGCAGGTGTCGCCCGAGCTCGCGCTCGAGGCCGCCGCGCGCGTGGATGCCGACCGCGCCGCAGGCAAGCCGCTGCCCCCGCTCGCGGGCGTGCCGCTGGCCATTAAGGACAACATGAACCTCGTGGGCACGCGCACCACCTGCGCTTCCCGCATGCTCGAGAACTACCAGAGCGTCTACACCGCCACCTGCGTCCAGCGCATGCTCGACGCCGGCTGCCTGCCCATGGGCAAGGCCAATATGGATGAGTTCGCCTTTGGTAGCTCTACCGAGAGCTCGGCCTTCCATCGCACCAACAACCCCTGGGATACCGAGCGCGTGCCCGGCGGCTCCTCGGGCGGCTCCGCTGCCGCCGTCGCCGCGGGCGAGGTCGCGCTCTCGCTGGGCTCGGACACCGGCGGCTCCATTCGCCAGCCGGCGTCGCTGTGCGGTGTGGTGGGCTTTAAGCCCACGTATGGCGCAGTGAGCCGTTACGGCGTGGTTGCCTTTGGCTCGTCGCTCGACCAGGTGGGCCCCTTTGGCCGCACGGTCGAGGATGTCGCGCTGGCCATGAACGCGCTTACCGGCGCGGGCCATGATCCGTACGACTGCACCAGCCAGGATTGCGACGTCGACTTTACTGAGCATCTCAACGACAGCATCGAGGGCAAGCGCGTGGGCATTATCCCCGCGTTTATGGAGGCCGAGGGCCTGACGCCCGAGGTCAAGGTCGCTGTTCAGCGCGCCGCCCAGGAGCTGCAGAACCAGGGCGCCGAGCTGGTCGAGGTCGACCTGCCGCACCTGGACGCCGCCATCGCCGCCTACTACGTCATCGGCCCGGCCGAGGCGTTCTCCAACCTGGCCCGCTTCGATGGCATTCGCTACGGCTATCAGGAGGAGGGCTGCGCCAACCTGTCCGACCAGAGCTCGCTTTCGCGTGCCCACGGCTTTGGCGCCGAGGCCAAGCGCCGTCAGATGCTCGGCGCCTATCTGCTGAGCTCGGGCGTGTACGACAAGTACTACTACGCTGCGCAAAAGGCCCGCACGCTCATCACGCAGGACTATGACGCCGCGTATGCCAAGGTGGACACCATCCTCATGCCCGCCTCGCCGCGCACGGCCTTTAAGTTTGGCGAGATCAGCGACCCCACGCAGATGTATCTCTCCGACCTGTACACCATCTCGCTCAACATTTGCGGCAACGGTGGCATCTCGGTGCCGCTGGGCCTGGGCAAGGACAGCAAGCTGCCCGTTTCTGCCCAGCTGGTGGGTCCGGCGTTTAAGGACCGTCAGCTGCTCACGTTTGCCCGCGCCCTGGAGCGCGGCTTTGCCGATGCCGCCACGGGTGCGCCCGCGCTTTCCGTCGCGCCCGATTTTGCCGGGAAGGGAGGCGAGCTGTAATGAAGGAGCTTTCCGAGGTCCTACAGGATTGGGAGGCCGTGATCGGCCTGGAGATCCATACCGAGCTCACCGCACTCGATACCAAGATGTTCTGCAACTGCAAGCTCAGCCACGATGACGAGCCCAACGCCAACGTGTGCCCGGTGTGTCTGGGCCTGCCCGGCGCCCTGCCGGTGCCCAACAAGCGCGCCATCGAGAGCATCGTCAAGGCCGGTCTCGCCACCAACTGCGAGATCCAGCGCCACTCGATGTTCTACCGCAAGCACTACTTCTACCCCGATATGGCCAAGAACTTCCAGACCACACAGGGTCCGGTTGCCTTTGCCATGTATGGTCACCTGGACCTGGACGTGACCGGTCGCGGTGCCGCCGAGCGCCCCGACTGCGCGTTTGGCGAGGCCGAGGCCCAGAGTCTGGCGAGCGCCTCGGCCAACGCCGAGGGCCTGTCCACGTCCATGACGTCGACCATGCGCGAGGGCAACCAGCGCGCCGGTCACCTGGCCAGCTACGACGCGTCCAACCTGCAGATGCCCGAGCGTCGCGAGGACGGTTCCTACACGGTGCCCATCCGCATCCTGCGCATCCATATGGAGGAGGACGCCGCCAAGATGGTGCACGTGGGCGGTGCCGAGGGCCGCATTACCGCCGCTGCCGAGTCGCTCGTCGACTACAACCGCTGCGGCATGCCGCTCATCGAGCTTGTCACCGAGCCTGACCTGCGCACGCCCGAGGAGGCTCGCCTGTTTATGGAGAAGCTCCGTCGCATCTTTGTGACGCTGGGCATTTCGGACTGCTCCATGGAGAAGGGCTCCATGCGCTGCGATGGTAACGTGAGCCTGCGTCGCCGCGGCGAGACCAAGCTGGGTACCAAGACCGAGCTCAAGAACCTCAACTCGTTTAAGAGCCTGCATGACGGCCTTGCCTACGAGATTTGCCGCCAGGCCGAGGTGCTCGAGGAGGGCGGCATCATCTACCAGGAGACTCGCCACTGGGAGCCCAGCCGCAAGCGCACCGTGGTCATGCGTGTCAAGGAGACGGCAGACGACTATCGTCTGTTCCCCGATCCCGACCTGGCGCCGTTCGATCTGGACGATGAGTTCATCGACCGCTGCCGTGGCGAGATCCCCGAGCTGCCCGATGCCAAGCGCGCCCGTTTTGAGGCCGACTTTGGCATTAAGACGGCCGACGCCGAGCAGATTGCCGGCGACCCGGAGTTTGCCGACTTCTTTGAGGCCGCTGCTGCCGGTATGGCCGGCAAGGAGGCCCAGACGGTCGCTAACCTGCTGGTGAACGAGATGATCGCCTACCTTAAGGGCGCAGGCGTCTCGCTGGCCGAGTCCGGCATCGCGCCGGCTCAGGTGGCAGCGCTGGCCAAGCTGCTGGCGACCGATGCCATCAGCTCCAACCAGGCGCACGAGGTCTTTGAGGCCATGGCCCAGACCGGCGACGACCCCAACAAGATCGTCGATGAGCGCGGTATGCGCCAGGTGAGCGATGCCGGCGCGCTGCAGCCGATCGTGGACGAGGTGCTGGCTAACTGTGCCGATCAGGCGCAGCAGTACCGCGATGGCAACCAGAAGGTCATCGGCTTTTTGGTGGGCCAGTGCATGAAGGCGAGCCGCGGCAAGGGCAACCCGAAGCTCTTCAACGAGTTGCTGAGAACGTCGCTCTCGTAAACGGGAACCGAGGGGCCGGGACGACTCGGCCGTTCGGGTCAGGTGGGCTGAATGGAATAGAGTGAATGGGCGCGCCGTTTGGCGCGCCCATTGTTTTGAAGGGGACTCATTTTGAGCAAGCATCCGCCCTGCCGGGGCTCCCGGGTTCTGTGACGACTCGGCCGTTCGGGTCAGGCTGGGCTGAATTGAATTTGGTGAATGAGGGCGCCGATGGCGCCCTCATTCTTTATATATGTTGGGAGCGCCAGGTGGTGGGGGTGGTGCCGGTGTGTTGCTTGAAGGCTTGGGCGAAGGCGGCCTGCTGAGGGTAGCCTAGGCGCTCAGCCACCTGCGCTATCGTGAGCGAGCTATCGGCCAAAAGGTCCTGTGCCCGCTCCATACGGCGTCTGCGAATGTAGGCGCCCAGGGACTCGCCAGTTTGGGCCTTAAAGGTGGCGCATAGTTTGGAGCGGCTTGTGTAGAGCCTCTCGGCCACCTCGTTGATACCCACACGTCTGCCTTTGTCGAGCGCGCGCTCAATCATTGCCGTTGCTTCTTCGGCAATGGTTATGCTGACGCGTGTGTCTGCCGCCTGCCGCGCCTGCTTGTGGGCCGCGCGCGAACAGGCGAGCTCCGCGACCATGGTCTCCACGATGCCCTGCATATAGACGTGTCCGCCTACGGTGCAGGCGCGGTCCTCGTTAATCCGGCGCAGCGTGTGGCAGATGGCAGACGTCGCTTCCTCGTGCCATGACTCGGCAAACGCCTCAAAGATTCCCGCGAACTCGGTGGGATAGCGGTGCTCCAGTTCGTCAAAATATCCAGGCAAAAAGAGCACCGAGCGCGAGTGATAAAGCTCCCCCGCAAACAGCGGGCTTAATTCCTCGCCACAGCTATCTTGGATAAAGCTGCAAACGGCATTGTTTGGCCACGGTCCATGCAATGGTTTGAGGTTCGCGGGCGTTATGCCAGCCTCGGGCATGCATGTAAGTGTGGGCGCGCTGACTTCGCTCACGCAGGCGTATGGCTCGGGTGTATATTCGGCCAGGTACATATCGTGCGTCGGGGTGATGAAATGCTTCATGACGATGCAGGCAGGGGAGAGAGGCATGATCCATGCGCGGCCGTGCGCCCGGTCGTTTGCCACCTCGCCGGTAAAGACGGCGCCCTTGCCGGTAAGCTCCAGGCCAAACTGCTCAAATTGCGGTGCGTAGAGCTCGGTTATGTCGGTCGCTGCCCGCTGTATTTGCAAAAGCGTCCCTTTCCTTTGCAGAAACGTCCACGCCTGGCTTGATTGTGAGCCATGGCTAACACATCAATGATAAGTTCATTACGGTTAACTCTCAAGCCGTTAGAAAGGAATCTCATGGCAAAGGAATCAAAAAGGGAAGGTGGAGGCATCGGCGAGTTGCTTGCGTATGCCGGTGACCGCAAATTCCTAACGTATTTGGGCATGGCGCTCTCGGCGCTCTCGCAGCTGCTGAGCTTTGGCCCGTACGTGTGCATTTGGCTTGTCGCGCGCGATCTGATCGCCGTGGCGCCCAACTGGAGCGAAGCCACTAACATCGCGATGTACGGTTGGTGGGCCGTGGGTTTTGCCCTGGCAAGCATCGTAGCTTATTTCGTGGGGCTCATGTGCACGCATCTGTCCGCGTTTCGCTGCGCGTCCAATATCCGTAAGGCTACGAGCGAGCACCTGCTTAAGTTGCCGCTCGGCTACTTCGACACGCATGCCACCGGCGAGCTGCGCCGCATTGTAGACGGGTGCGCCGCCTCCACCGAGACTTTGCTCGCACACATGCTGCCCGATATCGCAGGCGCCGTCGCCATGGTCGTGGGCTTGCTCGTGCTGCTTTTCGCCCTCGATTGGCGCTTGGGCGCGGCATGCCTCATCTCGGTGGCCATTTCGTTTGGCGCCATGGCCACCATGATGAGCGGCAAAGGCGCCGAGTTCATGAAGGCCTACATGGGAGCGCTGGTCAAGATGAACAAGACCGGCACCGAATACGTACGAGGCATCCCCGTGGTCAAGGTGTTTCAGCAGACGGTCTACTCCTTTAAGGCCTTCCACGATGCGATCGCCGAATACGCCGACATGGCGCAAAACTATGCGGGCACGTTCTGCCGAGGTCCGCAGGTGCTCAACCTTACCGCGCTCAATGGCCTTGTGACATTCCTGCTGCCCGTGGCGTTGCTGTTGGCGCCGGGCGAGACGGACTTCGCGCATTTTATGGCCAACTTCACGTTTTACGCGATATTTTCGGCCGTGGTGCCGACGGCCATGACCAAGCTCATGTTTGTGGGCGAGGCCTCTCAGACGAGTGCCGATTCGCTGGCTCGTATTCGAAGCGTCATGGATTCCAAGCAGCTCTCCGTGCCCGCCCAACCCAAGCACCCTGTCGGTGGCGACGTGCGATTTGAGGACGTGAGTTTTACCTACGAGGGTGCCGAAACACCTGCCGTTAGCCATGTGAGTTTCAGCGTTCCCACTGGTAGCACCCTCGCCCTGGTGGGTCCCTCGGGTGGCGGTAAGTCAACCTGCGCAAGCCTGATCCCGCGTTTTTGGGATGTTTCCTCGGGTCGAGTGCTCGTAGGTGGTGTGGACGTTCGCGATATGGATCCGCACGAGCTTATGGGCCAGGTCGCCTTCGTGTTCCAGGCCAACCAGCTGTTCCGGCAAACACTTGCCGATAACGTGCGCGCCTCCAAGCCTACGGCCACTGACGACGAAGTGCGTGCGGCCCTCTCCGCAGCTCAGTGCGACGATATTGTGGCCAAGCTCCCACAGGGCATCAATACCATGCTCGGTGCCGGCGGAGCATATCTTTCGGGCGGCGAGGTCCAGCGCGTGGCACTCGCCCGCGCGATCCTTAAAGACGCGCCTATCGTGGTGCTCGACGAGGCCACGGCGTTTGCCGATCCCGAGAACGAGGCGCTCATCCAGCGCGCCTTTAGCGAGCTGGCGGCGGGCCGCACGGTCATTATGATTGCGCACCGGCTTTCGACCGTGGTGGGCGCAGACCAAATCGTGGTGCTCAACCAGGGCAGCGTGCAGGAGTCGGGTACCCATGCCGAGTTGCTGTCCCAAAACGGCCTGTATGCCAAGATGTGGGCTGAGTACGAGCAGGCCGCGAGTTGGAAGATTACTGCTACGACCGCGGATACCGCCGTCGCGAAGGGAGGCGAGGCCTAAATGTCCGCCTCATTCCAAAAGAAGTATTTCCTATCCGATAAAGGCATCGCCGGCGTAAAACGCGGCATCTTCTGGACCACGCTCACCAATCTCATTACCATGGCCGGCATGGGCTTTTTATTCCTGGTTATGGCCGGCTTTGTCGAGCATCTCGCCAGCGGGACTGACCTGCCGGATGCCCTGCCGATCGTGGGCGGCCTCCTGGTCTTTTTCGTGTTGCTCTTTGTCTCTAACTGGCAGCAGTATTACTACACTTACTGCATCTTTTACGAGGAGTGCGGCAAGCAGCGTATGGAGATCGCCGAGCGCTTGCGCAAACTGCCGCTGTCGTTTTTTGGTCGTCGTGATCTGGCCGATTTAACCGAGACCATCATGGGTGACGTCCAGGCCATGGAGCACGCCTACAGCCACGTGCTGGGAGAGCTTTGGGGTGCCATCATCGCAAGCGCCATTGTATTCGTGGCGTCGCTGTTCTTTTGCTGGCAGCTGGCGATTGCGGCGTTTTGGAGCGTTCCCGTGGCCTTTGCCGTGCTGTATCTAACACGCGGCCCCATGACCCCGGTGTTCGATCGCGTGCGCGCCGAGAAGGTCAAGGTTACCGAGGCGATTCAAGAGACGCTCGACTGCGTTCGCGAGATCCGCGCCACCAACCAGGAGGCCCATTATCTTGAGGGGCTCAACGTCGTGATCGATGCCGAGGAGCGTGAGACCACCAAGGGTGAGCTCGTTAACGGGCTTTTGGTCAACTCCGCCTTTGCCATCCTGCGTCTGGGCATTGCCACCACGCTGGTCACGGGTGCCGCGATGGTCGCCTCCGGGCAGGTCGACTTTTTGGTGATGTTTGCCTTCCTGCTTATGGTGAGCCGTATCTATGCGCCCTTTGACCTGTCTCTTATACACATCTGACGCTGCCGACGATC
>URKV01000088.1 GCA_900548565.1 uncultured Collinsella sp.
TACACGCGTAAGATCGTCGGCAGCGTCAGATGTGTATAAGAGACAGGCCCTCTTGCCAGAACATCGTCGTAAAACCCAGGTCGTCGGCATGGTCGAGCACCTGCTCGTACTCCTCACGCGTCACGGCGCGTGCCAGGTCGCCGCCCTGCTCGCGCATGAGCGCATTGGGCGTGTACTGGTTCATAACCGAGATCGGCACGTCGCCCACCGTCTGCCACACCAGGTCCAGCACGCGACACGAATCGTCTGCATGCCCCGGAAGCACCAGGTGACGCACGATGATGCCACGCTTCATAAGCCCGTCCTCGTCCACCAACTCTCCCCCGCGGCGCTCGATCTCGCGCGCCATCTGGGCCAGACCCGACACGGCCACACGCGGGTAATCCTTAATATGAGAAAGCGACTGCGCAAGCGCCGCATCGGCATATTTAAAGTCGGTGAGCCACACATCAACCAGGTCGCCCAGCGCCGCCACGGCACTCGCGCGCTCGTAACCACTCGTGTTGTAGACGATTGGGATAACCAGTCCGCGCGCCCGTGCCGCGGCAATCGCGGCAGGCAACAGGTGCGCATAGTGCGTCGCCGTCACCAAGTTAATGTTGTTCGCACCCTGGTCCTGCAGTTCCAGCATAATCTCGACCAGGCGCTCAGGCGAAATCTCAAGGCCAAAATTGCCGGTCGAGATCTCGTGGTTCTGGCAGTAGATACATTTGAGCGAGCAGCCGCTAAAGAAGATCGTGCCCGAACCGGCCTCGCCCGAGATAGGCGGCTCCTCCCACATATGAAGCGCGGCGCGGGCCACCTTGAGCGTGTCGTTAGCACCGCAGACGCCGTGCGCGCCCTCATCGCGCGCCGCACCGCAACGGCGCGGACACAAATGGCAGGCGGGCGAAAAAAGTTCGGTCAACGACGTCGGCATAAAACCATGCTCCAAAACAACGATTCAGCAGCTCAAACGTAAAGGGATCAACCCCACAGACGGCTCGAGCCCAAGGCGCCGTAATCGTCCGACACGATTTTTGTAATGTCAAGACTGGAATCGATAAAGTGCCGCTTTATGATGTAGGTATTCCGCCCCCCGCGGAGCAACTGGGTGAACCGTCGCGTTTATTTAGGGAGCCCACACAGTCGTACCTAGTACAGGTATCCTTCGTTGTTAAGGACGCTGGAACAGTCGATGAGGGCACCCACCTGTTTTAGGTGGGTTCATTTTCGTAACGTGGGGGGTGGTTTTCTTTTGCCGAAAATCACCATTACAGTCCGTATGGATCCCCGCCGGCATCCCGACAAGCCATCGACAACATCCCAATATCTGGTAAGCGCGTGATTATCGCTGCGTGCAATTCCATGCACCCCCCTTGGTCGAGTATTATGGTTCGGCTATGCCCTTTGCGCATGGCGTTCTTCTGACCTTTCCCTTCGACGCTTGGCGGTTTTTAGATTCATGGCTTCATCCCCGAGCTACATACCGTACCTATGCGTGGCAGCGGCGGCCTTTATCACGACCTTCCTCGCGGTGCCCCTGGTCAAGCGCTTGGCAATTAAGCTCGATGCCGTCGACTATCCTTCTAAGCGCCGCATCAACACCAAGCCCATCCCGCGTTTGGGCGGAACGGCGGTGTTTTTGGGCCTGGTCGTCGCCTGCACTGTGCAAATCCTAGGCACCTGGTACCTAGGCTGGCCACCCGTCCTGGTGCCGCACCCGCGCCTTCACATTAGCTATCCCATGCTGGCGCTCTCCTTTACCGTCATCTTTGCGACCGGCGCTATCGACGACGTCTTCCAGCTCACGCCCAAGCAAAAGCTGGCCGGACAAGTCCTCGCCGCGCTTATCGCCTGTATCGGCGGCCTAAAAATCGGCGTCATCGTCAACCCGTTTGCCCCCGGCGAGATCATGCTCGGATGGCTCGCCTACCCCATCACCGTGATCTATCTGGTGGCATTCACCAACATCATTAACCTCATCGACGGCCTCGACGGCTTGGCCACGGGCATCTGCGGCATCGCATCGTTCACCATGTTTTCGATGGCTGTTCTCTCGGGCCGCATCGACGCCGCCGCGCTCTCCATTGCGCTCTTTGGCGCCTGTCTGGCCTTTTTGCGCTACAACTTCAACCCCGCAAGCATCTTCTTGGGCGACTCGGGGTCGCTGCTTCTGGGCTTTGCGCTGGGCTCCATCTCGCTGCTCAACGTGAGCCGCACCGCCGCACTCACCTCGCTTATCATCCCGCTCATCGTTGCCGGCGTGCCCATCATCGACACGTTTAGCGCCATTGTGCGCCGCAAGCGCGCCCACATTAGCATCGGGCAGGCCGACAAGGGCCACATCCACCACCGCCTGATCCAAGAAGGCTACAACCAAAAACAGGCCGTGCTGCTCATCTATGCCTGGTGCATCATGCTTTCGGCCGGCGCCGCCGCCATCAATCAGGTCGAGGTCCCCATGCGCGTGCTCATCTTTACCGTGCTCGCCATTGGCTCGGCGGCCTTCGCCAAGCACCTGCACCTGTTTGAGCCCGTGCTGCGCCACCATTACAACAAGCGCACGCACGAAGATGAGCTGGTCACTCCCGACGACCCCGCTTTTAAGCAGGAGGAGCAGGCAGCCGAGGAGCGCAAAGAAGAGCGCCACCACAAGCTCTAGGGCAAGCTGCCGAGGATGTGCCAAGGCGTTGGTAGCCGTTCGCGCAAACGCCGCGGCGGACTTGAAAGCCGGCCCCTGGCAGTCCCTCACCCACTCACGCCCACCCATCTCAATAAACACGCTATCATCAAAACCTGCGAACGAACGTTAGGAGCAATCATGCCAAACGAGAACAGCTACGAAGTCGCGCTGCAAAAGAGCAACGCCATTCGCGAGGGCCTGGCCAAGACGCCCGAGAAGTTCACCATGCTTACCGGCGACCGCCCCACCGGCCGTCTGCACCTGGGTCACTACTTTGGCACCCTCAAGGGCCGCGTGGAGCTGCAGAACATGGGCGCCAGGACCAACGTACTCATCGCCGACTACCAGGTCATCACCGACCGCGACACCACCGAGCACATCCAGGACAACGTGTACAACATGGTCATGGACTACCTTGCCTGCGGCATCGACCCCGACAAGACCATGATCTACGCGCACTCCGCCGTGCCCGCCGCCAACCAGCTCATGCTGCCGTTCCTGTCGCTGGTGTCCGAGGCCGAGCTGGCGCGCAACCCCACGGTCAAGGCCGAGATGGAGGCCTCGGGGCACGAGCTCACCGGCCTTCTGCTCACCTACCCGGTGCACCAGGCCTGCGACATCCTGTTCTGCAAGGGCAATGTGGTGCCCGTCGGCCGCGACCAGCTGCCGCACATCGAGCTCACCCGCACCATCGCCCGCCGCTTTAACAACCGCTACGGCAAGGTGTTCCCCGAGGTCGACGCGCTGCTGTCCGAAACCCCGCTGCTGCCCGGCCTGGACGGTCGCAAGATGAGCAAGAGCTACGGCAACGCCATCAACATCTCGATGACCGCCGAGGAGACGGCCAAGCGCATCAAGAAGAGCCAGACCGACTCCGAGCGCATGATCACGTTCGATCCCGAGAACCGCCCCGGCGTGTCCGGCCTGCTTTCGACGGCCGCCATCTGCACCGGTCGCTCCGAGGTCGAGATTGCCGAGGAGATTGGCATGGGCGGCTCCGGCCAGCTCAAGAAGTACGTGACCGAGGCCGTCAACGAGTACTTCGCACCGATCCGCGAGCGTCGCCAGCGCTACGAGAACGATCTGGACTATGTGAAGGACGTCCTGCACGAGGGCAACCGTCGCGCCAACGAGATCGCCGATCAGACCCTGGCAGAGGTTCAGGACGCCATGGGCATGGTGTACTAGACCGATTTGCTGGCTTGAGCTTTCGATTGCTTTAGGGCGGGCGCTACGACGTCCGCCTTTTTCGGAGCCGGACTGCTTCGGCTCCGCCCATTGCACTCCCCCGATAAACAGGAACGGGCCCGCCGGCAGTCAGTTGCCGGCGGGCCCGTTCCCGAAGTACACCGTTGAATCGCACAGAGGGGAGGAATGCGAATCAAACTCAACAGGGCAGGCTTTTTCATCGCCTATTGCCTGCTCCGTTGCTGAATACAATATAGTTCACCGTGGTTTACTTTGCAGCATCAATATTCGCCGCCATAGCTTCTCCATAAGTTAGCCCCGGTAAACCTGCAACAGAAAACCACCACAAAGGGGACAGGCACCTTTGTGGTGGTTCTGGCCATGGCAGAGCTGTTAGAGTCCGGCAGGCCAACGACAGACGGCCAGGTCGACGTGCATGTCGTCCTTAAACGCCACACCCTCCCCTAGCAAAAGCTCACGTTGAGCATCGGGACCGCCAAAAGCAAAACCCTCGCATATGCGCCCGTCGGCAAACACCACGCGGTGACAGGGAATCTCGCCGGGGCGCGGATTGCTATGCAGGGCATACCCCACATACCGCGCACTTCGTGGTCGACCGGCAAGCAGCGCCACCTGACCATACGTGGCGACCATCCCCTCGGGGATCTGCTCGACCACCTCGTACACCCGTTCAAAAAAGCCCTCAGACGCCATTGCTCGCTCCCTTCCACCCGGAAAAGCATAAACCACCGCAAAGGGGACAGGCACCTTTGTGGTGGTTTATGGCAGGTCAGTTAGTTGGCGGGCTGGAAGAAGGCTACGGCTACGGCGCCAGGGCCTACGTGGGTACCGATGGTGGCGCCGATGGTGTGAACGGGCAACTCGCCCTCGGTATGGCCAGCCCAAAGTGCCGCGCTGTCCTCGATATACTTCTTGAGCACCGCATCCGAAAGGCCCGTATAGCCGAGCGCCAGCGGCATGGAAAAGTCGATGCCGCCCGCCTTTTCGACCTTTTGGTTCAGCAGGTTGCGGCCGTTCTTGGAACCGCGCGCCTTGCCCAGCTGCACGATCAGACCGTCCTCGACAGCCACCACGGGCTTTACGTTGAGCAGCGTGCCCACGGCGCCGGCCGCAGCAGACAGACGACCGCCGCGCACCAGGTACTCCAGCGTCTCGAGCAGGCCGATGACGACCACGCGGTCACGGACGGCCTCGACGGCCGCCGCGATCTGGGCCGCACTACGGCCCTCGTTCACCAGGCGCAGGGCATACTCGACCAGGACACGCTCGCCCAGAGTGACGTTATTGCTATCCACCACGTACACGTCGCCGCCCGGCGCCTCGGCAAGTGCGGCACGGGCACTCTGATTTGTACCCGAAAGCTTAGCGCCCACGGTAATAATCACGGCCTCGTCGCCGGCCTCACGCGCCTCGGCGATGGCCTGCGAAAACGCGTACGGGTTGACCTGGCCGGTCTTGGGCAGCTCATCGCGCTCCACGAGCATCTCGTAAAAGCGCTGGTGATCGATGTCGATGCCATCCATGTACACATCGGTGCCAAAGGTGACGGACAGCGGCAAAACGGCCAGTGCTGGGTGCTCGGCCGGCGACATATCGCTTGCGGAATCGGTAATAATGCGGACGGACATAGCGAATCCTTTCTTGCGCAGGTCCCGCGCAGGGAATTTTGACAGCAAGGCCCCGGCACGGTATACGCGCTCAAACGGGACTATGCAGTTGTTAATGGGAAGCAAATACCTTGGCGGCCTTAGATCTCGCGCAAGGTATTGAGAATCGTGCGCAGCGACGCGTACATCTGCTCGCGCTGCTCCACGCCCATGGCCTTACCGGTGGTGTCGAGCACTTCGCGAATGATGCGATCGGCCTCGCTCATGCTCTCGCCGCCCAGGGCAGTCAGGCGCACCGGGGCACGGTACTTGACGGCCGCATCACCCGAGTCATCGACCTCGACGTAGCCGCCCTCCTCCAGATGTGCCAGTGTACGCGAAACGGCGGCTCGGGTAACGCCGGCCATGCGGGCGAGGTCGGCGCCAGTCAGGCCGTCCTTGCTGCGCTCAAGATAGTACAGGCACATGACGTCGGAGCCCTTGAGGCCCAGCCTTGCACCTTCGGACGTCTTGATGCGCTGAATCTCCTTGTAGAGGCCGCTGATCAGTCCGACAAAGTCCTCAAAACGTGTCTCGTCGTTCTGCTGCATGGGAGACGACCGCCTTTCGCTTGCATAATGCTTACGGGTAAACATCTTAACCGTACTTAACGACCGCCACTCCTGCACTCCCTATTTGTTGACCCATCAACATAAAAACCACCACAAAGGGGACAGGCACCATTGTGGTGGTTTTGACCGTCGAGTTTGATCCGCAGACTTCGCTACAGCTCCACGCAGGGATTGTCGCGGGTCACAAGCGTCTTAACGACAACCGTCGCTCCCAGATAACGCTCGAGCAACTCAGCGAGGCGATCGATCGCGGCCTGGCATTCCCCCATCCGCTCGGGCTCCACGCACTCAATCGCCAGGAACGCATCGGCCGAATCATCGGACAGCGCCGTGCGAACGCCGTCGCGCCAGTTCCAGCAGCGGCACACAGCGCCCGCATCGTCGATGTAGGCGAGCTCGCCGGGCAACGTCGGATCGTCCGCCTCCTCGCCAAGCGGCAAGAACGCATCGCCACCGTCGGTCACCTTCAAGCGAAGGTCTCCCTCGATCGCATGCAGATCCTCGCCTCCCACGGGCAGCGCGTAGGTCAGCGACACCGTGTTGTAAATATCCACCGCGGGCGTAATGTGGCCCACCGGCTTGCCTTTGAGCACGCGTTTGAGCAAGTTCTCGATCGAGCAGCGCGCGCCTTTCTTGGTCTTGAACAGACGATAGGCCTCGCGCCATGCCTTGACCGGTGCGTTCTCGCTGATAGTGTCGCTGGTCAGATGACGCTCCGCATCGATATTGGCGCGGTCGAGCAACGCCGCAATCGCATCCACGTCCTCTTGAGGAATCTGAGCCGTGGGCTTCATGCCCTCCACGACCACAACACCGACCGCTGCCTGCGGAAACAGCTCCCAGAATGAATCCTCGGCAATAAAGCTCTTCATACGCTCTCCCTTCATTGTGCGCGCCCGAGTGAGGGCGCCTAAACAAAAAGCGCCCTTACAACGGCCACCTTCAAAGTCCTACGGTGCCGTCACAAGAACGCTTGCGCTGTCCCATCCGGAGAAGGGGACGATATGTCAGGCGTATTGTAACCCGAGTCATCCACGCGAGCAAAACCACCATAAAGGCGCCTGTCCCCTTTGTGGTGGATATGGACTCACGGCGAAGCTAGTGGCGAAGTCCCAGCAACCCGCGGCCGCGATGACGGGCGTCGGCGTGTACTTGAGCGTGCGGGCCGGCGGCTTTGACGGACTCGGGCAGGTGCGAGTACTTCTTCTCGAAGTTCTCCTCGAACATCACTGCCAGGTTGTGCGCGGCCTCGTCATAGCGCGCGGTGCTCTGCCAGTATTGGTGCGGCACCAGGATGCCATCGGGCACGCCGTGGCACGTCGTGGGAATGTCGACGTTAAAGATGTCGTCGTGCAAGAACTCGCTGTCCTCGATGGTGCCGTCGAGGGCGCGCGCGACCAGCGAGCGCGTGTAGGCCAGCTCGATGCGATGGCCCACGCCGTAGCCGCCGCCAATCCAGCCGGTGTTGACCAGGTACACGCGCGTGCGACCGTCGGCGATACGCTCGCCCAGCTGTCTCTTATACACATCTG
>URKV01000089.1 GCA_900548565.1 uncultured Collinsella sp.
ACGGCGACCACCGAGATCTACACGCGTAAGATCGTCGGCAGCGTCTGGATGTGCGCGAACAGGTCGCGGCGAATATCGGACACCACGCGTTGGGCCGCGCGCACCATAATCTGCGAGTAGCCCAGGGCCGAAAGCACGCCCGCGGCGTAGATGATCGCCGTCAGGATGACCTGCTTGGCGAGCAGTTCATCCCCGCCCGTGGCCAAACCGTTAACGATGGGGCGCACCATGTAGGTGCCGACGAGGCTCGCGATGGCGGCGACGGAGGCGAGCACGCCCACCGCGAGCAACGAGAACTTGGCATGCCCCATGTAGGAGAGCAGGCGGCGCACCGTGCGCTTGAGGTCGGCCGGGCGTGCTTGGGCTGCGGTCTTAGGCATGGCGCTCACCCCCTTCCAAGGGCGATCCGCTGGGAACGGAGGAAAACGGATCATTCGCGCAGCCATCGTCGCCGCCGTCGCTGGCGTCCGTGTTCCCCGCAAACTCCATCTGCGAGGCGTAAATCTCCTGGTATATGTTGTCGCCCGCCAGCAGTTCCTCGTGCGTGCCCACGCCGTGGACACGACCGTCATCCAACACCACAATGCGATCGGCATCCATGACGCTCGCGATGCGCTGGGCGATGATGAGCACGGTCGTATTGGGAATCCGAGCGATGTGCTCGCGAATCTTAGCGTCGGTCGCCATATCGACCGCGCTGGTGGAGTCATCAAAAATGAGCACGCGCGGATGCTTGAGCAGTGTGCGTGCGATGCACAGGCGCTGCTTCTGGCCACCCGAGACACCGGCGCCGCCTTGGCCCAACTCGCCGTCGAGTCCGCCGATGCGATCAAGGAACTCGTCCACGCACGCCGCGCGGCAAGCCGCGAGGAGCTCATCGTCCGACGCCTGCGGATTGCCCCACTGCAGGTTCTCGCGCACGGTACCCGTAAACAGCACATTCTTTTGCAGCACAATGCCCACGGCGTCGCGTAGAGTCGCGAGGTCGTAGTCGCGCACGTCGCGTCCGCCCACAAGCACGGCGCCTTCGGTGGCGTCGTACAGGCGCGCAATCAGCTGCACAAGCGAGCTCTTGCCCGAGCCCGTGCCGCCGAGGATGCCCACCGTCGAGCCGCTCTCGATGCGAAGGTCGATATGCTCGAGCACATCCTCGGCTGCATCCGCGCGGTATTTAAAGGAAACGTCGCGAAACTCGATACTGCCGTCCACTGGCGCCGCAGTCGCGAGGTCTCCCGCAGGGTTGGCGATAAAGGGTTCCTCGTCGAGCACCTCGGCGATACGGCCCACACTCGTAAGAGCGCGCGTGAGCAGCAAAAACACGTTGGAAATCATCATGAGCGAATTCATGATCAGCAGCACGTAGCTCATAAAGCCCGTGAGCGAGCCCACGCCCAGCTTGCCGGCGAGAATCATGCGGCCGCCAATCCACAGGATGGAGAGCGCAGCCACGTACATCGACAGCTGAAACACCGGCAGGTTGAGCACCGCGCTGCCAAAGGTCTTTGTCGCAGTGCGCGCGAGCTCGGTATTGACGGTGTCGAACTTGGCCTCCTCGTGCTCGGTACGAACGTAGGCCTTGACGGCACGCACGGCGGTGAGGTCTTCCTGTACCACGCCGTTGAGGTGGTCCATCGAGGTCTGGAGTTGGCGGTAGAGCGGACTGACGCGATAGGTGATGGCACCCAGTACGATTGCCAGCACGGGCAAGATGATCGCAAAGACGGTGGCGAGCGGGCGCGACAGCATCAGCGCGTAGATAAGGCCGACGATAAGCGTCACCGGGCCGCGCACCATAGGGCGAAAGCCGTTGCCCACAGCATTTTGGATAACGGTGATGTCCGTGGTCATGCGGGTGACGAGCGAGCTGGCGTCGTAGTTGTCCAGGTTACCAAAAGCGAGCGTCTGAATCTTTTTGTACTCGGCCTCGCGCAGGTTAGCGCCTAGGCCCGAGGCAACGCGGGCGGACGTGCGGGCATAACCCAAGCCCAGTACCAGCGAAAGCGCAGCGCACACCAACATGTACGCGCCCTGCAGCAGCATGTAGTTGATATCACCCGCAGGCACGCCCACATCGATGATGTTGGCCATGATGACCGGGATAAACAGCTCGAGCACCGTCTCGACCGACACAAAGAACACGCCGAGGATGGCATCGCGACGGTATGCCCCTAGATAGGAAAACAGTATTTTGAGATTGCGCACGCAGGTTCAACCCCCATCAAACGTTGTTCGCAAACGCACGTATTATTGCGCGCCGAATAATGGTGTCAAGTATTCCGAAATCGTTTTCTGCAAGGTTAGCGCCGGCGGCGAGTTCTCGTGATGTGTGTCCATATTCACTCGGAATAATGGTGCGCGAGACTTTTTCGCTCCGGCGTCATCACAAACCTTGACTCTACAATCGTTATAGGGTTTTCACTACACTGGTACGTAAACAAACCCAGCCAGAAAGCCCCGCCCATGGAACACGACCTCACACGCGGCAATGTCCTTAAGACCATCGCGGTCTTTGCCCTGCCTTATATGCTCTCGTACTTTTTGCAGATGCTCTACGGTATGGCCGACCTGTACATGATGGGGCAGTTCAGCGGTGCCGCCGGCATCACCGCCGTGGGTAATGGCGCGCAGACGCTCTACATCATTACCGTGACGCTCGTGGGGCTGGCCATGGGAACGACGGTTATCGTCGGCCACGCTGTGGGCTCGCGCCGTTTCGATCGCGCCGAGACCGCCATCGGCAACACCATCACGCTCTTTATGGGCGTCTCGGTGGTACTGGCCGCTGTCCTGCTCGCACTGTGCCCGCAAATCGTGGCGCTCATTGGCACGCCGGCCGAGGCAGTCGAAGGCACCGCCGCCTACCTGCGTATCTGCTTTGTCGGCATTCCGTTTATCGCCGCGTACAACATTCTCTCGGCCATCTTTCGCGGGCTGGGCGATTCGCGCTCGCCTATGTACGTGATCGGCGTGGCGTGCATCATCAACATCGCGCTCGACTTTCTATTTATCGGCCACATGGGACTCGGCCCCGTGGGTGCGGCGCTCGGCACGGTAACCGCCCAGACGGCAAGCGTTGCCCTCGCGCTCGTGTGGCTCAAGAGCCGTCGCACGAACATCCACGTTAAGCGTAGCGACCTGCGCCCCCAGCCCGAGGTGCTCGGCAGCATTCTTAAGATCGGCGTGCCCGTGGCCGTGCAGGACGGTTGCATCCAGGTGGCGTTTATGTTTATCACCGTCATCGCCAACCACCGAGGGCTCGTCGACGCCGCCGCCGTGGGCCTGGTCGAAAAAGATGATCAGCTTTTTGTTCATTGTGCCGAGTTCCATGGGCGCCACTGTCAGCGCGCTCACGGCGCAAAACGCCGGCGCGGGCAAGGGCGACCGCGCGCGTCAGGTGCTTAAGGACGCCATGACGATCTCGGTGGTGTACGGCTGTCTGATCACGGTGCTGATGTGGCTGGTGGCACCGGCGTTTATCGGCTTTTTTGCCAAGGACGCCGCGGTGGTCGCTGCCGGCACCGGCTATATGCGCAGCTACATTTTCGATGCAATCTTTGCCGGCATCCACATTTGCTTTAGCGGCTTTTTCGCTGCATACGGCAAGAGCTACATCGGCTTTGCGCACAACGTGCTGGCCGTGGCGCTCATTCGCGTGCCGGGCGCGTGGCTGCTGTCGAACGCCTATTCCGATACGTTGTTTCCCATGGGCATCGCCTCGCCGTGTGGATCGATTTTGTCGGCAGTCATCTGTGTTGTCGCGTTTACCGTGCTCAACCGGCGCGGGGCTTTTGACAAGCTGGTGGCGTAGCGGGGCAACGCGAGATCGCCCTGATCGATGACATCATCAGCGACGACCCCGCGACCTACGTGACGCAGATCACGGTGCCGGTTGCCCCGTCCAAATAAGATCCGCCCGGAAGGCAGTTCAATCATGCTTTCCGGGCGGATCTTCAATTTGGTTATCGATGCACTAAGCCTGGGGCACCTCACCGGTCGCAAGAATCTGCTCGAGTGCGTCCTCGTCCAGCACGGGTACGCCCAGCCGCTCGGCCTTGGTGAGCTTGGAGCCTGCTTTGGGGCCGGCGACCAGATAGCTCGTCTTCTTTGAAACACTGCCCGAAACCTTGGCACCAAGCACCTTGAGCGCCGCGCCCGCCTCGTCGCGGGTGCGGTTGACGAGCGTGCCGGTGAGCACGAAGGTCAGACCCGCGAGCGGCTGTGCGTCGGCGAGCTCGCCCGCCACGCCTGCGTCGGCTGCGGCTTGCGCGTGCGCAGCACCCAAGTCAACCTCGAGCGACAAACCCGCCTGGCGCAGGCGCTCCAGGACGGCAAGGTTTTCGGGAACGGCCAGGAACTGCTTGACGCTCGCCGCAATCTTGGGACCGATGCCCTCGCACTCGGCGATGTCCTCTTCGCTCGCCAAGATGAGCTTGTCAATCGACAGGAATCGCTCGGCGATGACCTCACCCACACTCTTGCCCACGTGGCGGATGCCCAGGGCAAACAGCACGCGACCGAGCGGCTGGCTCTTGGACTTGTTGAGCTCGGCGATGATTTTCTCGGCCGTCTTGAGGCCTACCGGAATGGGGTCGCCCTTCTTGACGCCCTTTTTGCTGTTGGAGCTGGCATAGGTGCGCCCCGTGTCCAGACCTGCGATGTCATCGACCGTGAGCTGGTAGAAGTCTGCGACATCGTGGATCAGGCCGGCGGCGATCATCTTGTCGACGATCTCGTCGCCCAGGCCGTCGACGTCCATGCAGCCGCGGCTCACCCAGTGGAGCAGGCGCTCCTTGAGCTGCGCGGGGCAGTCGATGGAGACGCAACGATAAGCGACCTCGCCATCCTCGTGGACCACGGGGCTGCCGCACACGGGGCAAACCTCGGGCATGTGCCAGTCGACCGAATCGGCCGGGCGCTTGTCGAGCACCGGGCCCACGACCTCGGGAATCACGTCGCCCGCCTTGTGAACGATGATGGTGTCGCCCTCGCGCACGTTTTTGCGACGAATCTCGTCGATGTTGTGCAGCGTGGCGCGCGCGATGGTGGAGCCGGCAACCGTCACCGGGTCGAACTCGGCGACCGGCGTGAGCACACCGGTGCGGCCCACCTGGATGCGAATTTCGCGCAGGATGGTCTGCTTTTCCTCGGGCGGAAACTTAAAGGCAATGGCCCAGCGCGGCGCGCGGGCAGTAAAGCCCAGGTCGAGCTGCTGCTGGAAGCTGTCGACCTTTACGACCACGCCGTCGATGTCGTAGTCCAGGTCACCGCGGTGCTCAAGCGCCTGGGCACAGAACTCGTGGACCTCGGCGGGCGTGGCGCAACGAGCCACGTTGGGGTTGACGCTAAAGCCGGCGCTACGCAACCAATCGAGGAACTCGCGCTGGCTGTGGACGTGCAGCGGGTCGGTATCGGCGATGGCGTAGATAAAGGTGGCCAGATCGCGGCGCGCCGTGACCTTGGGGTCTTTTTGGCGCAGGCTGCCGGCGGCGGCGTTGCGCGGGTTGGCGAAGGGGTCGCGGCCCTCGGCATCGGCCTCGTCGTTCAGGCGCACAAAGCTGCCCTTGGGCATATAGACCTCGCCGCGCACCTCAATGGTGCGCTCGCGGTCGGCGCCCATGTGGACAAGCGCCGGCTCGGACAGGTGCATGGGCACATCCTTGATGGTGCGCACGTTGAGCGACACGTCCTCGCCCGTGGTGCCATCGCCACGTGTGGCCGCACGTACGAAGGTGCCGTTTTGGTAGGTAAGGGCCACGCCCAGGCCGTCGATCTTGAGCTCGCAGGTATAGGTGACGCTACCGGCGCCGAGCGCATCCTCGGTGCGTTGGAGCCACGCGTCGAGCTCGTCCAGGTCCATGGCATCGTCCATGGAATACATGCGTGCCATGTGCGTGACCGGCGTAAACTGCTCGCTCACGTAGCCACCTACGCGCTGGGTATAGCTGTCGGGAGTTACCAGATCGGGGTAGGTCGCCTCGATTTCCCGCAGCTCAACGAGCATTTTGTCAAAGGCGGCGTCCGTGATCTCGGGCGCGTCGAGCATGTAGTAGCGATAGGCGTGGTAATCGAGCTCGTGGCGCAGCTCGGCCGCGCGCGCTGCCGCCTGGGCACGGGCATCGGTCGGCGCGGTGGCTTCCGCAGTCGTAGACGTTTCGGTATCGATGTCCACGCCGTCACCAAACAGACTCGATTGCTCCATAGCGGCACTCCTTCGCTCGATTTCAAACGGATACAAGAGTACCACCGGTCGCAACGGGGCCGAATAGCGGTCTCAAACCGCACCGAATCGGCAGCGGCCGGACCGGGGCGGACAGTTAGTTCAGATACGTATAAATCCTAGAGCTGGATCAGGCACGAACACCCCTGTTTCAACTAATTTGAGCTCCTCGAAACCGTGTAAACGTCCCGCTCGCCCTCCCAAGCACCCATTCAAGCCCCATCTCAATCAAAAAATTGCTCAAAACGCATCCCAAGCTGCCCCAGATTTATACGTATCTGAACTAACTGTCCAGACCATTACGAACCAGGCCTCTTGTCAGCCCCAAGTGATCCGTTTTCCTCCGTCCCCAACGGATCAACAAGAAAAGAGGGGCTGTCCCACACTTGGCGGGACAGCCCCTCTGGCTTCGGCATATGCGAAACGGCTCGCTAGTAGCCCTGGCCGTAGCCCTGACCCTGGCCCTGCTGGCCCAGCAGCTCCTCCAGGTACTGGCGCAGCTGCTCGTCGGTAATACCGCCGTTGCCGGTGTCGGTCGAACTGTCGTCCTGCTGCTGGTTCTGCAGCTCCTCATCGGAGCCCAGCTCGACGGTGACCTTCTTCTCTTCCTTGCCGCGCATGAGCGTGATCTCGACCTTCTCGCCCACCTCGTGGCTGCGCAGCGCGATGATCAGGCCATCGGCGCTCGTGATCTCGTCGTCGCCCAACTTGGTGATGACGTCGCCCTCCTGAATGCCGGCCTTGGCGGCAGGACCGTCCTCAACGACGCTCGCCACATACGCGCCGCTATCGGTGCTCAGCTTGTTGGTGCGGGCGTTGAGCGCGTTGACGCTCGAAAGCGTAGCGCCCATGTACGGATGCACCGGCGTCTTGCCGCCGATGATCTGGTCGGCAATGTTCTTGGCGTAGTTAACGGGAATAGCAAAGCCCACGCCCGAGCTGGAGCCCGAGTAGCTCTCGATGAGCGAGTTGATGCCCACCAGCTCACCGTTGTCGTTGACGAGCGCGCCGCCGGAGTTGCCCGGGTTGATGGCGGCATCGGTCTGGATCATGTTGGCGTAGATAGTGTTGCCGCTGGTAGAGCTCATGGCCGTGGAGCGGTAGAGCGCCGAGACGATACCGGTGGAGACAGACTGCTCGTTGCCAAACGGCGAACCGATCGCCATGACCCACTCGCCCACGTTGAGCTTGGAGGAATCACCGATCTCGATCGGCGTGAGCTTGGAGGCGTCGGCGTCCTTGAGCTTGATGACGGCCAGGTAGCTCGAAGCATCGTTGCCCACGAACTCGGCCTCGTAGGTCTGTCTCTTATACACATCTGACGCTGCCGACGATCTTACGCGTG
>URKV01000090.1 GCA_900548565.1 uncultured Collinsella sp.
TCTACACGCGTAAGATCGTCGGCAGCGTCAGATGTGTATAAGAGACAGGCCTTCAGGCGGCGCTCGAGCACCTCGAACTGCAGCACGCCGACCACGCCCACAATGACGCTCTCCATGCCGGCACCCAGCTCGCGGAAGATCTGGATGGCACCCTCCTGGGCAAGCTCCTCCATGCCCTTGACGAACTGCTTGCGCTTGAGCGTATCGACCTGCGTAATGCGAGCGAACATTTCGGGGGCAAACGTCGGGATCTGCGGATACTGCACGTGGCGCTTCCCGGAGCACACGGTGTCGCCGATGCTAAAGATACCCGGATCGAACAGGCCCACGATATCGCCCGCGTACGCCTCGTCCACGATGGCGCGGTCGTCGGCCATCATCGACGTGCCCGTGGCAAGCTTAAGCTTGCGGTTGCCCTGCACGTGGAAGGCATCCATGCCGCGCTCGAACTTGCCCGAGCAAATGCGCACAAAGGCGATGCGGTCACGGTGGTTCTTGTCCATGTTGGCCTGGATCTTAAACACAAAGCCGCTAAAGTCATCGCGGCAGGGATCGACCGGCTCGCCGGTGAGCGTATCGATATAGGCGCGCGGCGTCGGGGCCAGACGCAGGAACTCCTTGAGAAAGGGCTCCACACCAAAGTTGGTGAGCGCCGAGCCAAAGAACGCCGGGCTCAGCTTGCCGCAGGCCACGGCATCCAAGTCGAGCTCGTCGCCGGCACCATCGAGCAGCTCGATGTCGTCCATCAGGTTCTTATGGTTCTCCTCGCCGATGAGCTCGTCCATGGAAGGATCGCCCAGCTCGGCCTCGACCTCGGCGACCTTCTTGGTGGCGTTGGCGTGGCCGTCGCCCTCAAAGGCAATGACACGACGGGTCTGACGATCGAACACGCCGCGGAAGTTGCGGCCGCTGCCGATCGGCCAGTTCATGGGATACGTATTGATACCCAGGACATTCTCGATCTCTTCCATGAGCTCAAACGGATCGCGAGCATCGTGGTCGAGCTTGTTCACAAAGGTGAAGATGGGAATGTGGCGCAGCGTACAGACCTTAAAGAGCTTTTTGGTCTGGGCCTCGACGCCCTTGGCACCGTCGATGACCATGACTGCGGCATCGGCGGCCATAAGGGTACGGTAGGTATCCTCCGAGAAGTCCTGGTGGCCGGGGGTATCGAGGATATTGACGCAGGCGCCGTTATAGGTGAACTGCAGTACCGAGGAGGTGACGGAGATGCCGCGCTCCTTCTCGATGTCCATCCAGTCCGAGACGGCATGCTTGGCCGAGCTCTTGCCCTTGACCGAGCCGGCAGTCTGGATGCTGCCGGTATAGAGCAGCAGCTTCTCGGTCAATGTGGTCTTACCGGCGTCCGGGTGGCTGATGATCGCGAATGTGCGGCGCGACGAGATTTCATCCGACAGGCTTGCCATGCGGATCCTTTCTTGCATTGAGTGCATTACGTCGATGTAACCGCACTATTGTAGCCGCGAAATCCCGCTCTAGGGCGCCTATCAGGACAAATTCATCAGTTGGGGCCTGGTTAGCAGTCGATGGCGACACTCCGCAGCAGTTTGTCTCGATCTGTAACATCTAGACGGTTTTTGAACCTCTACCTGTTACAGATTTAGACAAACAGGCGGGCGTCCCAGAAAGATCTCAATCTGTAACATCTAGCCACTCAAAACGGGTCCATCTGTTACAGATTGAGATATAAGGATAGACGGGTGGCCAATGTCTCGATCTGTAACATCTAGCAGCCAAAATCTTCTCCAGTTGTTACAGATTGAGATGAATGAACGAGCGGACAATCCGTATTTGCCTCTTGCATAACTGTGCATAGTGTATATATACTGTGCTTACCGGTTATATACACGTGTAGCCCAACAGCTAAGGAGCCGCTGTGGACATCATCCTATCCAATTCGAGCGATAAGCCCATCTACGAACAGATATCCTCGCAGGTCAAAGCTCAAATCCTTTCGGGCACGCTCACTGCGGGAGCCAAACTCCCCAGCATCCGTGCGCTCGCGAGCGATCTTGGCGTGAGCGTCATCACCACCAAGCGCGCCTACGCCGACCTAGAGCAACTCGGGTTTATCTGCACCGTGCAGGGCAAGGGCTGCTTTGTCGCCGAGGGCAACCAGGAACTCTTGCGCGAAAACCAGCTCTGCCATATCGAAGAGCTACTTGCGAAAGCGGCGAGCCAAGCCGAAACCCTGGGCGTCACGCGCGACAAACTGCACGAGATGCTCGACCTGGTAGCCCCCGAAACCATGCAGTAGCCATCTGAAAGAAAGGCTATACCATGCAAAACCTTTTAGAACTCAAAGGCATCTCACGCCGTGTGAGCGACCGCTTTTCACTACGCGACGTCACGCTCGCTGTGGAGCCCGGCCAGATCGTTGGCTTTGTAGGCGCAAACGGCGCCGGCAAGACAACGACCATTCGCGCCGCGCTCGGGCTTATAAAGCTCGATGCCGGCGAGGTGCACCTGTTTGGGCAGCGCTGTGGCGCCGACGCGCCCGATGAATCGCAACGCCATCTACGCTCCCGCGTCGGTCTTGTCCTGGACACGTGCCCCTTCCCCTCCACGCTCAGGGTGGGCCAGATCGAGTCGCTCGTAGGCCCGACGTACCCCACATGGGACCGCGAAACGTTCGCCGGATTCATCAACCGATTTGGCCTCGATCCCAAGACAAAGGTCAAGGACCTCTCCCGCGGCATGGGCATGAAACTGCAGCTTGCCTGTGCACTCAGCCACAATGCCAAGCTGCTCGTTTTGGACGAAGCCACCGCGGGCCTCGATCCCATGGCACGCGAGGAGCTGCTCGATGAGCTGCTTGCCTTTGTCGCCGACGGCCAGCACAGCGTGCTGCTCTCGAGCCACATTACGTCCGACCTCGATCGTGCCGCCGACCGCATCATCTGCATCGATAACGGTTCGATTGTGTTTGATCTGCCGCGCGAGGACATTACCGACCGCGCCGGCATCGCCCACTGCACCCAAGCACAGGCCGCCGAGCTTATGGCTTGCGTCGAAGGTGCCCGTGCCGCCCACCACGCCTATAGCGTGGACGTGCTCGTGCCCAACCGTCGCGAAACGCTCGAGGCCTTCCCCGAGATTCCCTGCGATCGGGCAACCATTGACGACTATCTGCGCCTCATGCTGAAAGGGGCTTCGAAATGAAACGCGCCTTTATGTCCGAGCTCGCTATCGTTCGCACGCTCGTCCCGAGCATCGCGGGCGTCGGCCTGTTCATATTCGTCGTGCTGACCCTTGCCAACGCATCGGACGGCGATTCCGGCATGAGCGCTGGCGCCTGCGCGGTCAGTGCCATGTCACCCATCATGGTCATGAGCTCGCTGGCCGGCTTCGACAATCAAAACGGTTGGGAGCGCTATCGCGCAACGCTGTCTCTCTCGCGTAAAGACATCATCTGCGCACGCTACCTGAGCATCATTGTCTTCTCGGCTGTCACGGCGTGCGCCGCCGCGCTTCTGAGCATCGTCTCCTTCCCGCTCTTCAACAGCGCGGGTATCCCGTTGACGGGACAGATTGTCTTTGAGATTGCAATAGCCTCAGCAGCATCAATGCTCATCTCCCTCATGATGGTGTTTTTGGCGCAGCCGCTGTTCTTTCGCTTTGGACACATGGAGGCGCTGCGCCTATCCGTTGGTCTGTTTGCCATGCTCGGATGCCTTGCCATGGCCACGCTGAGCTCCTCCAACCCCATCAGCAACTGGCTCATGTCGATTGCCGGAGCGAATCCCGATCCCGCCGTTCTGGGCTGTCTGTGTGCAGGCATCGCCGCACTTACCCTCGCGCTATGTGCAATCAGCTGCGCCGTCAGCACCAAGGTCTATCGGGCACGCGACCTGTAATCGACAGCCAAAGGGCTTGGGCTGCACGCCACCTCATTTACTAGATAAGACGAAGCAGCAACAACGCCGCCGCCCTTCGAAGCATGCCGTTTAGATCTTGGAAACCAAAGAGAAGTCGACAGCATATCGACAATTCGAGCCTTCACCAAATGGCTCCCCGGAACATAACCCCCGTCTCGCCGCGGCCATATCAAACCTTCATGGTGGGGCGGTATCCTCATGTCCATAAAACTCGCAGGATAAACCCATTATCCAAGGAGGCACCGCACCCGTGTCGTGGGTTGTCGCAGCATTTGCGTCAGCATTCTTTGCCGGCATCACATCCATCTTGGCCAAATGCGGCATCAAGCAGACCGACTCCGATGTCGCGACGGCCATTCGCACCTGCGTGGTGCTCGTTTTCGCCTGGGCAATGGCGGGCATTTCTGGATCCATTGGAACCATTGGCAGCATCGAACCCAGATCCTGGCTCTTTCTCGTCCTCTCGGGACTCGCTACCGGTGCTTCGTGGATCTGTTACTTTAAGGCGTTGAGCATCGGAAATGTCAATAAGGTCGTACCGGTCGACAAGATGAGCACCGTGCTCGCCGCGCTGGTCGCCATCGCGCTTTTTGACGAGACGAGCAACCTTGCGGTTAAGCTCGTGGGAACCGCTGCCATCACCCTCGGCACGTTTTTAATGATCGAGAAGAAGCAGTCCGCCGAACCCGAGCAGCAGCAAGACCGAACCTGGCTCGCTTACGCCCTCGGCGCCGCCGTGTTCGCGGCACTCACCTCCGTCCTCGCCAAGATCGGCATCGAAGGCGTCGAGTCAAACCTGGCCACGGCAATCCGCACCTGCGTGGTACTGGTTATGGCATGGGCAATCGTGGCAGCCAAGGGAAAACTGGAGCAGGTCGCGCACGTTGACCGGCGCGAACTCACATTTCTCGCAACATCGGGCATCGCGACTGGAGCATCGTGGCTGCTCTATTACTATGCCATCGCTGCAGGCCAGGTGAGTGTCGTGGTGCAGATCGACAAACTATCGATTGTCGTATCGGTGCTATTTGCGCGCCTGGCATTCAACGAAAAACTCTCCCGCCGCAGCGCCATCGGTCTCGCCCTCATCGTACTGGGCACCGCCGCGCTTGCAATTTGGAAGTAGCGCCGATACCGAACGAAATCCAGTCCACCCGCAAATCCGTGACACAGCGCCCGCACCGGACTTGAGATGTTTGTACTGACTGCGCGCTACCGTGCTACTTGCGCAGCGGCTTGGGCAGCGGGATGCCGGCGGCGATGACGGCCGCGATAATCATGCAGACGATACCCTTGAGTGGGAAACACATAAGCAGCAGGCCCACAACCATGACAGGCTGGCGCATGACGGCGCCCATCGTCGATGCCGTGCAGACGGCGACGCAAAAGACCGGATCTGCGCCGGTGAGGATGGCAAGGCCATAGCCCAGGCTTACGCCCGAGAAGATAACGGGGAAGAAGTGGCCGCCGCGCCAACCAAGGTTGATGAGGGCGGGCGTCAGCATGGCCTTAACAAGACCGGTCGCGATAAGCACGCCGGCGGGAATGGTGAGGTAGGTCTCCATAAGTACATCGGCCTGGGTCTCGCCGGCAAACATGGTGTAGGGCAAGACCGTGCCGCAGATGGCGAGCGCCAGACCAGCCAGCATGGCCTTGACGACAGGACGCTCCCCTATTGCATGGGACAGCGCCTCGCTCGCGTGCTCCGAGACAAAGTACAGCCAGCCGCAAACGGTGCCAACCAACGCCAGCGGGATGAGCCAGGCAAGCTCCAGGTTGCCCACCTCGGCGGCCTCGAACCTGGGCATGCCCATGCCGCCGCCCACAAGTTGGCCAAGCAGCAGGTAGGTGCCCAGACCGCCAGCGATCGCGATACCGTAGACCACAGTCTTCTGTGCCTTGGGCAGCTTGATGGTGATCTCGCCGGACGCGGACCCATCGTCGGCGTCTTCGCCCTGGCCGTCGGCGCTACCGGCGAGCGGCGCCACAAAGCCAAAGACGGGCGCGGTAAAGAGCGCCGTCAGCGCGGCCTGGGTGCCCAGCAGCGTGAGCTCCCTAAACTCGGCGCCAAAGCGGCGCATGCGGTCGCCGACCCAGCTGCACAGACCCGCGATAACGCCGGTCAGGCCGGCCTCCGGTCCAATACTTCCGCCAAACAGCAGCGGCAGCAATGCCGCGAGCGAAAGCCTGCCCAGATTGTCATACGGGTAGCGCCCATCTTGCTTAACCTTAGCCATCACCTGGTTGAGGTCGTCGGTCTTGGTGCCCGTAAGCTTTTCGTATAGACCGATCAGCAGGCCGCCCAGCAGGCAGACAAAAAACGGATACGGCAGAAAACCGAACGGGCCGCTGGCGAGTTCGGGCGACGCCGCGCCCAGCATGTGGGGGATCTCGGTCCACAGATAGTCGATACCGTGCTCCATCGCAAAAAAGAACAGCCAGACCGCGGCACCTGCGAACGCACCGGTCACGGCAACGCTAACTAAAAACAGCGCGCGGTTTGTGGGTTTGGCAAGGTTGTCCATCGGGTCCTCCCGCGGTCAAAGTCGACATAATTACGTTTTATTGTAGAGCGAGCGTTGCCCAGACAAGCCAACCATCTGCGCCACAAACGGCACCATTGGAAGTCATAGTGGGGCAGGCTCAAGACTTATCCGTTGATAATCGAGACAATCTCGCGCAAATCGTCGGCAAAGTAGATGCCTTGCTGGCGCCTCGGGCTCGAAAGCCCCTTATCAATCATGTGCCCGAGCAGCGCCTTGAGGTCGTTGTAGTAACCGTCAAGGTTATACAGGATGCACGGAGCACTCAGGTGCCCCAACGACACCGCGGACATGACCTCGGCAATCTCCTCGAGCGTGCCCGTCCCACCGGGAAAGGCAATGAACGCATCGCCGAGCTCAATCATCTTGGCCTTGCGCTCGGCCATATCGCTCGTCGCGATGAGGTCATCGATGCCGTCGTGCTGAAACTCGGCCTCTATAAAAAAGCTCGGCTCAACACCCGTCACGTGTCCACCTGCCTCGAGTACGCTATCGGCGAGCGCGCCCATCAGGCCCGATTTGGACCCGCCGTATACCAGCGCGTGCCCGTTGGAGCCAATCCAGTTGCCCAGCTCTTGCACCGCAGGTAGAAACGCCGGGTCATTGCCGACGCTGGCGCCCAGGTATACCGTGATATTCATATTCAGTCCCCCTCGTCGTGACGCGCGGCGCCCGTTCTAGCGTTGGCGTCGGCGATATTCGCGCACACGGCGCGACAGGTCGGCGAGCTCGTCACGATCGAGCTCTTCCAAATGCTCCAGATCGTCCATAAAGCGCGCCATGGTGTCCTTTTGGCGCAGCTTGATGAGCGTATTGCAGTAGTTCACCGCCACACCCGTGAGCATGGCAATGTAGAAGATGCTGATGACGCTCAGGACCTGTCTCTTATACACATCTCCGAGCCCACGAGACTCCTGAGCATCTCG
>URKV01000091.1 GCA_900548565.1 uncultured Collinsella sp.
CGGCGCCGACCACGCAGTCGACCCCGAGGCCGGAGAGCCTCTTCTGCAGGTCGAACCCCGTGACCCCGGACTCGTACACGCACTTGGCCTTTGGGTCCACGGACCGCACCCACTCCGCGACTGCCCCGGCGTCGTAGCCGAAGGTCGCGCAGCGCACCTCCCCGGTCATGACGTCGAGGGAGACTGCCTTTATCGAGCGGGCGTGGACGTCGAGGCCGACGAAGGTGGTAGTATCGAGCATGGGAGCCCCTTCCATGAATGCGGCGTGGCCGCCGCGGCTGAATTAGACACTCACCATTGTCGGCCTAATCCGCGGTCTTTCATGCAGCAGGGGCTCTCAATGTTTTTATGTCCTGCTCATATCGTCTCTGCCGGCACTTGGGGACACTCCTTGGCGCACCAGAGCCGGTCGCCCAGGGATGGAGGGGCCATTTTGGCCCTTGGCAGTCACCCGAGGTAAACCTTTACCGCCCGCCTATATTTGCCGAAATTACACTTGACGGCGGGGTACAATAAACCCGCATGCGGATTTCCGTTGCGGGCGCTTCCCATCGCCGGGGCGTGCCCGGGAGCATCCGGCATGCGGCCTTTGCGGCGCTCGGTCATGTGCAAGACGGGCGGTCGGGTCTGTGGGGCGCATCAGCTGCTCCTCGCCTCGGCATGTCTTCTCTCCACGCCACGTACCTGCTGCTGAGCCTGCCTGCCAGATGATTGGAAGCAACAGCGTAAATCCCATCACGCCAACATCCCGGCGATCGCCGGGGCCTGTATACCTATATGAGAGGAGAGGGGTATATGGCGCGTAAGTTTAAGTCTATGGACGGCAACGAGGCGGCCGCATATGTTTCGTATGCGTACACCGAGGTAGCGGGAATCTATCCCATTACGCCGTCCAGCCCGATGGCCGACCATGTCGACCAGTGGGCGGCCCAGGGTCGCAAGAACATCTTCGGCACCCCGGTCAAGGTCGTCGAGATGGAGTCCGAGGCAGGTGCAGCCGGTACCGTTCACGGTTCGCTGGGCGCCGGTGCTCTGACCACCACCTACACGGCTTCTCAGGGCCTGCTCCTGATGATCCCGAACATGTACAAGATCGCAGGCGAGCAGCTCCCGGGCGTTTTCCATGTCTCCGCGCGTTGCGTCGCTTCGCACGCCCTGAACATCTTCGGTGACCACTCCGACGTCATGGCCTGTCGCCAGACCGGCTTCGCCATGCTCGCCGAGGGCAACGTCCAGGAGGTCATGGACCTCTCGCCGGTGGCTCACCTCGCCGCCATCGAGGGAAAGACCCCGTTCCTTAACTTCTTCGACGGCTTCCGCACCAGCCACGAGATCCAGAAGGTCGCCATGTGGGACTACAAGGATCTGGCCGAGATGTGCGACATGGACGCCGTCCAGGCTTTCCGCGACCACGCGCTCAACCCTGAGCACCCGCACACCCGCGGTAGCCACGAGAACGGCGATATCTTCTTCCAGAACCGTGAGGCCTGCAACAAGGTCTACGACGAGCTTCCCGCCGTCGTCGAGGGCTACATGAAGAAGATCAACGAGAAGCTCGGCACCGATTACGGCCTGTTCAACTACTACGGCGCTCCCGATGCCGATCGCGTCGTCGTGTGCATGGGCTCCTTCTGCGACGTGCTCGAGGAAGTCATCGACTACCTCAACGCTCACGGCGAGAAGGTCGGCCTGGTCAAGGTTCGCCTGTTCCGTCCGTTCTCCATCAAGCACTTCGTCGACGTTCTCCCCGAGACCGTCCAGAAGATCGCCGTCATGGACCGTACCAAGGAGCCGGGTTCCATCGGCGAGCCGCTCTACCAGGACGTCGTCTCCGCTCTCTACGAGGCCGGCAAGACGGGCATCAAGGTCGTCGGCGGCCGTTATGGCCTGGGCAGCAAGGACACGCCTCCCGCGTCCGCGTTCGCTGTCTTCGAGGAGCTCAAGAAGGACGAGCCCAAGCGCGAGTTCACCATCGGCATTGTCGATGACGTGACCAACCTGAGCCTGCCCGAGGCCGAGGATGCGCCCAACACCGCAGCCCCCGGCACCATCGAGTGCAAGTTCTGGGGTCTGGGTGGCGACGGTACCGTCGGCGCCAACAAGAACTCGATCAAGATCATCGGCGACCACACCGACAAGTACGTCCAGGCCTACTTCCAGTACGACTCCAAGAAGACCGGCGGCGTCACCGTCTCGCACCTGCGCTTTGGTGATTCCCCGATTCGCTCGCCGTACTACGTGACCAAGGCCGACTTTGTCGCCTGCCATAACCCCAGCTACATCGTTAAGGGCTTCAAGATGGTCCGCGACGTCAAGCCGGGCGGCACCTTCCTGGTCAACTGCCAGTGGAGCGACGAGGAGTTCGCCGAGCACATGCCCGCCGTGGCCAAGCGCTACATCGCGAACAACAACGTCAACGTTTACCTGATTGACGCTATCGACCTGGCCGCCAAGGTCGGCATGGGCAAGCGCACCAACACGGTACTCCAGTCCGCCTTCTTCGCGCTGGCCAAGGTCCTGCCCGCCGAGGACGCCCTGCAGTACATGAAGGACGCGGCTACCAAGTCCTACATGAAGAAGGGCCAGGCCATCGTCGACGCCAACCACAAGGCCATCGATGCCGGCGCTACCGCTTTCCGTAAGTTCGAGGTTCCGGCCGACTGGGCTACCGCCGAGGATGCCGCTCCCGTCGAGCTCTCCGAGGAGACCAAGTCCGCTATCGCCCAGCAGGTCAAGAACCTGCTCGAGCCCATCGATCGCATGGACGGCGACAGCCTGCCTGTTTCCGCCTTCGTCGATTGCGCCGACGGCCAGTTTGAGCTGGGCGCCTCCGCATACGAGAAGCGCGGCGTCGCCGTGGTCGTTCCCCACTGGGATGAGACCAAGTGCATCCAGTGCAATCAGTGCGCCTACGTGTGCCCGCATGCCACCATCCGTCCGTTCGCGATGACCGAGGACGAGGCTGCCGCCGCGCCCGAGGCTACCCGCACGCTCGACGCCATGGGCCCCAAGGCCAAGGGCATGAAGTTCACCATGGCTGTGTCCCCGCTCGACTGCATGGGTTGCACCAACTGCGTCAAGGTTTGCCCCAAGGGCGCCCTCGAGATGGTTCCCACCGAGCAGGAGATGGACCAGCAGCCCGTTTGGGACTACATGGTCGAGAACGTCTCCGAGAAGAAGGAGCTCATCGCGGCCAACGTCAAGGGTAGCCAGTTTAAGCAGCCCTACCTGGAGTTCTCGGGTTCCTGCGCCGGCTGCGCCGAGACCGCCTATGCACGTCTGGTGACCCAGGTCGCTGGCGACCGCATGTTCATTTCCAACGCCACCGGCTGCTCCTCCATTTGGGGCAACCCCGCTGCCACCGCTCCTTACTGCAAGGACAAGGACGGTCACGGCCCGGCGTGGAACAACTCCCTGTTCGAGGACAATGCCGAGCACGGTCTGGGCATGGCCGTCGGTTACGAGGCCGTTCAGAAGAAGCTGATCGCTGCTACGCAAGAGATTATCGCCGCTGACGGTCCGTCCGACGAGCTCAAGGCCGCCGGTCAGGCTTGGATTGACTCCGTCAACGACGCCGAGGCTTCCAAGACCGCTGCCGCTGCCTACGTTGCCGAGCTCGAGAAGTGCGGCTGCGACGCTTCCAAGGCGATCCTCGCCGACAAGGCTTACCTCACCAAGAAGTCCTTCTGGATCTTCGGCGGCGACGGTTGGGCCTACGATATCGGCTTCGGTGGCCTGGACCACGTCCTGGCTTCCGGCCACAACGTCAACGTCTTCGTCTTCGACACCGAGGTCTACTCCAACACCGGCGGTCAGGCCTCCAAGGCCTCGAACCTGGGTCAGGTTGCTCAGTTCGCCGCTGCCGGTAAGGTGACCAAGAAGAAGTCTCTGGCCGAGATTGCCATGAGCTACGGCTATGTCTACGTGGCGCAGGTCGCCATGGGCGCCAACCCGGCTCAGACCCTCAAGGCCATCCACGAGGCCGAGGCCTACGACGGTCCGTCCCTCATCATCGGCTACAGCCCCTGCGAGATGCACTCCATCAAGAAGGGCGGCATGCAGAACTGCCAGGCCGAGATGAAGAAGGCTGTCGAGTGCGGTTACTGGAACCTCTTCCGCTTCAACCCCGAGGCTGCTGCCGGCAAGAAGTTCTCGCTCGATTCCAAGGAGCCCGCGGGCGGTTATCAGGAGTTCCTGATGAACGAGGCCCGTTACGCTTCGCTGACGCGTTCCTTCCCCGAGCGCGCCGAGGAGCTCTTCAAGGAGAACGAGCAGGCCGCTATGGACCGCTATGCTCACCTGCTGAAGCTCAAGACGGTGTACAACGAGGCCTAGGTCTCTCACCGCAGGATCTGAGGGCTGACCTTCGCGGACGTCCTCGGACATGAAAGAACCCCCGCTGCGCACTACGTGCGGCGGGGGTTCTTTCGTCCTGCGGAGTGTCCGCGAAGGTCAGCCCTCAGATCCTGCTACGACTACGTCCTTGGATTGTGTGGCTGAATGAAGGACGTGGTTGGTGGGGCCTTTTGTCCCCGTCGCTGTTTCGCGGCGCGGCCGCGAAACCACGCGTTACTTTGGTTATGGAGGGGGCTTGGTTGTTGGTTCAGATGATCTAGAGAGATATGGGTGCAAATGAGAAATCGTTGTTGGGGTCGTCCTTTTCCATAAACTCATCGAGGCAGAATGTCATATAGATTGGAACGTACAGGATCTTGCCCTCTTCGCTAAGGTTTTCGTGGCTCAGCACAACGGCCTCGGGAATCTTGTACTCGCCCACACTCATCAGGCGATCGAGGGCCGCATGTGCTCGAACTTTCTTGCCCGATTTGACTTCGATTGGGACAACATGTCCTCGGGCGCCTTCGATTACAAAGTCGACTTCACCGACCTCACGTGTTTGGTAGTACCACGTATCTGCTCCGAGGGCAACAAGCTCCTGCGCGACCACGTTTTCATAGAGACCGCCGAGGTTGGGGGTTTTCATATCTAGATATACAGCGCGTGCCGTGCTACCGGGATATCGCGATGCGAGCATTCCTGTATCGGACTCGTATAGTTTGAAGGCGGCTGCCTTCTCTGTCCTCTTAAGAGGACTCCGGGCCTCCGTCACCTGGGGGACCATCAATCCAACGCCTGCGTTCACCAGCCATAGGAAATCCTGCTCGTATTTTTGAAGACGAGCTCCCTCGCCTAGAGACGAGACGATAAAGCGATGGGACTCCGCCTCAAGCTGAACGGGAATTTGCTCGAAAATGGAGCGAACGTTAAACGCTCGAGTCGATGCATATTTAGAGATATCGCTTTTGTACTGATCGACTAGCTGAATTTGAAGCTCACGCGTTCTCACGAGCGAATAGCCCGAATCGATATAGTTCTGAACGACCTCTGGCATGCCGCCGCAAACGATATAGGCTCTAAAGTTTTTGAGCATCGCCTCATGAATATAGTTTTCGACGGGACGTCTCTCGACAAGGCAGCTGCGAATGTCTGCAAGCACATTCTCGCTGATGCTGTTTGCCCAACAGAACTCTTCAAAATCCATCGGTCGCATAACAATGTGCTCGACATACCCCACCGGAAAAGAAGAGATCCCCTTAAACTCAGTCCCAAGCATAGACCCCGAGAAGACATAGCTAAAGCGTCCGTCCTCGACCAGCGCCTTCATAAGTGTAACGATCTGCGGATACTCCTGAATCTCATCGACGAAGATAAGCGTGTCTCCTTCAACAAGCGGTGCATCCGCAAGAAGGGCCACACGGTTGATGAAGTCAATGGAGTTCTTAGCGCCAACAAGTACGTCTCTTGCCTCGGCATCGAGTAACAGATTGACCTCATAATACGAAGCGTAGTTGCTCTTTCCAAACGCGCGAATTGCATAGCTCTTGCCAATCTGACGCGCGCCAGTAACAAGCAACGCTTTATTGGATTTGTTCTTCCAGCTCAAAAGCCTGTCAGTGACCTTACGGCGTAGCATTAAAACCCCTCAATGACAAAAATTGGCAAATAGATTTGACCCTAATCATACAAAAATTGGCAGATAGATTTGACCCAAATCATACAAAAATTGGCAAATAGCAAAGCTCGCTTAGGCCTCAAAGCCAGCGAGCCAGCACGGTACTTTGCGAAAAGGCTGGCGGCGCCGTTGTTGAGGGTGGCCAGGTTGGCAGTGGCGCCGTTAGCGTTCTCGGCTGCTTGGGCGCGCAGGAGCGAAAGGGCGTCGGCAGCGTTCATGCAGAAGCCGACGGTAAAGTTCCATACTGCGAACTCGCAGTCGCTTGCCGCGGGGTGAAGCGCGATCGGCTATCCCTTATGTTGGATGAAAAGCCCCATGTTTTTGCAGGGATGCATACTCGTCAAATTAATGTATAGAATCGCGTATAGTGCGAGTAAGATATTGCGCTGTCCGTTTTGTGTTTAGCAAAGATATAGTTTGCATAATCTGGTCTAATCCCTGCTCTATTTAAATAAAGTTGCACGTAAATGGCGTAGATATACCTGAACTGGGCTTCTTTACGCTGAGCGGGTAAAATCGACCGTTCGCCGCTTAGGTATTTTCAAAATGAATAAAATGAGCGATAAAGAGAATATAAACCCTAATAAACTCGCGTATCGCACGGACGCGGGTTATTAATGGGTTGTAGGCCTTTTACAGAAAGGATTCCAGCAATGTCTAAGCCTCTTGGCAAGCCCGATCGTATTGTCGTCGCCCTCGGCGGCAACGCCCTCGGCAACAACCCCGTCGAGCAGATCGAGGCCGTGAGCAACACCGCCCACGCTCTCCTCGGCCTCATCGAGCAGGGCAACGAGATCATCATCACCCACGGCAACGGCCCGCAGGTCGGCATGATCCAGAACGCCTTCGCCGCCGCCCACGACGCCATCGGCACCCCCGAGATGCCGCTGCCCGAGTGCGGCGCCATGTCCCAGGGCTACATCGGCTATCACCTGCAGCAGGGCATCGGCCGCGAGATGCACAAGCGCTACAAGCGTTGGCACGCCGCCACCGTCGTCACCCAGATCGAGTGCGATCCCGACGATCCCGCGTTCAAGAACCCGACCAAGCCGATCGGCCCCTTCTACACCGAGGAGCAGGCCATGAACCTGTCTCTTATACACATCTCCGAGCCCACGAGACTC
>URKV01000092.1 GCA_900548565.1 uncultured Collinsella sp.
GCTGCCGATTATCGTGGCGACAATCTCGACATCGCTTGTCATTGCCTTTGTGCTCTGCCGCGTTATGAACGTGCCGGGCAAGATCGCGACGCTTGTAGGTGTGGGTTCGTCGATTTGCGGCGGTTCGGCCATCGCTGCGACCGCGCCCGTCATCGATGCCGACGATCGCGAGATTGCCCAGGCTATTTCGGTCATCTTCCTGTTTAACGTTATCGCGGCGCTCGTGTTTCCGACGCTCGGCGGCATGCTCGGGCTGACCAACGAGGGCTTTGGCCTGTTTGCCGGCACCGCCATCAACGATACCTCGTCCGTAACGGCTGCGGCGAGCGCCTGGGACAGCATGCATCCCGGCGCCAATGTGCTCGAGAGCGCCACAGTGGTCAAGCTCACCAGGACGCTGGCCATTATTCCCATCACGTTGGTCCTCGCATGCTGGCAGATGCATCTGGCACGCAAGGCTGGCGGCGACGCCAAAAGCACGTTCTCCCTTAAACGCGCGTTTCCCATGTTTGTGCTGTTCTTTGTGCTGGCGAGCGTGATCACCACGGTGTTTCAGCTTCCCGTGTCCATCACGGCGCCCATCAAGGAGCTGTCGAAGTTCTTTATCGTGATGGCCATGGCGGCTATTGGTTTTAATACCGATATCGTCGAGCTGGTCAAAAAGGGCGGCAAGCCCATCGCGCTGGGCTTTTGCTGCTGGATTGGCATTGCGTGCATGAGTTTGGGAATGCAACACGTACTGGGAATCTGGTAGAGAAGTAGCTTGTTTGCGTGCTGCGTGCTGGTGAGCGCATTCTCACGGTGGAGCGATAGGAGCTCTTGCGGGTATGGCTTGTCCGCAGGTTTATAAGTCCCGAAGAGCTCTTATCGCCCCGCCAGGATGGCGATGCGGGGCAACACCTATACTCGCAGGACGGCGCTTTCTGCCCTATAGTGTTTGGTGAGCAATATCGTTCAATTTTGAAACACTCGGTCGTGCGACCGTCGGCGGCTGCATGTCGCCGCGGACAGGGGCAAATCATGGATAGCGATGCCAAGCTGAACATCTTGACCGAGGCCCTGGCTGCTGCCGGGGCCTCGGCATTGGCAATCGATGCGCGTGGGGACGTCGCGATCTCGACCATGAATGACGCGGCGCTTGAGCGGGATGTGGCGGCTTTTGTAGCTGAGCGCCTCGACCGTATAGGAGACGGCGCGCGTCTGGTTATGGGGCGTGCTGGTGCGCGCCTGAGCCTGACCGTTCGCCCCACCGACAAAGAGGGCGGGGGGCTTTGGGTCGTCGTGGTCCGCGAGGTGCGCGGTGCCGCGGCGCATGCGGGCATCGAGTGGCTCAACGCCGACGAAGTTGAGGCCCGCTACGAATCGAGCGCGTACGGCATCGTTGAGGGGGCGGCCTCGGTGGCTGCGCCGGTTGCAGAGAGTTACGCGCGCGGTGTGCCTCTTATGCTCGAGGGCGAGCTGGGAGCGGGTCAGGTCGAGATCGCCAAGCGCCTCTATCTGGACGGTCCTTTTGCCGATCGGCCCTTTGTTTCCGTTGCGCTCGATGAGCTCACCGAGCGCGGTTGGCGCCATGTACTCAAAAGCGTCGAATCGCCGTTGTTCCAAATGGGGCTGACCCTTTGCATTGAGGGCTGGAACGCGGTTGGCCCCCAGCGCCTCCGCGAGCTGGTCTCCACGATGACCGACACCGCGTTGGCGACGCGCTGCCATGTGGTGCTGACGGCGAATGACATGCCGGGCGCCGGCGAAAGTGATCAAGCCGCCTTTGTGACCGAGCGCTTCGCCTGCGCGGTGAGCGTCGCGCCGGCAATCGCCGAGCAGGGAGCCGCGTCGACGAAGGTCGCGCGCTATTTGGAATATCTCGCTGATGCATTTGGGACGGCAGCGCCCACGCTGTCTGCCGCGGCGACGAAGACGCTCGATGCTTACCGCTGGCCGCGCAACTATCTGCAGCTCCGCGAGGTCTCGGAACGACTGTATATATTGGTGGGGACGGGCACGGTGGACCGCGCTGTGGCGGAGGAAGTGCTCGCCCAAGAGGACGTGATTAAGACCGCAACCTTTGGCGCCCCGACGCTTGAAAGTGACCTGTATATCCTGCGACCGCTGGCCGATACCGAGCGAGATATCGCGCATCTGGTTGTAGACCATCTCCACGGCAACCGAACCCGTGCGGCGGAGGTGCTGGGCATAAGCCGTACAACGCTGTGGCGCTTGCTGAAGGACGATGACCGTTGAGCGAGGCGCCCGTGACCGCACGCGACGCGTGTGCTACAGTCCAAAGCGTTATTGTTTCGATTTGGTTACGGCGTGCGAGGGCATATGGCTGAGACTTCAAAACCGAGCCGCAGAAGGCGGAGTGCCGCGCCGGTCAACCGACGCACAACATCGGTGACGTGGGGCAAACACGCCTCGGGGTTTGATGGCTCGTTCAAGCGCACTAAATACGGCTATCCTTCGGCAAGCGCCCGCTTGGCAATGCAGGCCGAGTCCTCGCTGTGGGGCCGCAAACGCGTGGTGGGCTCAAAGCTCAAGCACGACGGAACGCTCGGTTATATTAGCCGCGGGGCGGCTCGCCGCAGCGGACTCAATCCGGCTGGTTGGCACCGTTATGTTCCGATCGCGGTCGCCGTTGCAGTGATCGTCATCGCACTCGCTGTGCTTGGCTACGCCGGCGGTGGCGCCAACTTGGACGCAGTGTTTAAATCGCCCGAGCTCGCGCATGCAGGTACAGAAGTTATCGAGGGCGCTCAGACCCAGACGGGCGTCGCGCCCCAGCGTGGTATCGTTGCGGCGGCCTCCACCATCGCAGATGCTCAAAAGGACGAAGGCGAGCAAGGTAACGACGCCGAAACGACCCAGACGAACGAAACGACGACAACGGCGACGTCAATATAAGTTACGAGTGGGGTAGCTAATTTGGGACGGGGCTTTTTTAGCTGCCCAAGACAGTGGCTCATTCGATGTCAGTCGCCAAAAGCGAGCGAGCCGCATTTGCGCCAAGGTGACGTGAAATGAGAGGGCGCTGACCTTCTGGTCGCGCCCTCGAAATTGAACGTCAGATTGGCGTGAATGCGGCCCGCGCAGCGTCAACGAGCCCGCCGTTCGGTAGAACGGCGGAACTAATTACCTTACGTAGACGACGTTGTCGCGGCGCGGTTTTGCCTCGGGTAGCGTGTCCTCGGCGTAGCCAAGAATGCAGTTACCGACACCGCGCAGGTTGCCGTCGGCGGGCAGGCCCCAGCTGGCCAGCAGCTCCAGGCCCTCGGGCGAGTCAAAGAACTCATGCGCGCGGTGAATCCAGCACGAATCGACACCCAGTGCATAGGCGGCGTTGAGCAAGTTGCCCATGGCGAGCGAGCCGTCTTCCAGATGTGTGGGCACGCTGCGGTCAACCAGCACCACCACAACGGTCTTGGCGCCATAGAAGGGGTCGCTGTTGCTGTCCATGACCTGGGCGTTGAGCTGTGAGAGACGCTCGACGGTCGCGGGGTCGGTGACGGCGACAAACGTCACCGGCTGGCGGCCCATGCCGCTCGGTGCATATTGGCCGGCTTCGATAATACGTGCAAGCTTTTCGGCCTCGACGGGACGATCGCTGTAGTTGCGGCAGCTGCGACGGTGAATGAGTGCTTCGATAGTCTCCATGGTGTCTCCTTGCGGTGGCGTTGCAGATGCCCCGTTCATACCCGTCGGGCTCAAACGGTAGACGGTCAATTGCCCGGCCAAAAGGATAGATTCCAATTGGAAAAGTAGGTTTGCATAAAAGTACCTTCAGAATGTGACAAACAAATGGGATGGTTAAACGTTTTATCCCGTCTACCCTGCGCTTTTTTACCACTTGCCTAAATGACGAACGCATAACCTTTGATAAAGGTTTTACTAAAGGAGTACCAACGTTTATCAATGCGCCGTGGTGGCGCCGGGCCAGGAGGTAACATCATGTTCCAGGCTGGAGATGTCGTCGAGACCGATTTCGAAGGATTTCTGAAGCTGCTGCGTTCCAAGACGCGCGCTTTCGTGTCGATCAACGATCACGAGTACTACATCACGCACACCGATGGCTATTGGCGTGTTCAGGATTGCGAGGCCCTCAACGACAAGGGCCACTTTACTGACTGCTCCGAGCTGGTCAACACGGTCTGCGAGGTCGTCGAGCTGCCGTGGATTGCCGGCAAGAGCCTGCATGACAGCTTCTCGGGTGCTACGGTCTATGAGGCCGTCGCTGCTTAACAGCCAACACTCGATATTCTCTCGCAACCGCCGGCGCCGCCCCCGCGCCGGCGGTCTTTTTTGTCGATATGCTTATGTAGAGCCGACCATAAACAACGAGCTTGTTGACGATAGTCAAAACTCGGACTAATGTAGAGATATTAATTGGTCAAAACTCGGACTATCGAATGGTGGGAGAGATGAATAGGGCAGTTAGCCCGGTCGATTTCGACCGGATGCTCAACGGGCTTGACCGTATTTATTCGGAGTTCGCGCGTACCTGCGGTCTTTCGGACTGCGCCTACTGGATGCTCGTCGACACGAGTGCAGCGGGCGGAAGCGTTGCCGTGAGTCGGCTGACGAGTGAATGGTTCTACAGCAAACAGACCATCAATTCGGCGATCAAGACGCTTAGGGCGCGAGGGCTTGCGACGTTGGAGTTTGCCGAGGGCAGTCGTAAGAACAAGGTTGTGCGATTGACCGAAGAAGGCGTGCGGTTTGCCAAGCGCTACGCGTTACCGGCGCAAAAAGCCGAGCAACAGGCATTCGAAGCGCTCGAGCCGTGGGAACAGCGCGAGATCATGCGCCTGGTCGGTAAATTCTCCCATGTTCTGAACGAAGAGTGCGAGGCATTTAAACGGCAAGTGGCCACCGAGAACGAGGCTGACGATAAGGGCGAGGGGGACACATGCGACTCTTAATGAGGTTTATGAGGCCGTACCGCGGTCTGATTGCGGTGACGCTGTTTGCGGTGCTGATAGATAACGTCGGTACGCTGTTGGTTCCCACGATGCTGGCGAACATGGTCAACACCGGTATTACCACGGGCGATGTCGACTATATTTTACGTAACGGCCTGTACATGCTTATCGCGACCGGCATGGCCAGCGGCGGCACGGTGCTGGGCTGCTATCTTTCGGCGCGCCTGGCCGCCAACGTGGCCTGCGATATCCGCAATGCCGTGTACGACAAGTCGCTCGAGCTGTCCGCCAGCGACTTTGAGCGCTTTGGCACGGGTTCGATGATCACACGCTCGCTCAACGACATCAACGTGATTCAGCAAGCTGTCCTTCAGACGATTCAGCTGGTGTTGCCGGTGCCATTCTTGGCCGTGGCAGGCATCATTTTTGCTTGGTTCATCGATCCCGCCATGGGCACGCTGCTGGGCGTGGTGGTTGCGATCGTGCTGGTGGCGGCGGTCTTTACGGTGGCTAACGCCGCGCCGATTTTTATGCGCCTGCAGAGCTTTATCGACCGCATGAACGTGGTGCTGCGCGAGAACATCGTGGGCGTGCGCGTCATCCGCGCATTTAACAAGGAGCGCCACGAGGAGCAGCGCCTGGATGAGGTGTTTAGCGATTACGCGGCCAACGCCATCAAGGTCAACCACCTGTTTGTGGGCCTCGACAGCTCCAGCTTCTTTTTGATGAACATCGCCGAGGTGGCGGTGCTGTGGGTGGGCGGCAACCGCGTGGGCGTCCACGCCATGCAGATTGCGAGTATCTCGGCGGTGCTGGAGTATGCAATTCTGATCCTGTTCTTTGTGATGATGGCGCAGATGGTGATTCTGACGCTTCCGCGCGCCGCGGCGTGCCTCAACCGTGCGCAGCAGGTGCTCGAAATCGAGCCGAGCATCGTGGACGGCAAGGCTACGCTGGGCGACGGGGCGCCTGAGTCCGCAGACGGAGCCGACGCGGTCGCCGTGTTCGATCATATGTCGTTTCGTTTTGACGACGCCGACGAGGACACGCTGTGCGACCTGAACTTTATCTGCCGCCGCGGTCAGACGACCGCGATCGTCGGCTCGACGGGCTCGGGCAAATCGACGGTGGCCAAGCTCCTGCTGCGCTTCCACGATGCCACCAAGGGCGCCATTCGCCTGGACGGCGTTGATCTGCACGACCTTTCGCAAGACGAGATTCGCGGGCGCATTGCCTATGTGCCGCAAAAGGCATGGCTGTTCTCGGGCACCGTGGCAAGCAATCTGCGCTTTGGCAACGAAGACGCGACTGAGGCCGACATGCTTCATGCGCTCCGGGTTGCCCAGAGCACCTTTGTGCTCGATCAGCCGCAGGGGCTCGATACCCCGGTGGCGCAGGGCGGCACGAACTTTTCGGGCGGCCAGCGCCAGCGTTTGGCAATCGCCCGTGCGCTCATGAAGCATGCCGATCTATATATCTTCGATGACAGTTTTTCGGCCCTGGACTTTAAGACCGATGCCGCCCTGCGCCATGCGTTGCGGGACGAGACGTGCGATGCCGCGGTGCTCATCATCGCCCAGCGCATCTCGACTATTTTGCATGCCGATCAGATCGTGGTGCTCAAAGACGGCAAGATCGTGGGCCTAGGCACGCACGACGAGCTTATGGAAACCTGCGAGGTGTACCGTGCCATCGCGGAATCGCAGATGAAGGGAGGTGAGTAGCATGACCGAGGAGCTCAAGAAGTGCGGCGACGCTATCGATTCGGACGCTGCGGACACTGCCGAGAATACGGTCGACCAGGCTGCCGCGATGCTCGAGCTGGATGACGCCGCCAAGGTGGCGGACGAACGAGAGGCTCGTCGCCAGGCGCTGTACGAGGAAAACGAGCGTGCCGAGGACGAGCGTGCCCGTGCCGAGGCAGAGCGTATGCGCGACGTGGACGACGAAGACGAGGACGAGACGCCCCGGGATACCTGGGCAA
>URKV01000093.1 GCA_900548565.1 uncultured Collinsella sp.
AGATCGTCGGCAGCGTCAGATGTGTATTAGAGACAGTCCGTGCGCTCAACGAAGTCGTCGCAGGTCTGGAAGCCCCGAGCTCCAGAAGCCGTACGCTTGTCTCGGGTGTGCTGGTCGAGCGTTCCAGCGTAAAGGACCTGCGGGCGTAGACGTGCTCGGCCTGTTTGTCTCAATCTGTAACAGGTAGGGCCGAAAATCTCAGCTAGATGTTACAGATTGAGATTTTTGGCCCGGCTTATTCCGTTTGTCTCGATTTGTAACAACTAGACGGTCAAAAGTGGTCTACATGTTACAGATCGAGATTTTCGGCTTGGCCTGTGCGTTCATCTCGATCTGTAACAGCTGGGACCGAAAAACTCGGCTAGATGTTACAGATTGAGATGAACAGGAGGACGGGTGCGGTCTAAACAAAATGGCCCGCGCATCACGCATCGATGCACGGGCCATTTTTTTTCTGCGAGCGGCAGGTGGCGTCAGCGTCTTATGCCTCGAGGTTTTCCTCGATCCAGGCGACGGCACCCTTGGGATCCTTAGTGAGGTCGATGTACTGTTTGCCCTTGGGCGACAGCAGCGTGATGCCCAGGCGGTCGGTGTCGGCCTTCATCTCGTTGTAATAGGTGCGAACCTGCGGAGCCAGGACGATGACGTTGTACTGGTCCATGATGGCGTAGTGGCTGCCGTAGGCACCGGCGTTGGCGGTAATGTCGATGCCCAGCTCGTCGGCGCCTTCCTTAAGCGCGTTGGCGAGCAGTGCAGAGGTGCCGGCGCCAGCGCACAGAACCAGAACCCTCAGATCCTTGCCCTTAAGGGCGGACGGAGCTGCGGAGGCCTCAGTGGCAGAAGCGGTCTCGACAACAGGAGCCTCAACGGCGGGGGCGGTAGCGGTCTTGACGGCCTTGGTCTCCTCGGCCTCTTCTTCGGCCAGGGTCTCGGCCTCCTGCTTGCACAGGACGTTGTCGTAGGCCTTGCAGAACGGGTAGTAGATTAAGAAGTCAACGACCAGCAGGACGACAACCAGGACCAGAGAGATCGGCTGGAAGTTGGTGTCGATGAAGGTGCCGATCGGTCCGGGGAGTGCCCACGGCATGGCATAGATAAAGCCGTTCATGCCCAAAAAGTCGATGAAGAACTTACCAATGAGGACGTTGGCCACGGGGGCAAACAGGAACGGGATCAGGAAGTACGGGTTGAGGATGATGGGCGCGGCGAACAGCAGCGGTTCGTTGACGGCGAACATCACGGGTACGACAGAGGCTTTGCCGACGGCCTTGAGCTGCTTGGAGCGCATAAAGAGCAGGAAGATGATCGGGACAATGAACGTGGCGCCGGTGCCGCCGAGTTCGCCGATGTAGTTACCGAAGTTCTCGGTCAGGGCGAGGGCGGGGTGACCGCCGGCCTGCAGCGTGGCGAGGTTGGTGGTGATGTTGCCAAACAGCGCGGCGTTGAGGGCAGGCTTAACGACCGAGGGGCCGTGGATGCCCATGAACCAGAACAGCGGGATCATGAACCAGATGAGGGCGAGGCCGGCGTAGGAATCGGCAGCGGCGAACAGCGGGCTCACCAGCGTGGAGATGACGTTGGCAAACGGGACGGCCAAGCAGGTGCGGCAGATAACGTCGATGACGGCGACAAACAGGATGGAGAAGCTGAAGGCGAAGATGTCGCGGAAGTTCTGGGCGATGGCGCCGGGGACTTCTTTGGGCAGCTTGATGGTGATGTCTCGCTTAATGCAGAAGGCATAGATGTTGACCGTGGCAAATGCGGCGACAAAGGAGCTCAGTAGGCCCTTGGTGCCCATGTTGTCGGTAAAGAACACCGAGACATCGGCGCCGTCGATCTTGGCACTCGTCTGGGTAACGGCCAAGATGAGCATAGCGCACATGGCGGCGACCATGGTGCTCGTGGCGTTGATGGCCTTGCCGGCAGGCATGCGGCGGTTCTTGGAGCCGGTCAGCGCGCTTGCGGTGGTGCCGGCGACCATGATGCCCACGACGCCCATCGTGAAGTTGTAAACCTTGTTGCAGAAGTTCACGACGTCGACGTTCCACCAGTCGGGCAGCGTAAAGCCGCCGACCGTGGCGACAACGCCCGGCAGGGTCGAAATAAGCAGGAAGACAGAAGAAGACAGGATGATGGGCATTGCTGCCAAAAAGCCGTCTTTAATGGCCTGAAGGTAGATGTTCTTAGAGACCTTGTCGAAGTACGGCTGACCTTTCTCCAAGAACTTAACGATCGATTCCATAGTTCACGCTCCTCTTTGCATGAAATCTTAATGGCATGGACGTTGAAAACCTATATGGTCTCCCGCTTGCTAAAAGCCCGGGTGCAGGCGGGGTCGGTCCCAGGGGGAGAGAGGGGAGCGGCTGGGTTTGTATCGCATAGGGCCGCTCCCTTCTCGGGGGAAAGCGAGGCGATGCGCTACTGCGCGTCCACCATAGTGTCGGCGAGCTCCTTGTACCAGAGTGCCGACTGCTTGATGTAGCGTTTTTGCGTGTCGAAGTCGATGTAGAACAGGCCGTAGCGCTTGTTATAGCCATTGGCCCACGAGAACTGGTCCTGCAGGCTCCAGATAAAGTAGCCCTGGACGTCGACGCCCTCGGCGCGCGCCTGGAGCACCTTCTCCATGTGCTGGTCGACAAAGTCGATGCGCTCGGGATCGGCGACGATGCCGTTTGCGTCGGGCTCGGGGTCCTTGTGGCCCAGGCCGTTTTCGGTGATATAGATGACGGGGAGGTTGGGATAGGTGGCGCTGATGTGCTTGAGCGTGTCGTAGAGGCCTTGCGGGTAGATGAGCCAATCCCAGTCGGTGGTGGGGATACCCGGCATATCGACCTGCTGCCCGACGCCCTTAAACTTAAAGCACGAGGTGCCCTTGTCTCCGGTGCCGTTAAAGCTGTTGGTTGACTCGCCATCGTAGGCGGCGATAAACGCCGACTGATAGTAGTTGAGGCCGAACATATCGTTGCGGGGCGCCGCCTTGGCGAGCTCCTCCATGTCGCTGTCCTCAACCGTAAGTGTGGCGTTGTTGGCACGCAGAATCTCGTTGATGAGTGAGAGAGTGCGCGCGGAGTAGTGACCCAGGAAGGCGCCGTCCATGATGAAGTCGGTGTAGAAGGCGTTGTACAGGTCGGCGGCGTGCTGGTCGGCGGGCGAGTCGGTGGCAGGATATGCCGGCGTCAGGACGTTGACCATGCCAATGCGTCCGCCCAGGTGCTCGGTCTCGTCAAGATCCTTATACAGGTTGACGGCGCGGGCGTGGGCAACGAGCTCGTTGTGCTGGCTCTGGATGCCGCTCGTCACATCAAAGTGATGGTTGGGCGGGAAGTTGCCTTGGATGTATTGGGAGTGCGAGAGGCTGATGAGCTCGTTGATGGTGAACCAATTCTTGACCTCGCGGAACTCGCGGAAGCAGAACTCGGCATAGCGCACATAGGCGTCGACGGTCTTGCGGTTGAGCCAGTCGCCCTGGTTGAACAGGGCGGCGGGGGAGTCAAAGTGATGCAGGGACACATAGGGCTCGACGCCATACTTTTTGCAGCAGGCGAACAGCTCGTGGTAGTGCTTAACGCCCTCGGCGAGGGGCTCGGCATCGTCGCCGTTGGGGAAGATGCGGGTCCAGGCGATGGACACACGGATGGCGTTGAGTCCATGCTCGGCAGAAAGGCGGATATCCTCCTCGTAGCGGTTGTAGAAATCACTGGCCGGGTCGGGCAAAAAGCGACCCTGGGCGACAAGGTAATCGTCCCACATGGTCTTACCCTTGCCTGCCACCTTCGTGGAACCTTCCGTTTGGTACGCGGCGGTTGCGGCGCCCCAAACAAAGCCCTTCGGCAGCTGCTGTACGCGGTTTAGCAAAGACATATGCATACACCCTCTCGTCTCGCTGTTCGATATTGTGCGTTTGCGCTCAGGAGGCTCCCTGGTTAGCGTTCAGCGGTGAAAAAGCCCGATAAACACTATCTTAAAATGATTAGAACCAAAATGAGCACGTGAACATTTGACAATGAGCACGTTATCATCCGGCTGGGATGTATAGAAACAAAACAACTTCAAACAGCCGCGAACGGTTGTATTTGTTCGGTAAGCGGTTTTGATTGACAGAAGTTTTCATGTTGTGGTATATGGCTCGGGTATCATGAGCACGTTATCGATGTATGTACGATGCGCCATGGGCGCGGGGAATAGTTGGGAAGCAGGTTAGCGTGGAAGGCATGGCTCAGCAGACAAGGAATGGTCATTCGGCGAGCGCGGCAGAGGTTGCGGCGCTCGCTGGCGTGAGCCGCCAGACTGTGTCTCGCGTGGTCAACGGTATGCCCAACGTGACGGAAAAGACGCGCAAGCGTGTGCTGGCCGCCATGGAAGAGCTGGGCTTTCGTCCCAATTTTGCTGGAGCGGCGTTGCGCGGCGGGTCGTATCGTTCTATTGGCCTGTGCATGTACAACATCACACGTGTCGGTAACCTGGCGACGCTCGAGGGTATCATGCAAGCGGCGCGCGAGCACGATTTTGCCGTCACTATGATCGAGATGGGCGGCGACAAGCCCTATACACTTGCCGATGCCTCGCGCCGCATGGTCGAGCGACCCGTCGACGGCATGATTCTCAACATGAACCGCATGGCTCCCGATTTTGAGGAGTTTGTTCCCCAGCCGGGAGTGCGAACGGTCATCCTGTCCATGTATGCGCATCCGCGCTGCACGACGATCGACTCCGACCAGTATGGTTCGTGCGAGCTGTTGACCAATTATCTGCTGGAACATGGTCACTCGAATATGCGGTTTGTGGCGGGTCCGGAAAACTCGATTTCCTCGCGTTTTCGTGAGGCCGGTTGGCGCGATACGCTGGGTCGTGCTCATGTCGATGCCGCTCCGATGCTGCGTGGCGATTGGAGTGCGGACAGTGGGTACGCCATGGGCGAGCGGATTGCGGCCGAGGTGCTTGCCGGCGGGTCGCAGGCGCCGACTGCCGTGCTTGCGGCAAATGACCAGATGGCGCTGGGCGTTATCGCCGCGCTCGAGAACGCGGGCCTGTCCGTGCCCGACGACGTGAGCGTGGTTGGTATCGACGACGCACTCGAGGGACTTGTTCCTCACAATCGGCTGACGACGCTGCGATTTGATTTGCGCGGTGTCGGTAAGCTTGCGTTTGAGGCGGCGATTGGAGAGAGTTCGTCTATCGAGGCGATTCATGTGCCGAGTACGCTGGTCGAACGCTCGACTGTTAGGGACATACGGGGTTAGGTCCTACTCCGTTTGTCTCGATTTGTAACAGGTAGACGGTCAAAAGCGGGCTACGTGTTACAGATTTAGATTCTTCGGAAAGAGCAATCCTGTTCGTCTCAATCTGTAACAGCTAGGACCCAAAAACTCGGCTAGATGTTACAGATTGAGATAAACGGCTTCCGACCTGCACAAAAAGGCCGGGGGCGGCGCGCCGTGTGACGTGCCGCCCCCGGCTGAGAAATGGGGACAGGTTGTGTGAGCGGGCAACCCCGCCAGCCACTAGTCCAGACGACGGGTCTGCGCCACGTGCTTATACCAGTATGCGCTTGCCTTGGGCGTGCGCTTCTGGGTTTCAAAGTCAACGTAGAAGAAGCCGTAACGCTTGTTGTAGCCATTGGTCCAGGAGAACTGATCCTGCAGGCTCCACAGGAAGTAGCCGCCCACGTTGACGCCCACCTCCATGGCCTTGAGCAGCCAGCGCAGGTGCTGCTCGATGTAGTCGATGCGCGGCTGATCGTCCACAAAGCCGTCTTTGTAGGGGTCCTTGTAACCCATGCCGTTTTCGGTGATGAAGATCTGCTTGTAGTTGGGGTAGCGCTGCTTAATGTAGACGAGCAGATCGAACAGACCCTCGGGATAGATGATCCAGTCCCAGTCGGTGGTGGGGATGCCGGGCTTGTTCACATGCTCGCCAATACCCTTAACGCGCCAGCGGCCAGTGCCCTTCTCGCCCGTACCGTTGTGGTGCAGGTCGTTTTCGCCGTCGTAAGCCTTCAAAAAGCGGCACTGGTAGTTGTTGACGCCCAGGTAGTCGTTGTAGAGCGCGGCCTTGCGCATGATCTCGAGATCCTCGTCCAGGATCTCGATGGTGCCGCCCGAGACGGCAGCCAGGCGGTTGGCGCACTCGAGGGTGTCGGGGGCATACTCGCCGCGGAACGTCGCGTCGAGCAAAAACTGGTTTTGCAGCACGTGCTCGTTGTTGGCGGCTTTGATGTCGGCGGGGTCGTTCTCGTTGAGCGGATACTTGAACTCCAGCGACTGGATGACGCCGATTTTGCCCTTAAAACCGCCGTTGTGGAAAGCCAGCACGGCCTTGGCGTGGGCGAGCATCATGTTGTGCTCGCACTGGAAGGCCTCGGCCAGATGAGCTTTGACGCCACCGGGGAAGGTGCCCTCGATGTAGGTGTTGGAGGCGTCGGCCCAGATCTCGTTAAAGGTGAACCAGTAGGTCACCTGGTCGGCGTACTCCTTAAAGCAGAAGGTGGCAAAGTCCACAAAGGCGTCGATGGTCTCGCGGTTGAGGAAGTCGCCCTTCTCAAAGAGGGGAAGCGGCGTGTCAAAGTGATGCAGCGTGACGAACGGCTCAACGTGGTGCTTGTGGCACTCGGCGAAGAGATCGTGGTAGAACTGGACGCCCTCGGGGTTGATTTCGCCGGTGCCGTTGGGGAAGATGCGGCTCCAGGCGATGGAGAGGCGAATGCCGTTGATGCCGAACTCCTCCTGTCTCTTATACACATCTCCGAGCCCACGAGACTCCTGAGCATCTCGT
>URKV01000094.1 GCA_900548565.1 uncultured Collinsella sp.
ACCTTATTGGCCGACAGATCCAGCCGCGGTTCGGCATCCGCCTCGGCCAGCTCCTCCTTATGGGGGACCAGCGGGGCGTTCTGGCTGGCGTACTCCTGCGTTTTTTGCAGTTCCTCGATCATTTTTGCCAGATAGTCCATCATCTCGCCGCGGGTCTTTTCCATCTCCGAGATGCGGCTCTTTAGATCCTGCAGCCGCAGACGGTGGGCGTTCTGGATCTCGCGCGTTTCGTCGGTGGCGGACTGCACCATCTTGCGGGCCTGGGCAATGGCCTGCTCACGCGCAAGCTGGTCGATGGCTTCGGCCTTGAGGTTCGTGTCCTTCAAAATCTGATCCGCATCGTCCCGGGCCTGCTGGCGGATGCGCGCAGCCTCGGCCTCGGCGTCGGCAATGACCTTATCACGGTCCGCGATGACCTGCTGGCGGGCCTGGTCATGGGCGCGGCCCTTGACGCGCAGCGCGGAGTTTGCCTCCTCGCAGCGCTCGGTCAGCTCCTTATTTTCCCGCGTCAGGTCGCTGTTTTTCAGGCGCAGCATATCAACCTGGTTCGTCAGCGAATGGCTGCGCTCCTTCACGGTGGAGAACTGCGTTTCGAGATTGGCGCGGTAGCTTTGCAGCTTATCCACCTGCCCGGCCAGCGTGGCGTTCTGGGTCGAGAGGGTCTGGTTCTGCATGACCAGTCCCTGGGCGTGGCGGCGCAGGGCGTCGTTCTCCTGCCGGAGCGTGCGCAGCTCCGACGTCATGGCGGTCAGGTGCTGCTCATAATCGGCGCAGAGGTCCTCCATGGCCTGATGCACGTCCTCCGGCTCATAGCCGCCAAAGCGCGCCTTGCGCATACCGCTCTGCTCTATGTAATTGTCGATGTCGATTTTGGGCATTGGTAACTACTCCCAACTAAAATTTACATATACTCCATTTTATTATAGAGCAAGATGTGACGTAAAGCAAGGGAAAAGGGAAAAAAGGCGCTGTTTTGCCGCACACAAAAAACCGCCCGCTCCATGACGGAGCGGGCGGCGAAAAGCCTAATGATTCAGTTCAAATCAAGCGTTGGCCTGGGAAGCAGCAACAGCGCAGGCGACGGTCATACCGACCATCGGGTTGTTGCCGGCACCGATCAGACCCATCATCTCGACGTGAGCCGGGACGGAGGAGGAGCCAGCGAACTGGGCATCACCGTGCATACGGCCCATGGAGTCGGTCAGGCCGTAGGAGGCAGGGCCTGCAGCGACGTTGTCGGGATGCAGGGTACGGCCCGTGCCGCCGCCGGAAGCGACGGAGAAGTACTTCTTGCCGTTCTCGATAGCCCACTTCTTGTAGGTACCGGCGACCAGATGCTGGAAGCGGGTGGGGTTGGTGGAGTTACCGGTGATCGAGATGTCGACGTTCTCGTGCCACATGATGGCAACGCCCTCGCGGACGTCGTCGGCGCCGTAGCAGTTGACGGCGGCGCGGGGACCATCGGAGTAGGGGATGGTCTCGACGACCTTGAGCTCGCCCGTGAAGTAGTCGAACTGGGTCTTCACGTAGGTGAAGCCGTTGATGCGGGCGATGATCTGAGCAGCGTCCTTGCCCAGACCGTTGAGGATGACGCGCAGCGGCTTCTTGCGAGCCTTGTTGGCGTTTAGAGCCAGGCCGATAGCACCCTCAGCGGCAGCGAAGGACTCGTGACCGGCCAGGAAGGCGAAGCACTCGGTGTCGTCGGAGAGCAGCATAGCGCCCAGGTTGCCGTGGCCCAGACCGACCTTGCGGTCCTCGGCGACGGAGCCGGGAACGGTGAAGGCCTGGATGCCCTCGCCGATGATGGCGGCAGCCTCAGAAGCGGACTTGGCGCCACGCTTGACAGCGAGAGCGCAACCGAGGGTGTAGGCCCACTCGGCGTTCTGGAAGGCGATGGACTGGGTGTTGTTGACGATCTCACGCGGGTTGAAGCCCTTGTCGGTGCAGATCTGCAGAGCTTCCTCGAGGGAGGCGATGCCGTTGTCGGCGAGGCACTTGTTGATCTTGTCAGCGCGGCGCTCGTAACCTTCGAACGTAACAGTCATAGTTATTTCCCTCCCTTTCTACTCGTGAACCGGGAACACGCTGGCGACGGAGTGAGTCTCCTCGTCGGTGCGCGGGTCGATGTACTTGGCAGCGTTCTCCCACTGACCATAGTGGCCCATAGCGCCAGCGATGGCCTCCTCGGGGGTCTTGCCGGCCTTGACGGCGTCGGTGAACTTGCCGAGGTTCAGGAACTCGAATGCGATGATCTCGTTCTTGTCGTTGAGAGCCATGCGGGTGACGTAGCCCTGAGCGAGCTCGAGGTAACGAGCGCCCTTGGCCTTGGTGCCGAACATGGTGCCGACCTGAGAGCGAAGGCCCTTGCCGAGGTCGTCGAGGGAGGCGCCCACGGGCAGGCCGCCCTCGGAGAACGCGGTCTGGCTGCGGCCGTAAACGATCTGCAGGAAGATCTCGCGCATAGCAACGTTGATGGCGTCGCAGACGAGGTCGGTGTTGAGGGCCTCGAGGATGGTCTTACCGGGAAGGATCTCGGAAGCCATGGCGGCAGAGTGGGTCATACCCGAGCAGCCGATGGTCTCAACGAGGGCCTCCTCGATGATGCCGTCCTTGACGTTCAGCGTGAGCTTGCAGGCGCCCTGCTGAGGTGCGCACCAACCCACACCGTGCGTAAGACCGGAGATGTCGGAAATCTCCTTAGCCTGGACCCACTTGCCCTCCTCGGGGATGGGTGCGGGGCCGTGGTATGCACCCTTGGCAACGGGGCACATGTTCTCCACTTCCTGTGAGTACTGCATGCCTCTCCTCTCTATCGTGTTGGCGTCCCGTCTGGGGGCCGTGGCTGGCGATTGCCGGGCGACCCTTCGAAAGGGACATGACATGCAGCCCCTATAATACCGCGAAATGCACGGAATATTCGGCGAACGGCTCAGTTTTCGTAGCGAGAAGTCCGGAAGTTTTAATTGAAACGATTTAACCCTATGTTATGTGGTCGTGAACTTCCGTAGAGGGGGTCCTTCTTGGGCAAGCTTTTGGTCAGCTCTTGTAAGCGTTGCAGGGGTTGACCTGTTGCAACGGTGCCGTTCGCCGCCTGTTTGCTGCCTTTGGCCGCGCGAGTGTATTGTTTTGCGTGAATGTTTTGATGGCACGCTTCAATCGTGCTGTATTGGATGGCAAGCAGATCCCGGCGAAGGGAGCGCCATGCAGCGCGTTTGGAGAACGGTTACCGGCTTTTACCATGTCTGTGCTCGCGGTGTGGGCAAACAGCTCATCTTTGAGGGCGACGAAGACCGGTGGGAGTTTTTGGAGCTGATGCGCGAGTGCTGCCGCGAGGAGGGCGTGACGGTTATCGCCTGGTGCCTTATGGGCAATCACGTGTATTTGGTGCTTGCAGATTACGAGGACAGGATGAGCGCGGCGATGCACCGTCTGCTTTTGACGTACGCGCGGCGGTTCAATAAACGCACGGGGCGCACAGGCCATCTGTTCCAGAACCGTTTTGACCGGCGTTCGCTCGATACCGATTGGCAGGTGATGGAGGCTATTCGCTCCGTACACGCCGATCCGCAGGAGGTGGGCGTTAGCCTAATCGAGCGTTATCCCTGGAGCAGCTTTCCGGAACATCTACGCGCTTACGACGGTGATGTGGCCGATGCCGCGAGGGGATTTTCTGATCCTTCTTGCGTGCTTGAGCTTTTTGGCTCTGCCGAGGGCTTTATTGCCTATTCGCTTTCGACGCCCGCCGGCAGTGAGTCAGCGCTGTGCGATATGAAAGAGACGGAGTGGGAACGCCACGCCTTTGCCGACAAGATGGCGAAGGAACTCGGGGTTCCGCTTCGCGGGGTTAAAGCCGCACCGCCGGCGCAGCGCGATACCGTTATTTTTGGATTGCACGATGCCGGTTTTACGGTGCGCCAGATTGAGCGGCATACCGGGATTGGCAAAAGTACCGTCTCTCGTATCGTGCGCGCTTATGCGCGGGTGAAGGCACAGACTGAGCTCTCGGAATAGAAAATGGCCGAACCACTCTTGTCAAGCGATTCGGCCAACAAAAATCTTAAGATTTGGGACAAGTACTACTGATTATTTCGCCCCTCGAGCATGCCGTCGAGGGTGCGCCAGGCGAGCTCGGCGCATTTGACGCGGGCGGGCATGTGCGAGATGTCCTGGAGCTGGGCGGCTTCGTCCAGGTCTTCCAGGTCTTCCTCGGAGAGCTGCTCGCCGCGGATCATGGCGAGGAAGAGCTCTGCCAGGCGGTGAGCTTCCTCGACGGTCTCGCCGGTGATGAGGTCGGCCATGATGTCGGCGCTGGCCTGGCTGATGGCGCAGCCGTGGCCGGTAAAGGAGGCCTCCTCGATCACGTTGTTCTCGACACGCAGCTGCAGAGTGAGCTCGTCTCCGCAGCTGGGGTTGATGCCGTCGTGCTCGTGCGTGGGAGCATCCATCTCGTACTTGTAGTCGGGGTGCGAGTTGTGCTCCATAAATGTGGTGGAGGTGTACAGATTACCCATTGAACGTGCTCCAAACGTGATGCAGGCCGGCGATGAACTTGTCAATGTCGGCCTTGTCGTTGTAGAAGGCCACGCTGGCGCGGCAGCAGGCAAGGTTCTCGACGCCCAGCCAGGTGAGCAGCGGCTGTGCACAGTGGTGACCGGCGCGGATGCAGACGCCGTCCATGTCCATGATGCTCGCGACGTCGTGCGGGTGGATGCCGCGGACGTTAAAGCTCACAACGCCGTGGTGGTTGTCCCAATAGATGGAGCCGATGATCTGGACAAAGTCGAGCTGCATGAGCTCGCCCATCAGGTAGTGGACGAGTGCCTGCTCGCGTGCCTGGATGTTCTCGTAACCCACCGTGTTGACCAGGTAGTCGAGTGCCGCACCCGTGGCGAAGATGCCGGCGGCGTCCTGTGTGCCGGCCTCGAATTTCTCGGGAACGGGCGCCCAGACGGCGTCCTGCTCGGTAACAGAGTCGATCATCTCGCCGCCGGTGAGCATGGGCGGCATGGCGTTGAGCAGGTCCATCTTGCCCCACAGCACGCCGATGCCCATGGGGCCCATAGCCTTGTGTGCGCTAAAGGCAAAGAAGTCGGCGCCCAGGTCGGCCACATCGACCGGCATGTGCGGCAGCGACTGCGCACCGTCGACGACCAGGTAGCCGCCATACTTGTGCACGAGCTTGCCGAGGTTCTTGACTGGGTTCTCGACTCCCAACACGTTGGAGACCTGACCCACGGCCAGAATCTTGGTCTTGGGACCAACCTTGGCAAGAACCTCCTCGGTGGTGAGCTGACCGGTCTTGGTGGGGTAGAGGTAGACGAGCTTGGCGCCGGTCTCGCGGCAGACCTGCTGCCACGGAATCAGGTTGGAGTGGTGCTCCATGATGGTGATGACGACCTCGTCGCCCGGCTCGAGGACTGTGGGTGCAAAGCTCTTGGCGACCAGGTTGAGCGACTCGCTCGTGTTGCGGGTGAAGACGACCTCGTTGGCCTGGGCAGCGCCGATGAGGTCGGCGATCTGCTGGCGCACCTTCGCGATAGCCTCAGTGGCCTCGACGGACAGCGAGTACAGGCCGCGCAGAGGGTTGGCGTTCATGCGCTGGTAGAAGTCGCGCTCGGCGTCGAGCACACAGGCAGGACGCTGCGCGGTGGCGGCACTATCGAGGAAGGCGATCTCGGGGTGCTGCTGGAACAGCGGGAACTGCGCCTTGTAGGGATTAGTCTCGATGTCGACGGTAGGCCAGCCGCGCGAGGCCTCGTCGCTGGCGTCGAGCTCCATAGGCTCCGGTGCGGTACAGGTGTCGCATTTAACGTGCTCGGTGTCGATCATGCGAGCTCCTCTTCAAAGTTGTCGATCAGGTTGTTGCCCAGGCGGACGACGGCGGCGCGGGTGCGCTCGTCGGTGGCGGAAAGTGCGGCGTCCTCCAGCTTGGCGCGGACGAACAGGTCCTCGGCGGCGTTTTGGTCAAGGCCGCGGCAGGCGAGGTAGAACAGTTGCTCGTCGCGGACGTGGCCGATGGTGGCTCCGTGGTTGCCGGCGACGTCGTCCTCGTCGCAGAGAATGACGGGAACGGTCTTGTTGTCGACGCCCTTGTTGGCCAAAAGCACCGTCTCGCGCTCGGTGCCGGTTGCACCCTTGCAACCGTGCACGAGGTCGATGGTGCCGCGGTAGACCTTCTTGGACGTGCCGGTCAGCACGCCGTTGGCGTCGATCTCGCACTCGGTCTTGCGACCGCGGTGGCGCAGCTCGTAGTTAAAGTCGCGCACCTGCTCTCGGGCGCCCAGGTAGTCAGTATCGATGGTGACCTTGGCGGTATCGCCCAGCAGGTCGCCGGCAAGGCCGGTGGCGCTGGCGCCGGCACCCAGGACGGTGTGCTGCACGTTGACGCGCGCGCCCTCGTCCAGGAACAGGCCGGTGTCGTCGAGCGCGATCCAGCTATCGTCGAGCGTCTGCGTGCAGGTCACGTTGACGGTGGCGTACTCGTGGGCGCACACGCGTAGCACGGATCCCACGACGCCTTGGCCGGCAACGGGAGAGTCCAGGGCAATAAGCAGATCGAGCGTCGACTGGGGACGGGCGACGACGTCGATGGCGGCGATGGCCGCGGCGGCATCGACAGCGCTCACGCGCACGGTAACCGTGGCGTGCTGGTATGTGGGCACATCGATGACGACGCGCTTGGTGGCGTGGTCGGCCAGGCTGTCTCTTATACACATCTCCGAGCCCACGAGACTCCTGAGCATCTCGT
>URKV01000095.1 GCA_900548565.1 uncultured Collinsella sp.
GTGGGCTCGGAGATGTGTATAAGAGACAGACATCATATTGATCGTTATCAGCGGGCGCTCGTCGAGTATGCCGAGCGTGTCGGCCACGTCAAACACCCGACCGGTGGGAATCACCTGGATATCCCAGCGATCCGAAACGCCACTTCGCTTGGAGCTGGGATTGCAATAGCCGGGCAGTCCAAAGCAGAGCCCCTGCAGCGCCAGATGATAGGCTGTCGGCATATCTGATTGGCCCACATCGATGCCCAGATCGCCGATAGCACAGCTCAAAGCTTGCTTTACAGCGTCCTCGTCTCCTCGACACAGCCCGTCATGGAACGAGTCGATAACTCGAACGTCCTCAACGGCGCACTCAAACCATTCCAGAATTACAAGACGGAGCGCCTGACGTACTTCGTTGTTAGGCAGACGCAGGGAACGAAGGCGCACGCCGTCCTCCGAATGCCCCGTCATGTCCGTGGTAAGGAATCCAGACAGATACAGCGCAGTCCAGATATCTTCGGGCTTGGCGGCATCGGCCTCCTCGGCATGCACATGCACCGACGCCTCAATAAACCCATGCGGCTCAAGCAAATCGAACAATGCGGACAGGCGCATGAGATTCCAGTCACCGACGTATGCGCTCAGACGATCGGCGCAACCATACAGATCTGTTCGAACGGGCGCGACGCAACCGCGATGTGCGTAGTCCACCACACGCTCCGGGATCGAACAATAAAAACCACCAAACAGATAACCCTCGAGCCACTCACGCGCGTCATCCAGACAGCCGTTGCGACCGATGCGATCCAACAGTACCTGGACTTCGTCGTCCGAAAAACCGAACCATCGATCACACCAACTCGACAGCGGCGTCGCCGACCGATAGGAAACCCCACGTTGGGACAACGCAAACTCGGCAGGACCGGGGCGCTCGCCCATAAGGCACGTCAATCGCAACAAATCGCCGGCGTCGGCAATGGTGTCGAACAACATCCGGCTGAGCGACTCTAGGGAATCCATGCTACCGTAGTCCTTAGCGTCCAAACGCTTTGGACATACCGCGTCGTAGTCGTCTATCAGAAGAACAACCTGCTCATCGAAAGCTGTCTGGAGCAGCTTAATAAGCACGCCTAGCGCCGCATCGATCTCTCTATCGCTGGCCACCCCACGCGCCGTCCTCTCGATAAGACGAACCTCACGTCTTGACAGATCAGGCGCGGCAAGCAGCGGCAGCAATCGGGCGCACTCGTGCGCGACGGCGCTGCGAATAGCCGCCGCAGCATCAGCGTCGCGCCTCACAGCGACAGCTGAAAAGTCGAGCATGATGACCGGATAACACGCGTACTCATCACGATAGCGACCGCCGCCCGCCTGCCAAATCTGGGTGCCGACGAACGGGCTTCGATCCGGCCGCCGGTGATCAGGTCGTTCCAAATAGCATTTGAGCATCGACAAGTTCATGCTCTTGCCAAAACCCTTGGGTCGGCAGCAAAACGCGACGGATGCCTCACAATCCAACATATCGGCAATAAACATGGTCTTATCGACGAGTAAATACCGATTGATTGCATCGGAAAAGTCGTGAACATCAACCGGTAGAGCTGCGTTATCCGCATGATTGAGCAACCGCGCACCAAACGCATGAGTAAAACCACAATTCACCTGTTCAGACACCGTAAGCTCTCCCTCTAACGCAGCACGATGCCTATTGTAACGAGCAGGCGGAGCGCAACAATATCGACCTGCAAAGGTTTCGGGCAACGGTAGCAACTGACGCCCCGAGGGGGCATAACAAATCGTTGCACAACAAAAACGAGGCCCGATGCCGCCGCACCGGACCCCGTCCTTAACTCTTATAGAAAACGATCTGAAAGATTACTCCTCCGAGCCATCCTCCCCAGAATTCTTCTTCTGCTGATCGAGCTTATGCTTACCGCTCACGATGGACGTAGCGCCCAGCATAGCCAAGCTCGCACTGGCAAGGCTCGCCATCACGATCAAGTCGCCCGTCTTGGGCATGTTGCCGCCCGAGGACTTGGTAGCTGTAGTCGTCGTGGTCGTGGTGGTCACCGTTTTGGAGTCATTTTGCTCCTGGACTTGGTTGTCAGCACCGCTCTTGTCGTCGTCTTCGGACTGTTTCTTTTCGCCCTCGGTCTTGCTCTCGTCCTTCTTCTGAGCGAATTTGTCGTCCTTCTCCTCAGAGCTAGAACCCTTATCGGATTCGGTCTTCTCGGAAGCCTTGTCCTTGGAGTCGCCCTTTGAGGCTTCGGTCTTTTCCGTGGAAGCCAGATCAGAGTTGTCCTTGTTCTGAGTCGAGCCATTATTGACGCCAGCCATCAGCGAAGAGCCCAACGTAGAACCAAGCTGCACGGAGAAAGAAGGCTTCTTGTCCGGCGAAGCAACGGGAGCGTCCGGCGCCTTATTCGAGTCGTCCTTGGAAGCATCGGAATCAGGAGTTGCGTCAGAGCCGGAGCCGTTGTTAGAGCCGGTGCCAACGGACGAATCGCTCGAGCCGGTGGATGAGTTAGAGGTGTCAGCGTCGGTCGAACCAGAAGCGTCGCTGTCCGTATTGCCGGCAGAGCTTGGAGACGAATCACCCGCAGCAGAGCCGTTCGAATCGGAGCCGTTCGAGGTAGAGCCGTCGTTGGTAGTGCCACCAGCAGAGCCATTACCGTCAGCATCGGTCGAGGGCGCATCCATCCTGTCATCGTTGGGATCGTCACTCGAGTCGTCATTCGAATCAGGTGTCGGCGAGGGCGCCGGTGTGGGATCGGGCTGCACGGGCGTCGCAGCGGCTGCCTCGTCCTCGGCGATATAAGCCAAGCAGTCCTTCAGCTCATTCTTATAACGATTCTTCCAGCCCTCATGATACTGGGGCTGGCTCGAATACTTGGTCGCCACGTTATTGACCACGCTGTTGGAGAGCGCCGTCACAAACTCGCGGTCGGACATATCATTGGAAAGATTCGCCCAGCGGAAAAAGTCCCTGCAGCCACCGGTGCCGCACATGTTGGTAATGCTCCACACCATGCCCTTGACGCAATCGGCGCGGCCCGAAATATCAATACCCAGGCCGCTCTTGAGCCACGCCTCGGTCACCGCATAGTACGAGTTGTACGCATACGCATCTTGAAGTGCTGAGAACTCAACAGGATCGGTGTTGTACGCACCTTGGAAGGCATCCTGCGCGATATGGCCCAGCTCGGTGAGCTGGCCGTTCTCGTACATGACATTACTCGTGTTGGAAATCTCGCTGCCGCGATCAATCGCATCCTTGAGCATGCTGTATTTTTCGGGGTTGTAGTTGTAGGCCTGCTTCATAAACGGAATGAGCGACCAACGACGGTCGAACTGGTAATAACCCAGCGCGTTATAGCCGTCACCGTACGAAAAGCCCTGGTTGTAGTTGCCATGGCTCTCGTACTTGGTAAAGTACTTCATCTCGGGAGTCACGTTGACAAACGAAACGCCCTGGACCGACCTCAGTACGCCCGAGAAGGACTGCTGGGTGTAGAGACCCTTATCGATATCGGTGGCATCCGAGGCAACGCCCGGCGTGGGCTCCTCGGCAGCAGCGGGTGCCGGCGCGGAAATGGCGCCAAACGAAAGCGCCAGCGTCAGGCCCGCGACAATCGCGGAATGCTTGGGCTGCATAAGATCCTCCCTGCATTGGTATAGTTAAAGTGCAGTTTGCAAAGATAGAAATAAGTATTGCAGCTCGCCCGTTGTTGCACAACAACCCCTCGGTAAACGGCAACAACCCTCCGCGAAATCTTAAGGAATTGCGCTCAACCTACAGCTTAATGTCAAAGTTGATTTCGGGGACGGCGGCCAGGTCGGCCAACGTCACGCCGTCGACGTACTTTTCGATCACGTCGTCCAGGCCGCGCCAGAACTTGACGGTCGAGCAAAGATCGCTGCGAGTGCAGCTGTTGTCGATGCCATCGCACGCCACTGGAGCCGTGCTGCCCTCGACGGCGCGCAGGATGTCGCCGGCACGCACCCCGGCCGGGTCCTTGGCCATCATGTAGCCGCCGCCCTTGCCGCGCACGCTCTTAAGCAGGCCCGCCTTCATAAGCGGACGAACCAGCTGCTCCAGATACTTTTGCGAGATATGCTCGCGGTCGGCAACCTCGCGCAAGGCAATCTTGCCCTCGGCGTCGCCCAGCGCCGCGATATAGATCATTAACCGGAGGGCATAGCGGCCCTTGGAAGAAATGAGCATACCTACCCTCCCGTTGTTCCTGGGACAAAATCAGGCCTATTTGTCCCAAATCCCATGCACGCGGGGCAAACAAACCTGATTATTATGTCCCACATCTAAAAAGTCGAGTGGATTAGTCGGGTTTTCCCTTGACTAACGCCGAACCCATAGTAACTTTATTCCGAGAAGATTCCTAGGGTTTAGTACGCCTATGAGTACACCATATACAGAGAGGGACAGCATGAGCGCAAATCCGCTGCTTTCCATCGAAGGTCTGACCGCCTCCGTGGACGAGAAGACCATCCTCCACAACGTCAACCTCAACGTCGCCGCCGGCGAAACCCATGTGCTGATGGGCCCCAACGGCGCCGGCAAGTCCACCCTCGGCCACCTGGTCATGGGCGACCCCGTCTACACGGTCAACGACGGCCGTATCGTCTTTGACGGCCAGGACATCACCGAGCTCACCACCGACAAGCGCTCGCGCGCCGGCCTGTTCCTGAGCTTCCAGGCCCCGGTCGAGATCCCCGGCGTGCCACTGTCGAGCTTTTTGCGCGCCAGCATCGCCGGCCGTCCCGGCCTGGAGATGAAGGGCAAGGAGTTCCGCCGTCGCGTCAAGGAGCTCGCGGCCGAGCTCAACATGGATACCGCCTACCTCAACCGTGAGCTGGGCGTGGGCTTCTCGGGCGGCGAGAAGAAGAAGGTCGAGATGCTCCAGCTTTTGCTGCTGCAGCCCAAGCTCGCCATCCTGGACGAAACTGACTCAGGCCTGGACGTCGACGCCCTGTCAACCGTCAGCCACGGCATGGACGCCTACCGCAAGAGTTGCGACGGCTCCATGCTCATCATCACTCATAACACGCGCATCCTGGAGCACCTGGATGTCGACCGCGTCCACGTTATGGTCAAGGGCCACATCGTGCGCGAGGACGACGCCTCACTGATCCCCTGGATCGACAAGAACGGCTTTGAGACCTTCGAGCGCGAGGCCGCCGAGCAGCGCGCCCAGGCCGAGGCCGCCGCTACCGAGCAGCAGGCATAAAGGGGCGACGCAATGACCAAGAACCGCACCGAGGTCGCGGACATCGACCGCAGCCTCTACGACTTCACCTATGGCGAGGAGGGATTCGAGCGCCTCGACGCTGGCATCACGCCCGACATCGTGCGCGAGATCAGCGCCAAGAAGGACGAGCCGCAGTGGATGCTCGACCTGCGCCTCAAGTCCCTCGAGATCTTCAATCGTTTTCCCGACCCGACGTGGGGCCCCTCCATCGAGGGCCTGGACATGGACAACATCGTCACCTACGTCAAGCCCAACACCGACCAAAAGCACGACTGGGAGTCGGTGCCCGACGACATCAAGAACACCTTTGAGCGCTTGGGCATCCCCGACGCCGAGCGCAGCTACCTGGCAGGCGTCGGCGCACAGTACGACTCCGAGCTGGTCTACCACAACATGCAGGACACCGCGTCCAAGATGGGCATCGTCTACTCCGGCATCGAGGAGGCCCTGCACGACCCGCAGTGGGAGCCGCTCATCCACGAGAAGTTCATGACGCTCATCCCGCCCACCGACCACAAGTTTGCGGCCCTGCACGGTGCCGTGTGGTCGGGCGGCTCGTTTGTCTACGTGCCCAAGGGCACCAAACTCGATTTCCCGCTGCAGAGCTACTTCCGCCTCAACGCCAAGGGCGCCGGCCAGTTTGAGCACACGCTCATCATTGTCGAGGACGACGCCGACCTGCACTTCATTGAGGGCTGCTCCGCGCCCAAGTACAACGTGGCCAACCTCCACGCCGGCGCCGTCGAGCTCTTTGTGGGCAAGCGTGCGCACCTGCGCTACTCGACCATCGAGAACTGGTCCAAGAACATGTACAACCTCAACACCAAGCGTGCGCGCGTGGACGAGGACGGCGACATCGAGTGGATCAGCGGCTCCTTCGGCAGCCACGTGGGCTACCTCTACCCCATGAGCGTGCTCAACGGTCGCCGCGCCCGGTCGAGCTTTACCGGCATCACCTTTGCCGGCGCCGGTCAGAACCTCGATACCGGCTGCAAGGTCGTGCTCAACGCGCCCGAGACCTCGGCGACCGTCGAGACCAAGGGCATCTCCAAGAGCGGCGGCATCCAGACCTTCCGCAGCTCCATCGTGGCCACGCCCAAGGCTGAGGGCTCCAAGGCAACCGTGAGCTGCCAGTCGCTGATGCTCGACGACCAGAGCCGCTCCGACACCATCCCCGCCATGGACATCCGCGCCAAGAACGTCGATATCGGCCACGAGGCCACCATCGGGCGCATCGGCGACGATAAGGTGTTCTATCTGATGAGCCGCGGTATCTCGGAGGAAGAGGCCCGCACCATGATCGTCAACGGCTTTGCCAACCCGGTCTCCAAGGAGCTGCCGCTGGAGTACGCCGTCGAGATGAACAACCTGATCAAGCTCGAGATGGAAGGAGCGATCGGATAATGAAAGAGACCATGAACACCGCTGCTACCACTGTCTCTTATACACATCTCCGAGCCCACGAGACTCCTGAGCATATCGTATGC
>URKV01000096.1 GCA_900548565.1 uncultured Collinsella sp.
AGCGTCAGATGTGTATAAGAGACAGCGCCACCACCGGTGACACCCTGTGCGAAGAGGGCAAGGAGATCGTCCTCGAGAAGATCGAGTTCGCTAAGCCCGTTATCGACGTTGCCATCGAGCCCAAGACCAAGGCCGAGCAGGACAAGATGTCCCTGGCTCTGACCAAGCTCGCCGAGGAGGACCCGACCTTCCAGGTGTCCACCAACCACGAGACCGGCCAGACCATCATCGCCGGCATGGGCGAGCTGCACCTCGAGATCATCGTCGACCGTCTGCTCCGCGAGTTCAAGGTTGACGCTAACGTTGGTAAGCCCCAGGTTGCCTACCGCGAGACCGCTGGTCACGACGTCGAGAAGGCTGAGGGCAAGTTCGTCCGTCAGTCCGGTGGTCGCGGTCAGTACGGCCACGCCGTCATCAAGCTCGAGAAGATGGAGGAGGGCTTCGGCTACGAGTTCGTCAACGCTATCGTCGGCGGCGTCGTGCCCAAGGAGTACATTCCGTCCATTGACAAGGGCATCCAGGAGGCCCTGAACACCGGTGTTATCGCCGGCTTCCCGGTCCTCGACGTCAAGGTCACCCTGTTCGACGGTTCTTACCACGAGGTCGACTCCTCCGAGGCCGCCTTCAAGATCGCCGGTTCCATGGCAATCAAGGACGCTCTCAAGAAGTCCGATCCGCAGCTGCTCGAGCCGATTATGGCTGTCGAGGTCGAGACCCCCGAGCAGTACATGGGCGACGTTATGGGCAACCTCTCCGGTCGCCGCGGCAAGATCGAGGGCATGGAGGATCGCAAGAACAGCAAGCTCATCCGTGCCAAGGTGCCGCTGGGCGAGATGTTCGGTTACGCTACCGACCTTCGCTCCCAGACCCAGGGCCGTGCATCCTACACGATGCAGTTCGACTCTTATGAGCCCGCGCCCAAGTCCATCGTGGACGAGGTCATGAGCAAGAACGCCTAAGTTCGAGCTCCCTGTTACGTAATCCGCGAGAACATCTCTCGCACTCTTTGGAGGTTTAAGTTGGCTACCCAGAAGATCCGCATTCGCCTCAAGGGCTATGATCACGAGGTCGTCGATCAGTCCGCGAAGCTCATCGTCGAGACCGCTCAGAAGACCGGCGCTCGCGTTTCCGGTCCTGTCCCCCTGCCCACCGAGCGCAACCTGTACACGGTTATCCGCTCGCCGCACGTGAACAAGGACTCCCGTGAGCAGTTCGAGATGCGCACCCACAAGCGCCTCATCGACATCCTTGACCCCACCTCGGGCACCGTTGATTCGCTCATGCGTCTCGACCTCCCCGCTGGCGTCGACATCGACATCAAGCTCTAAGCGATATCGCTCATAGCTTACAGAGCCCCGCTGCCATGTTGGTAGCGGGGCTCTTTTGTTTGAATAATGGTTTGGACTGCCGGGCATTGCTGCCGAGTAGGTGGCTGCAGCGCCCTATTCGCTCAAGGGACGCAGCGATGCCTCCTCAAAATGGAAGGATCGCAAGCCGCCTTCCGTTTCGATACATGCGCGACCAAAGGCATCGACGGTTTTAAAGATGCCGCGTGCCAGCTCGTCACCGGCAGGGGAACGGGCGATAACGTGCTCTCCGATCCAATTGAGGTGAGTGACATATTCGCCGTGGACGGGCGCGAGCGGTCCAGTGTTTTCTTTCATGGCGTTGAGCAGATCAGCCCACGCGTCCACAGCGTTTACGACGGTGTAATAGACCTCCTTGAGCAGCACATCGATGGCGGGAACATTCTCGTTGAGGTCTGAGAGGCCAATTGCCGCCAGGCCGCCATCGGGAACCTCCGAAGGCACATAGTTCACATTGACGCCAATGCCGCAGACTGCAAAGGGGCTGCCTTCGTTATCGCGTGCGGCTTCGACCAGAATGCCGCCGAGTTTGCGCCCTCGCGCGACCAGGTCGTTGGGCCATTTGAGGCCAATCTCGTTTGCAAGACCCTGCTTTTCGAGCGCCTCGAGCACCGCTAAGCCGCTGACGGCGGCAAGACCAGAGTACTTGGCGGGATCAACACGTGGACGTAGGACAATCGAGAGCAACAAGTTACCAGCGGTTGAATCCCACTTGTGGCCGCGTCGGCCGCGTCCTGCTGTCTGAGCCCGTGCGGCAAGTCCTGTGCCGTGCGGCGCACCCTGTTTTCCTGCTTCGAGCAGGTCATCGTTGGTCGATCCGGTTACGTCGACTATCGTTAATTGGGCATCCATAACGGCTGCTACCTCCTTAATGAATAAGTGAATAACGCAATGGTGTTGTGAGGCAGACACAATGTGAAGCCTTTGTCGCAATTGGACAATTTAATGTTAACACGTCAACAACGACTGAAATGCGCTATCCTCTCTTGGTCGATGTAAACACGTCAACAATCCAAAGGAGGTTAGTGATGGGTTTCACGATTCTTGGAACAGGCTCGGCGCTTCCCGAGCGCAGCGTTTCCAATGACGAGCTGTCCGAGTTCCTCGATACCTCGGATGAGTGGATTTTTACCCGCACGGGGATCAAGAGCCGCCATGTGTGCACCACCGAGTCGCTCGACGACCTTGCCGTGGCAGCGAGCGAGCAAGCGCTCCAGACGTCCGGAATCGATGCGAGCCAGCTGGATCTTATCGTCTGCTCGACGACGACGGGCGATCATCTCGTTCCTGCCGAAGCGTGCGCCGTTGCTGAGCGCCTGGGTGCCACATGTCAGGCCTTCGACGTTTCGGCGGCTTGTGCCGGCTTCGTATTTGCGCTCGATGTCGCCGAGGGCTATATCGCCCGCGGTCGCGCCAAGCACGTGCTGGTCGTTGCCGCCGAGCAGATGACGCGCGCGCTCGATTGGACCGACCGTGCCACGTGCGTGCTCTTTGGCGATGGCGCGGGTGCTGCGGTCATAGAGGCTGGGGGAGAGAATCCCCTTGCTGTTGAGCTTTCGACGGCGCCCGACGTCGAGACGTTGCGCGTTCCCGGACTGGTCGGCACCTCGCCGTTTAAGGCCTCCGCAGATGGCGAGAGTGTGCTGTCCATGAACGGCCGTCGCGTCTTCAAGTTTGGCGTCAATGCCATCTGCGACACGGTCCATAAGCTTGCGATCGATGCGGGCATTTTGGTCGAAGACATCGATCATTTTGTATTCCATCAGGCTAACGAACGAATCCTGAGCCAGGCGGTCAAGCGCCTGGGCGTGCCGGACGAGCGCGTGGTTCGCACGTTGCGCGAGACCGGCAACATTTCGAGCGCATGCATTCCGCTTGCCCTCGACCGGCTGGCAAACGCCGGTGCACTTCACACAGGCGACACCATCGCCTTGGTTGGATTTGGCGCCGGTCTGGATATAGGTGGCTATCTGCTTCGTTGGAAGTAGTCGCACATAGGAAATAAAAACGCCCTAGGGCACAACCAAAGGAGAACTACCATGGCAGATCAGAAGACCTTCGAGCGCGTTTGCGACGTTATCCGCGAGACCGCCGGTCTTGACGATGTCGAGATGAAGCCCGAGTCCACGCTCGAGGAGATTGGTCTCGACAGCCTGGGCACCGTCGAGATCCTCGTTGCCGTCGAGGACGAGTTTGGCATCCAGCTCGATACCGAGGAGAACCCCAAGACGGTCGGCGAGTTCGCCGATACGGTCGAGGCGGCATTGGAGAAGTAGAGATGCTCAAGACTCCTCTCTGCGATCTGCTCGGCATCGAAAAGCCCGTGTTCCAGGGCGGTATGGCCTGGATTGCCGATGCCTCGCTGGCGTCCGCAGTGTCCGAGGCGGGTGGCTTAGGCATCATCGCGGCCATGAACGCCGACGCCAACTGGCTTCGCGACCAGATTCATGAGCTGCGCGCCAAGACGGATAAGCCCTTTGGCGTCAACGTCATGCTCATGAGCCCGTTTGCCGACGAGGTTGCACAGGTCGTGATTGACGAGCGAGTGCCGGTCGTCGTGACGGGCGCCGGCAATCCCGCCAAGTACATGAAGGCGTGGAACGAGGCGAGCATCAAGGTCATCCCGGTCGTTGCCTCGGTGGCGCTGGCGCGCCTCGTGGCACGTCGTGGAGCCACGGCGGTTGTTGCCGAGGGTACCGAATCGGGCGGCCATATTGGCGAGACCTCGACGATGGCACTGGTGCCGCAGGTCGTCGATGCGGTCGACATTCCCGTTGTGGCCGCCGGCGGTATTGCCGACGGCCGCGGCGTGGCGGCCGCCTTTATGCTGGGCGCCGCAGGCGTGCAGGTGGGTACGCGCTTTCTGGTCGCAGACGAGTGCACCGTATCGGAGCAGTACAAGGAGATGGTCCTGAAGGCCAACGACACTTCGACGCGTGCGACTGGTCGCTCGACGAGACATCCGGTGCGCGCCCTCAAGAGCCCCTTCACCAACGCCTACGCCAAGAGCGAGGGTTCCGGCGCGAGTGCCGAGGAGCTCGGTGCTATGGGAACCGGTGCGCTGCGTAAGGCCGCCAAGGACGGCAACTACGAAGAGGGTTCGTTTTTGTGTGGACAGATTGCCGGCATGGTCAACGAGCGCCAGAGCGCACGCGAAATCGTTGACGACCTGGTCGATGGCGCCGAGCGCGTCCTGAAGGGTGCGTGCGCATGGGTAGCGTAGCGTTTCTGTTTGCCGGCCAGGGTGCCCAACACCCCGCGATGGGCGTCGACCTGATCGAGGCATCGCCGGCGGCCGCCGAGGTGTTCACCATTGCCGACGAGGTGCGCCCGGGGACCAGCGAGCAGTGCCGGAGTGCCTCCAAGGAGGAGCTCTCGCAGACCGAGAACACGCAGCCTTGCGTGTTCGTGCACGACTTGGCTGTCGCCGTCGCCCTGCGCGAGCGCGGCGTGGTGCCTGCCGCCTGTGCGGGATTCTCGCTTGGCGAGGTCGCTGCACTCACCTTTGCGGGGGCATTCGATACGCGAGCGGGTTTTGAGCTCGTGTGTGAGCGCGCGGCATTGATGGCCACGGCGGCCGAGCGTCACCCCGGCGGCATGCGCGCCGTCATCAAACTTGATGCTGCGCAAGTCGAGAACCTGGCTGCGCAGGCCGGCGAGGACTGCTGGCCGGTCAACTACAACAGTCCCCAGCAGACGGTTGTGGCCGGAGCGCCCGATGCGCTGCAGACCCTCGACGTCCTAGTAAAAGAGGCTGGCGGCCGCGCCATGAAGGTCGCGGTGTCGGGTGCATTTCATAGCCCCTATATGGCCGAGGCGACAGAGGGGCTGGCGACGTATATCCAATTCGGCCACGCGCCGTCTCCGCTGCTGATTCCGGTCATGGCAAACATGACGGCGGCGCCCTATCCGGCGGACCCGCGAGCGGCATCGGATGTCTTGGCCAACCAGGTGAGCCATGCCGTGCGCTGGGTCGACACGCTGCACACTCTGCAGGAGCAGCGCATCGACACGTTTATTGAGGTCGGCCCTGGCAAAACGCTGTCGGGCCTGGTCAAGCGTACGCTGAGCGACGTTCGTGTGTATTCGTGCGAGACGGCCGAGCAGGTCGCAGCTATTGCCGACGAGCTCGCATAGTCCACAGGGCTGTAACCCGAAAGGAATGACATGGGCAACTTGAACAATGGCGCGCTCGAGCGCAACGACTCACGTCGCGTGGCACTGGTCACGGGCGGCTCGCGGGGTATCGGCCGCGCCTGCGCTATCGGTCTGGCGGAGGATGGCTACGATATCGCCGTCGTCTATGTCGGCAGCGTCGATGCGGCGCGTGAGACGTGCGACGCCTGCGAGGCGGCTGGCGCCACGGCGCGCTCATATCAATGTGACGTGGCCGACCCCGCTGCCGTCAACGCGTGCGTGGAAGCGGTCCTCAACGACTTTGGCTCCATTTGGGCGCTCGTCAACAACGCTGGCATCACCCGCGATGGCCTGCTCATGCGCATGGGCGATGACGCCTTCGATCGCGTGCTCGATGTCAATCTTAAAGGAACGTTTAACACGACGCGCGCGCTCACCAAGACCTTTATGCGCCAGCGCGGCGGCTGCGTCGTCAACATGAGCTCGGTTGTGGGCCTGATGGGCAATGCCGGGCAGGCCAACTACGCTGCCTCCAAGGCGGGCGTGATCGGCCTGACCAAGGCGGTGGCGCGCGAGCTTGCGCCCCGCGGCGTACGAGTGAACGCGGTCGCACCCGGGTTTGTCGAGACCGATATGACGGCAAAGCTATCGGATAAGGTGCGTGCGGCGTGCGAGGAGCAGATTCCCCTGAGGCGCATGGCGCGTCCCGAGGAAGTGGCCGGCGTGGTGCGCTTTTTGGCGAGTGATGCGGCTGCCTACATTACGGGCGAGGTCGTGCGCGTCGACGGCGGAATGGCGATGTAGAAACCAGGGCCGAACAACGGCTTGAATGAGGAGACCATGATGGAACAGAGAGTTGCAATCACCGGCATCGGTGCCGTGTCGCCGCTCGGCAACACCGCGCTTGCCACCTGGGCGGCCATGTGCGCCGGCACGTGCGGCATCGGCCCGATCACGCACTTCGATACCGATGCGTTTGCCGTCAAGGTGGCAGCCGAGGTCAAGGGCTTTGACGGCAACGAGTACTTTGGCAAGCGTGACGCCAAGCATCTCGACCCCTGCGTTCAGTTTGCGATGGCGGCTTCGGACGAAGCCATGCACGATGCGGGCTTTGATGTCGAAGGCGCCATCGATCGCGAGCCTGTCTCTTATACACATCTGACGCTGCCGACGATCTTACGCGTGTAGATC
>URKV01000097.1 GCA_900548565.1 uncultured Collinsella sp.
ATCTACACGCGTAAGATCGTCGGCAGCGTCAGATGTGTATAAGAGACAGAGCCTTAATGGCCTGAAGGCAATCTTCCTGTATCCGCTTTGCTCTACCGCCATCGTCGGCCTGGTCATGCTCGGTATTTCCGGCCCCATGGCTGCCATTAACCAGGGCATGATGGATTTCCTGCAGAGCCTCGGTAACTCCGGTCCGGTGATCCTTGGCCTGGCCATCGGCTGCATGTGCGCCTTTGATATGGGCGGCCCGGTCAACAAGGCTGCTTACGCTACTGGCACCTTCCTGCTCGGTACCGCTCTCGAAGCTGGCGTCGGCACCGAGACCTACAACTTCGGCACCAACTTCATGGCTGCCGTCTCCGCCGCTTGCATCGTTCCGCCGCTGATCACCACCTTCGCCGTCGTTGTCGGCAAGAAGTACTTCAGCCAGGAGGATCATGACGCCGGTATCGTCAACCTCATCCTTGGTTGCACCCACATCACCGAGGGCGCCATTCCGTTCATGACCAAGAACATCTGGCCCGTCATGCCCATCATGATGCTCGGTTCTTCCATCGCTTCCATCTTGACCATCTTCTTCAACGTTCACGATCCGGCGCCTCACGGCGGCTTCCTGGTCCTGCCCGTTGTCGAGAACGGCCCGCAGTGGGTCCTCGCGATCCTCATCGGCGCTGTGGTCGGTGGCATCCTGTTCGTGGCCTTTAAGAAGTACGACTTTGAGAAGAACCAGAAGGCCGCTCCTGCAACCAAGCCGGTTGAGGCCCCCAAGGCCGCTGCCGTCGAGGCCCCCAAGGCCGAGGCTGCTGACTTCGTGAAGGTCGAGAACGTCTTTGTCGCCGAGGACTTCGCTTCTCGTGACGAGGCTCTGAGCTTTGTCTCCAAACAGGCCGTTAAGGCCGGTATCGCCGGCGATGCCGACGCCGTGATGAACGCCTTCCTGGCCCGCGAGGCCGAGGGCACCACGGGCATGATGGAGGGCTTCGCCATTCCGCATGCCAAGTCCGACGCCATCACCGAGGCCGCTGTCATCGTCGTCAAGGACGACTCTGGCGTGACCGGTTGGGACACCATGGACGGCGCTCCCGTCAACGTTGCCATCGCCCTGCTCATCCCGGGCGCTCAGGCTGGAACCACGCACCTCAAGATCCTGTCCAAGGTCGCCGAGGCGCTTATGGACGAGGACTTCCGTGCCACCGTCAAGGGTTCCACCGACGCCGCCGAGATCGCCAAGACGATCAACGCCCGCCTGGTTTAATCCAGCAGCTAGCGAATAATATCGCCCCTTGCAACAAAGGCGGAGACCCTCTCCAGGGCCTCCGCCTTTTTTCATCCCCAAATAAGTTGCGGTGAAATAGGGACTGTGCAAACGATTCAACCCCAAATTCAGTCCCTATTTCACCGCAACTTACAAAAGGGTATAGATAGGCCCCATCAACTAGTTCAACCAGGCGAACAAAAATCAGCCAGAATTCCGTTTGCACGATATTGCTCTGGACCGACTGAGTTTCCGCAGCTCGCCCGCCCGGCGGGGCGGTTAAGTTTGTCGCGAGTTCCGCACGCAAAGGAAAGCACTTAATGTGCTTTCCGTCTTGCGCAGGACTGTAGAGCAGCAAACTTAACCGCCCCGCCGGGCGGGCGAGCGTGCAGGAACGACATCTGTCCAATAATTCGTCTGAAACATAATGAAAAACCGTTTGATGTGAGTTAATATAAACAACGTCGTGAATCTGACTCCTGCCACATGCATGACAGGGGTTAAACACAAAAAGGAGTCAACTATGGTTTCTGAGAAGGCTACCCTCGTTAATCCTCAGGGTCTGCACATGCGTCCGGCTGGTCTGTTCGCCTCCACCATGGGCAAGTATGCCTGTGACGTGACGGTCGTTACCCCCGAGAAGGAGGTCAACGGCAAGTCCCCGATGGCTCTCATGGCTGCTGGTATCCCCTGCGGCACCGAGGTCGAGGTCAAGTGCGACGGCGCTGACGAGGCCGAGGCTCTGGCTGCTGCCATCGAGCTCATCAAGAGCGGTCTTGGCGAGTAGAACTCAAACGGGTCGCATGTTGAACAACTAAGTTCATATTTGGGGGCGCAGTGACCTGTTGTAAGGTAGCTGCGCTCTTTTGTCATGGATATGGCAAAACGCTTTATCACATGACACGGAGAGAGGAATGGGAATGTATCAGGGAGTCAACGCTTCCGAGGGCATCGGTATCGGCACCGTCATGGTTGCCGTCGATCCCGACTTGACGTTTGAGCCGCACGAGGTTGCTGATTCGGCAGCAGAGAAGGAGCGCTATCAGTCCGCTCTTTCGGTCTTCTGCGAGAAGACCCAGGCTCAGGCCGACCACATGAAGGAGACGGTGGGCGAGGCCGAGGCCGAGATCATGAGCGGACACATTGTCCTGGCTCAGGACCCGGGCATGACCGACGCCATCAACGCCGCCATTGACGGCGGTACCTGCGCCGAGCAGGCGCTCATGGACACCTCGACCATGTTCGAGAACATGTTCCTGTCTATGGACGACGAGATGTTCCGTCTGCGCGCGGCCGACATCGCCGACATCCGCACCGGTATTCTGGCCGAGCTGCTGGGCAAGGAGGTCGTCGACCTCTCCGTCCTGCCCGAGAACACTGTCGTTGTCGTGCACGACCTCACGCCGTCCATGACCGCCACGATCGATAAGGCCCACGTTGCCGGTATCGTCACCGAGACCGGTGGCCGCACGTCGCACTCCGCGATTATTGCGCGCGCCCTTGAGATCCCGGCTGTCCTTTCGGTTTCCAACAGCTGCACCGCGCTGCGCAACGGTATGACCGTTGTCGTCGACGGTGGCAAGGGTATCGTTGAGGCCGATCCCGACGAGGAGACGCTCGCTGCCTACACCGCCAAGGCCGAGGCCTTCGCTGCCGAGAAGGCAGCCCTCGAGGCCTTCCGTGGCAAGCCGTCCGTGACTGCCGATGGCATCAAGAAGATCATCGCCTGCAACATCGGTAACCCCGATGACGTGCCCAACGCGCTCGATCACGACGCCGAGGCCATCGGTCTGTTCCGCTCCGAGTTCCTGTTCATGGACTCCGCTGAGCTTCCTTCCGAGGAGGAGCAGTTCAACGCCTACCGTAAGGTCGCCAGCGCGCTCAAGGGTGCTCCGGTCATCATCCGCACGCTCGATGTGGGTGGCGACAAGGAGATTCCGTATCTGCACATGGTCAAGGAAGATAACCCCTTCATGGGCTTCCGCGCCGTGCGTTACTGCCTGGCCAATCCCGACCAGTACAAGGTCCAGCTCCGCGCTCTGCTGCGCGCTAGCGCCTTCGGTGACGTCAAGATCATGATCCCGCTCGTCACCTGCGTCGAGGAGGTCTTGGCTGTCAAGGAGCTCGTCGAGCAGTGCAAGGCCGAGTTGACCGAAGAGGGTCGCAAGTTCAACGAGAACATCGAGGTCGGCATCATGGTCGAGACGCCCGCCGCTTCGCTGCTCGCAGACCGTCTGGCCGAGGTCGCCGACTTCTTCTCCATCGGCACCAACGACCTGATCGGCTACACCATGTGCGCCGACCGTGGCAACGACACCATCTCCAACCTGTACCAGGTTTACTATCCCGCCGTGCTCCGCTCGCTCAAGAACATCATCGAGAGCGGCGTGAAGGCCGGCATCATGGTCGGTATGTGCGGCGAGGCCGCTGCCGATCCGCTGCTCGAGCCGCTGCTGATCAGCTGGGGCCTGGAGGAGTTCTCGATGAGCGCTCCGTCGATCCTGCGTGCCCGCAAGACCATCAGCCAGTGGACCAAGGCCGAGTGCGACGAGCTCGCCGAGAAGGCGCTCGCCTGCAACACCGCCGCCGAGGTCAAGGAACTGCTCGAGTCCGCAGCTCGCTAATTTGGTATCAGAGGTAACCGCGTGGTTGGAATGGGCCGGCCACGCGGCCCTCACATATACAGGGGGTACTGTAAATGTTCTACACGCTAACCGCTAACCCGGCTGTCGACATGACGGTTTCGAGCTCTCCGCTCGAGCCCGACGAGAACGTCCGCACCGGCTCGGCCAGCTACACGGCTAACGGCAAGGGCCTCGACGTGTCCTTCGCCTTTAAGAAGATGGGCGTCGACACCGTCGCGCTCGGCTTCTTCGCTGGCTTCACGGGTAAGTTCATCGTCGAGGAGGTCATGAACCTGGGTTGCCTCTGCCGCCCGGTCTGGACCGACGGTATCACGCGCATTAACACCTACGTCAACGATGGCCAGCACGAGTACGGCATCCTGAACCCGGGTGCTCCTATTACGCCGCAGCACCAGGAGGAGCTCTACAACATCCTGGACACCGCGGGCGATCTCGAGTGCCTGATCGTCTCCGGCTCCGTGCCTCCCAAAGCTACGCCTGACTTCCTGGCTAAGGTCATGGAGCACGCTCAGGCTCGTGGCGCCGACGTCGTCCTGGACCTGTCCTCCGACAAGCTCAAGGAGCTCGCTCACAAGAAGCCGCTGCTCATCAAGCCGAACCATCACGAGATGAAGGCCATCTTCGGCGTGCCGGTCGACACCGACGACGAGGTTCGCGTTGCCATGAAGATGGCTCACGACGCTGGCGTTCAGAACGTGCTGCTCACCCGTGGTAGCCGCGGCGACGCTTACTTCTCCAACGGCGAGGACATCTGGTACGCCAAGCGTGAGTTCAACATCAAGCTGGTTTCTTCTGTCTGCGCCGGCGACTGCACCCTCGCTGCGTTCCTGCACAAGTGGTACAGGGATCGCGACAACGTCGAGGAGGCCATGAAGCTCGCTATGGCCACCGGCGCCAACGTTGCCGAGTCCGTCGGCATTGGCGACTTTGGTCACGTCGACGAGTACAGCAAGCGCGTTGCCGTCCGCAAGCTCGATCGTCAGTAATCGAAACGCGACATATTCGTGCGCATGCGGCGCCCCGGTTTCGGCCGGGGCGCCTTTTTGTTCCGCCACGGGGGAGAGGTGTCCCGCCGTACTTCATCGCTTCCACACCGTTCACCGAGTTGCCCTAGCCTTTTACCGATGCGTGGAATATACTTTCATTAACACGTTGCTTCGTGAAAGGAACATTCATGATTTACACGCTCACTGCAAATCCCGCCATTGACTACAACATCGCCTGTGACGGTCTTGCTGCCAACACCGTCACGCGTACCCGCAACGCCGTCTACACGCCCAACGGCAAGGGCCTCAATGTCTCGTTTACGCTTGACCACTACGGTGTCGACACCACGATCCTGGGTTTCTTCGCCGGCTTCTCGGGCGAGTTTATCGTTAAGGGCGCCGAGGCCCTGGGCGTGCCCGTCAAGCCCGTGTGGACCGACGGCATCACGCGCGTCAACGTGTTCCTCAATGCCGGCCCCGACACGGAGTACAACATGGTCAACGCCGGTGCCGCCATCAACGAGGCCAACGAGCAGGAGATGTTTGAGCTCATCGATTCGCTCGATGACATGACCTGCCTGGTCATCAGCGGCTCGCTGCCTCCCAACACTTCCGAGGGCTTCCTGGCCGAGGTCCTTCGCCGCGTCAAGGCCAAGGGGGCCGAGTTCGTCCTAGACATCTCGAGCCATCAGCTGGCAGACCTCATTGCCATGGAGCCGCTGCTGATCAAGCCCAATGACGACGAGCTGCTTGACATCTTTGGCATTAAGGTGAGCGGTGGCGACGATGAGTCCGTCAAGGGCGCAATGGCTGAGCTTCATGCCAAGGGCGCCAAGAACGTGCTGCTGACCCTCGGCGGTGCCGGTGCGTACTTCTCCAACGGCAAGCACATCTGGTTTGCTAACCGCACCTTCGACGTCAAGCTGCTGTCGACGGTGTGTGCCGGCGATTCCTCGCTCGCTGCCTTCCTGTCCGTGTGGCACGACGCCCCCGAGCGCGTCGAGGACGCCCTGCGCCTTTCGATGGCCACTGGCGCCAACGTGGTCGAGTGCCCTGGTTTGGGTGATTTTGCCAAGGTGGACGAATATAAGAAGCACATCGAGGTTCGCCAGGTCTGCTAGCCGCATCGATACTTCGTTGCCGAACACCCGCTTTGGATTTCCGAGGCGGGTGTTTTTTTGTGCACTGAACGCATATGGCGTCGCTGTCTCGTTTTATCGAATCGATGACGCGATTGCGTGTGCGCACTTTCTCGTTTCTTGTTAGACTTCTTGAGAACCCTCGATTAACGCTCAAAAGTGCAGGAGGCCATAGGCATGTGCAATGTTTCGCTCAACGGTGCTCAACCGTCCGATGCCTCCCTGCGTGTCCTGCGTTCGCTCGAAGCAGCCGGTCTTGAGGCTTGGTACGTAGGCGGTTGGGTGCGCGACGCCCTGATGGGGCGCCCCAGCCACGATGTTGATATGTGCTGTAGCGGCCTGTGGCAGGAGTCCAAAGCGGCGCTCGAGACCGCCGGCATCGCGGTCGTGGAGTCGGGCATTAAATTTGGCGGAATCACGGCTATTTCCGATGGCGAGCGTATCGAGGTCACCACGTACCGTCTTGATGGCTTCTATACCGATGGGCGCCATCCTCAGAGTGTCGAGCGTGCCGCCTCGCTCGAGGACGATCTGGCGCGTCGCGACTTTACTGTCAACGCCATGGCCTGGCATCCCGAACGCGGGCTTGTCGACCGCTACGACGGCCAGGGTGACTTGGAGCTGTCTCTTATACACATCTCCGAGCCCACGAGACTCCTGAGCATCTCG
>URKV01000098.1 GCA_900548565.1 uncultured Collinsella sp.
ATCTACACGCGTAAGATCGTCGGCAGCGTCAGATGTGTATAAGAGACAGCTCTGGGCCCGCGTAATGTGATTGGCCTGGTGCTGGGGCGCAACCGTATCTTTACGCCGGCGCAGGAAGAGGCCGAGGCTGCCCGCTGCGCCGCCGTCCGCGCCATCGCCGAGCGTTTGCACATTCGCACCGTCGAGCGCGATGCGCCGGATGCGGCGCGTGTGCTCGATCGCGACGTGTCGGCGGGCGATGCCGAGCGTCTGCGCTCGCGCACGTTGGGCCTCATGCTGGAGGACACGGCGCTCGAGCTGGGTGCGATGGCGCTGAGCTCGCTGTCCAAAACCGAGTACGCGCTGGCGGCGCCGGCGCTTTGCGGCGGCTACCAGGGCGATTACGCGCCCTTTGGCGATGTGTATCTGTCGACGCTTGAGTTTGTGGCGCGCGTGCGCAACCGCACGTCTGCCGTGGTGCCCCAAGAGCTCGTGACGCTCAACGCGGTGGAAGATTGTATGGAGCGCGTGCTGGCGCAAGCGCTCTCGACGCTCGACGGTCCGGTCGATATGCTCGACCGCGCGGCACAGCTGCTCGGCGGGCTTGAGCCGGGTGAGGTCGATGGCGCGCTCGAGGCGCACGTGGACCGCAATCGATCTTTCGACGACATCCCGATGGCCGCTGGCAAGCCTGAGGCCTGCTCGCTGCTGCTGATGCTCGTTCGACAGGGTGAGGCTGCCCGTCGCATGCTACCGACGGCGCCGATCGTCTCGGCCCGTTCGTTTGCCGAGCGTGCCTGGCCGTATATGCTCGCGTGGTCCGACCTGGGGCTTAACGGCAAGGAGCGTATGACGGTCGATTCGCTGGCGCGCGCCGAGGTGCGCCGTTTTGCTGACGAGGATACGAGCGAGCGCGTGCGAAACGAGATGATGGGCGTGCTGGGCGAGCTACTGGGTATTTCGCCCGAGCAAATGGAGGAGCTGCGCTCTGAGGACGGTCAGCGTCGTTTGCACGAGGGAATGAAAAAGTTCGAGGGCGAGGTTCAGGACGCCATCGATAAGATGATGGGCGGTCAGGGCGGCTCGCAAGGTAGTCCCCAGGGTGGCCCGATGCCGCACCCGCCGGTTGATCCGAGGCAGTTCCCCTTTTTCTCGCAGAACTAACTATGGGATAGGATTTGCTTCCAGCCCCGACACTTCAACTAAGCATCTTGGCCCCGTTGTGTTATTCTAGAACAGACGTTCGTGAATGATGTGCGGGGCCTTGCCTTGTGCTGTGCTGGTGACGAGGGGAGGTCGGCTTGGTTATCTTGGGCATTGACCCCGGTTTGGCTCATACGGGTTGGGGGATTATCGAGGAGCGGCGTGGCGAGGTTCGCTGCCGTGCCTACGGCTGCATCGAGACCAGTGCCGGAAGTCCGCTCGCGGTGCGCCTGTCGCATATCGCCCATGACCTTAAGGATGTCGTCGAGCGTTATCGACCCGACACGGCTGCTGTCGAGAGCATCTACTTTGGCGCTAACGTTCGCTCGGCCATCCCTACGGCGCATGCCCGCGGTGCTGCACTCGTAGCGCTTTCGGAATGCGCGCTCGAGATTGGCGAGTACACGCCCATGCAGATCAAACAGGCTGTGGTAGGCACCGGCGCCGCGGACAAGCGGCAGGTCGCCTACATGGTACGCACGCTAACGCAGCTCGACCACGACCCGCATCCCGACCATGCCGCCGATGCCCTGGCCTGCGCCATCTGCCACGTAAACCTCAGCCGCACCCGCGCCCTTACCGGCGGCGAGTTCTATCAACAGAGAGGAACCGGATACTGATGATTTCCCAGCTCCACGGAACGCTTGTCGAGGCCACGATGAGCTCTACTGTCGTCGATGTGTCGGGTGTTGGCTTTGAGCTCGGCATCTCGGGCAGCACTGCGGCCACGTTGCCGACGCCCGGCGGCGAGGTCCGCCTCTACACGCGTATGCAGGTGCGCGAGGACGCCATGACACTTTTCGGTTTTTCCTCAAAGGATGAGCGCACGATGTTCGACCGGCTCGTGTCCGTCTCGGGCGTTGGCCCGCGCTTGGCGCTCGCCGTGCTCTCCACCTATACCGTGGGGCAACTGTATTCCTTGGTGATGGCCGAGGACGACAAGGGCATGGCCAAGGTACCCGGTGTGGGCAAAAAGACAGCTCAGCGCCTGATCCTGGAACTCAAGAGCACCTTTGCCAAGGATAAGGGCTTTGTGCCGGTCGACGTGATTCCCGGCCAGGTTGCGATGCCCGTGCCCGCTGCTGCTCCCTCGGCCATCGATGATGCCCGTGCGGCGCTCCTTTCCATGGGCTTTAGCCCGCAGGAGACCGATGTTGCCCTGAGCGGATATGATGGGCAGAATATGCGTGTCGAGGATCTGCTCGGCGCGGCGCTTAAGCGACTTGGAATGGATGCGTGATGTGGGAAGCCGATGACTCTCAGGACCTGTGGGCGACGCCCGGTAACTCGCCGGCGGCATCCATGGCGCACGGCGAGCGCATGGTGGGCTCGGAGCTGACGGCCGAGGATCTCGATGTCGACCGCACTTTGCGCCCCCAGCGCCTGGACGATTACTGTGGCCAGGAGCACATCAAGCAGAGTCTGCGCGTGCTCATCGAAGCGGCGCAGAGCCGTGGCGAGACGCTCGACCACGTGATTTTCTCGGGTCCTCCGGGCCTGGGCAAGACCACGCTGGCCACCGTTATCGCCAACGAGCTGGGCGCTCAGATCAAGACGACGAGTGGCCCTGCCATCGCGCGCACCGGCGACCTGGCGGCCATCCTTACCAACTTGCAGCCGGGTGATGTGCTGTTTATCGACGAGATCCACCGCCTCAACCGTTCGGTCGAGGAGGTCCTGTACCCCGCGATGGAGGACTTTGCCCTCGATATCGTGATTGGCAAGGGTCCGGCGGCGCGCTCGATTCGCCTGGATATTCCCAAATTTACGCTGGTAGCGGCAACGACCCGCTCAGGCATGTTGACAGGCCCGTTGCGCGACCGCTTTGGCATTTCATATCGCCTGGATTACTACACGGTCGAGGAGCTCGCGCAGATTGTGACGCGCTCGGCGACTATCCTGGGCGTGACGATCGATCATCCCAGTGCACTCGAGATCGGCTCGCGTTCGCGCGGTACGCCACGTCTTGCCAACCGCCTGCTCAAGCGCGTGCGCGACTATGCACAGGTGCGCGGCAACGGTCCCATTGAGCTCGATATCTGCCGTCAGGCGCTCGAGTTCTTCGAGATCGACGAGCTCGGTCTGGACTGGATGGATATTCGTATCTTGGAGACGCTCGCCAAGACGTTCTCCGGTCGTGCCGTGGGACTTACGACCCTTGCCAGCGCGGTGGGCGAGGACCCGGGCACGCTCGAGGATGTCTATGAGCCCTATTTGCTGCAGTGCGGGTTGATGATTCGTACGCCGCAGGGCCGTCAGGCAACCCTTCGCACCTTTGAGCACCTGGGGATTGAACCTACCGTTTAGGGCGCTTTGTTTTGGCGGGCTGTTGGACTATCGCTGGGCATCGGGTAAACATATCGCCGTTCATCGGTTATGGGCGTTTTACTATTGCGCGCCCGTGCTATGCTGAATTGGTCTTTTTCTCATTCGGTAACGAAAGGACCGCCCATGCCTACTGACATCGAAATCGCACGTTCTGTCACGCCACTGCCTATTACCGAGGTGGCCAAGAACGCCGGCGTCGACGTTAAGCACCTGATTCCGTACGGCTTCGACAAGGCTAAGGTCGACTATTCACTGCTCAACGAGCCGACTGATCACCAGGCCAAGCTTGTCCTCGTGACCGCCATCAACCCCACGCCTGCGGGCGAGGGCAAGACCACCACGACCATCGGTCTGGCCGACGGCCTGCGTCGTCGCGGCGTCAAGAGTGCCGTGGCCCTGCGCGAGCCTTCGCTCGGCCCCGTCTTTGGCGTTAAGGGCGGTGCTGCCGGCGGCGGCTGGGCTCAGGTCATCCCCATGGAGGATATCAACCTGCACTTTACCGGCGACTTCCACGCTATCGGTGCCGCCAATAACCTGCTGGCCGCCATGCTTGATAACCACATCCAGCAGGGCAATCAGCTCGGTATTGACGTTAAGCGCATCACTTGGAAGCGCGTCGTCGATATGAACGACCGTCAGCTGCGCCACGTCATCGACGGCATTGGCGGTAAGGCCCAGGGCGTGCCGCGCGAGGACGGCTTCGATATCACCGTTGCCTCCGAGGTCATGGCGATCCTGTGCCTGTCCACGAGCATCAGCGATCTTAAGGAGCGCTTGGGCGAGATCGTTGTCGGCTATAGCTATGCCGGCGAGCCCGTCCGCGCCCGCGACCTTAAGGCCCAGGGAGCTATGGCCGCACTGCTCAAGGATGCGCTCAAGCCCAATCTGGTGCAGACGCTCGAGGGCACGCCCGCGTTTGTCCACGGCGGTCCCTTCGCCAATATCGCCCACGGCTGCAACTCCATCATGGCCACGCGTATGGCTATGCGTTTTGGCGATGTCGCCATTACCGAGGCGGGCTTTGGTGCCGACCTGGGTGCCGAGAAATTCCTGGACATCAAGTGCCGCATGACGGGCGTTCGTCCCAACGCCGTCGTGGTCGTCGCCACCGCTCGCGCGTTGAAGTACAACGGTGGCGTCGCCAAGGCCGACCTCAACGAGGAGAACCTCGAGGCACTCAAGGCTGGCATGCCCAACCTGCTGCGTCACGTCGACAACATCCAGAACGTTTATGGCCTGCCCTGCGTGGTCGCCATCAACCGCTTCCCGACGGACACCGAGGCCGAGCTTGCGCTCATCGAGTCCGAGTGCCAGAAACTCGGCGTCAACGTTAAGCTTTCCGAGGTCTGGGCCAAGGGCGGCGAGGGCGCGCTCGAGCTTGCCGATGAGGTCATGCGTCTGATTGAGCAGCCGAGCGAGCTCAAGTTTGCCTATGAGGACGGCGCTGATGTCGCTGATGCCCTCGAGGCCGTTGCCACCAAGGTCTACCGCGCCGACGGCGTTGACTTTACGCCGGCCGCCAAGCGCCAGCTCGCCGAGCTGCGCGAGAATGGCTTTGGCAACCTTCCGGTGTGCGTCGCCAAGACGCAGTACAGCTTTAGCGACAACGCCAAGGCCCTGGGCGCTCCCGAGAACTTCCGCATCACCGTGCGTGAGCTCAAGGTTTCTGCCGGCGCCCACTTTGTGGTCGCGCTGACTGGCAGCGTTCTGACCATGCCGGGCCTGCCCAAGGTGCCCGCGGCCGAAAACATCGACGTCGACAACGACGGCAACATCACCGGCCTGTTCTAAGTCTGCTGTCCATAGCTGCTTGTCCGCCCCGCCGTGCCCACAAGGCCCGGCGGGGCTTTTTGATCCTTAGGCCCGCGCATGTCTTGTAGATACCGACGGACTCTGCCCATCATAGGCTTTTGCGCGGGTAGAATGCATGGATAACTTGAGGCTCACGCGCGACGGAAAGGAATCGTTGCATGGATCAGGACAAGACAACCGTGATGGGCGGCTACGGTTCCGCGCAGGCTGGCGATAGCGCCGATGCGACCCGCGTTGTTCCCAACCCTGGTTATGCCGACCCCGCCGCGACGCAGCCTTCTGCCGAGCCCACCCGGGTTATGGGCTATGGCGACACGGCGCAGGATTCTTACGCTGCATCTTCGCAAGGCCCCTATGGCAACGCAGCTCCGGATCCGTTTGATTACGCACCGCAGGATTCTTATGCTGCCTCGACGCCGAATCCCTATGATGACCTGCCGCAAAATCCCATTCCGCAGCCTCAGCAGACGACGTATATGCCTCGCACGGCGCAGCCTCGCTACGAGTCGCGCGAGCCGTATCGCGAGTACCCCAAGTCGATTCCGCAATATGGCGAGGACGAGGAGAAGAAGCCGTCGCGTTCGTCGAGCGTGATCAAGAAGATTCTCATCGTGCTGGCGATTTTCTTTGCGCTGTCGGTTGTGTTTGCCATCGTGTCGGGCATGCTCAACAAGCGGGGGAGCTCAACGGCCGATACCGCTGCCGAGCAAACCGAGTCCGCCTCGTCTAGCACCGTCGATCTGAGCGATATCCCGGGGCAGTATTGGTCCAACGCCAAGAAGCTTCTCAAGTCGCGCGGCGCCGATCTTTCGAATGCCGTGGTCCTGACTGATGATGGCTCAACGCCCGTCGTCGATGCCAACTGGGTCGTTACTTCTGCCTACTATAACGACAGCGGCAACCTCGAAATTCAGCTCACGCACAAGGACGGCTCGTCGGGCAACGCGTCCGGCGACCAGGGCGGCGCGGACAGCTCGAGTTCCAATACGCTGGAGGACTTGAGCAACAAGGCGCAGGAGTTGGGAGACAAGGCGCAAGAGCTGGGCGACACGGCACAAAACCTGGGCGATACCGCGCAGAACTTGGGCGGCTTGGCGACGGATGCCTGGAACGCCCTGCAAAACGGCATCTCGGGCGCGCAGGGAAACTAGCTGTTAAGCAGGCTACAACTGCTCGGCCGGACGCTCGGGCGAGCTAAAGCCCGAATCAAACGTGACGACGCATGAGGCATCGGGTCGGCGCTCGTGCACGATGCGCGTGACGAGCTCCAGCAGCTCCTCGTCGGATATGTCAAAGCCCTGTCTCTTATACACATCTCCGAGCCCACGAGACTCCTGAGCATCT
>URKV01000099.1 GCA_900548565.1 uncultured Collinsella sp.
GATCTACACGCGTAAGATCGTCGGCAGCGTCAGATGTGTATAAGAGACAGCGTCGGCAGCGAAAGCATCGATATCCTCGCGCTCGCACCAGGCAGCGAAGCGCTCCAGCCTCGAGCCATAGGCCGTCACCGTGTTGGGAGAAAGTCCCTCGACGCGTGCGATATAGGCGATAAACGAGTCGACGGTGTCGTACAGGTCAAAGGCTATGACCGGTCGCCTCCAAACAAGTCGGAACGCGTGGCCAAGTAGGCATCGAGGGCCTCGAGCGCACGGTCCGCATAGGCCTGGTAGCGGTCGCGTTTGCTGCGGCGCCTACCATCCTCGAGTGGCGGCACCAGGCCAAAGTTGACATGCATAGGCTGATAGCCCACGGTGGCAGGATCGGTCGCATAGCCCACGAGCGCACCTAGGGCGCCCACACGCGGCAACTCGACGCCCGCGGCACCGATAGCCTCGGCATAGGTGTTGAGCGCCGCGAGAAGACCTGTCGCCACGGCTTCCATGTACCCCTCGGTGCCGGTGATCTGACCGGCCAGGCGCACGCCGGTACCGGGCACGGCAAAGGTGCCATCGAGCACGTGCGGAGCGTCGACAAAGGTATTGCGATGCATGACACCGTAGCGGAAGAACTCAGCGTTCTCCAGGCCCGGCACCATATGGAAGACGCGCTTCTGCTCGCCAAAGGTCAAGTTGGTCTGGAAGCCCACCAGGTTATAGGCGGTCTTCTCCTTGTTCTCGGCACGCAGCTGTATCGCCGCCCAGGGGCGACGTCCGGTACGCGGGTCGGTGAGGCCAACGGGCTTCATGGCGCCAAAGCGAATGGCGTCCTTGCCGGTGCGCGCAACTTCCTCGGCAGGCTGGCAGGCCTGGAACAGATCGCCGCCCTCAAAGTCTTTGAGCACCACGCGGTCGGCCGTGGTAAGCGCCTCGATAAAGGCCTCGTACTCCTCCTTATTGAGCGGAGCGTTGAGATAGTCGCCGCTCCCCTGCTCCTCGTAGCGCGACTGCGAGAACAGCACGTCCATATCGAGCGTGGAGGCATCGACGATCGGCGCCGCGGCATCGAAAAACGCAAGGGCGTCGCCGCCGACGAGCTTCATGACCTCTTCGCTCAGCGCCGGTGAACACAGCGGGCCCGCGGCAATGACCACGTGGCCCTCGGGAATCTGCGTGACCTCGCCGTGCACGACCTCGATATTGGGACGAGCGGCAACCTCGGCCTCGACAAGCTCGGAAAACTTGACGCGGTCGACCGCCAAGGCGCCACCGGCGGGAACAGCCGCGCGATGGGCGCAATCGAGCAGGACTGAACCCATGCGCTCAAGCTCGGCCTTCAGCAAACCAGCCGCGGAATCCGGACGGGTCGACTTAAACGAATTGGAGCAGACGAGCTCTGCCAGGTGATCGGTATGGTGGGCCGGGGAGCTCACCTGGGGGCGCATCTCGCACAGCTTTACGGCAAACCCGCGATCTGCCAGCTGGATCGCGCACTCCGAACCCGCCAGACCGCCACCGATAACTGTCACCTGATCGAACTGCATCTGCAAACACCTTTCTAATTGACACGTTTTCCATTGTGACCGAAGGGTGTCTGGGCGTGAAGGGCAAACTTGGAGGGCGCATACCTTCCATCCATCATGCGCTCGATAAGACCCTCGAGTTCAAGCGAACCCAAGAGTTTGAGTACGCCGACAGCATCGAGCGAGACGAGCGCCGCGATGTCGTCGACCTTGAGCGGAGAGGCGATGAGCGCATGCATCACGGTCTGCTGCGTTGGATCCAGGTCGGCAATGCCGGGAGCATCGGGGCGCGAGTAGCGCAGGGTTCCGTAGATGCGTGAGATAGCCATCTCGATAGATTCCTCGTCGACGATGCAGCAGGCACCGTTCGCAATGAGGTAATTCGTGCCACGCGACTCGGGCGATAGGATCGACCCCGGCACGGCAAGAAGTTCGCGCCCCAAATCCATAGCAGCCTCGGCTGTGGAAAACGTCCCAGAAGGCATACCCGCCTCGGATACAAAGAGGGCTTGCGACAGGGCCGCGATTACGCGATTGCGGCGCGGAAAGGCAAACTTGCGCGGACCCATGCCCCACGGAGAGATCGACACGACCGCGCCACCCGTATCAAGCGTGCGCGTAATCAGCCCCGCGCTCGAACGCGGGTAGACCACGTCGGCGCCCGTCCCCAGCACCACGACGTGTTTGCCGCCGGCGTTGACCGCGGCCCAACCCGAGGCCTGGTCACAACCGACCGCACCGCCCGAAACTACCGTCACTCCCGCCTCAACCGCCACCTTCGCCGCAAGCTCTGCCACGGCAAGACCATACGGCGAGGCCTTTCGCGCACCGATGATGGAGAGCGCGGGCGTCGAAAGCGCCTCGGGGTTGCCGCGCACATAGAGCGTCTGAGGTACATCAGAAAGCTCCAAAACGGTCTCGGGATACAACGCGTCACCTGGATGCAGCTCGAAGGTCCCCTCAGCCATCATTGGTCCCTCCTTCCCTGGTACATCGCCGCCTCGAGCACGTGGTCCTGCGTCACCTGCTCGCTCTCGGCGACATCTGCAATCGTGCGCGCAATGCGAACAAGGCGCACGATGCCACGCCCTGTGAGATGCGTGCGCTTCGACAGGCCGAGCACACACTTCTCCGCCGCATCATCGAGCTCAAAGGTCGAAACGACGCCGTCAATGGACCGTGTCTCGTCATCCTCGGCCTCGGCATCCGCATCGTCCATGCGGGATTCGCGCCAAGCGCGAAAGGCGCGACCGCGCACAACGTAGTCACGTAACTCGGCCGACGACATGCCCTCCGCACCCTCGATAATCACTTGAGGGTCGGGACGGGTCACATCGATCATCATGTCGATACGGTCGGCCAAAGGACCGCGCAGTTTAGACCGATAGCGCTCGACCATCGCCGCCGAGCAGCGACACGGCACCTCGCGATCGCCCAAAAAGCCGCAGGGGCAGGGATTGCTCGCAGCCAGCAGCTGAAAGCGCGACGGGAAGGTAAAAGCCCCGTCGACGCGTACGATCCTCACGTAGCCGCGCTCGATGGGCTGACGCAGCGTCTGCAGCACGCCAGTGGGAAACTCGGCAAGCTCGTCCAAAAAGAGCACGCCGCCATGAGCAAGGCTGATCTCACCCGGGTGCACCGGGCGCCCGCCGCCGATAAGGCCTGCGGTCGAAATACTGTGGTGGGGACTGCGGAAGGGGCGGTGCCCCGCCAACAAGCCATCAATGTTCTCACCCAAAACCGAATGGATGCACAGTGCCTCCTGCTGATCCTCAACGGAAAGCTCGGGCAGGATGCCGGTCATACGGCGTGCGAGCATCGTCTTGCCCGATCCCGGAGACCCGATCATGAGCAAGCCGAGTTCTCCTGCCGCCGCAAGCGCCATGCCGCGTTTAGCGACTTCCTGCCCCAGCACGTCGGCATAGTCGAGCTCGGGCTCAAAGGTCGCCTCGACACCCTCGGAATCCAAGTAGTGCCGTGCGGCATCGCCCATGCCGTGAGCAAGCTGAGACAGATGGTCGATAAAGCCGCAATCCACGCCCGCGAGTGGCACATGCTGGTCGGACCTGCCGGCGATAAAAGACAGCCCCATGTCGCGAGCCAATAGCTGAAACGCCACCTCGCCTTTGACAGGAAGCACCGTGCCGTCCAAGCCGAGCTCGCCGGCGATAAGACAACGATCGAGGTTGTCGCGGGGAATCTGACCATCGGCCGCTAGAACCGCGATGGCGATGGGCAGATCAAAGCCGCTACCGGTCTTGCGAATATCGCCGGGCGCCAGATTGACCGTAATGCCCGAGCGCGGGATCTCAAAGCCGGCCGAGCGCATCGCACAGCGAATACGACCACGTGACTCCATCACCTCCATACTCGGGATGCCGAGCATCTGGATGCCCGGAACGCCGCCGGCAAGCGAGACCTCGACCGTGACGTGAATCGCCTCGACGCCGCGGATGCAGGCCGCGTGAACGGCAAACGTCTCGAACGCCATCACGACACCTGCCAATCGAACGCGTTGTACTGGTGCTCGATCTCGGCGATATGCCCGTCGCGGATGGTGACGCCCACGGCATCGAAGCGAATCGCCTTGAGCGGATAATGCTCCATGAGATAGCAACTTGCGATGCGGCGGTAGCGGCGTTGCTTTTGGGCGTCCACGGCCTCCTCGGGAAAGACCCGCGTGTTGCAATCCAGCGCAACGCGTCTGGTCTTGACCTCGGCCATCACCACGACATCGTCGAGCTCATCGAGCAGCACCAGATCGGCCTCGCCCTCGGTGCAACGATAACCCTGCTCCAGCAAGGTGTAGCCGCGCTCGTTAAAGTAGTCGATGGTGATCAGCTCGCCCAGCATGCCCAGCTCGCGGGGACTGAGTCCCTTGATAAACTCGGGCGTCATCGCCCCGCAGTCGAGCTCGCCGTTTTCCCAACGCTCCTTGAGCTGCTGCGTCTTGCTCTTTTTGCTTGCGGCACTCATGGGGTCTCCTTTCCCGCACACTGCATTGCCCCGATGATGAGGGCACCTTTCATGCGGGTAAGTACCGGAAGCAAACCAAAAGCTGACCAAATGCCGACAAAAAACGGGCCGTACGCAGCAATGGTGCTGCATACGGCCAGCTACCAGCAGGTTTATAAAACCCCAGAGGTCCCTGTCTCCACAATTGGCCTAGAAAAGGCGCTCAGTCTGCAGAAAGTTTCCGCAAAAGCTCACGCGATGCAGCGGACAAAGTCCATGTTTGCGAATGGCCTCGATGTGCTCGGGGCTCGCATAGCCCTTCGACTCGGCCAGATGGTACTCGGGGTACTCGGCGTCGTACTCGACCATCATCTCGTCACGCGTGACCTTGGCCATGATGGACGCTGCGGCGATGCAGGCGATCTTGGCATCGCCTTTCACCACATCGCGCTCGTTAGGAACAGCGCCCAAGGGGTTGCCATCCATGAGGACGCAGTCGGGTTCAAGTCCCGTATCGGCCACGGCGCCCGCAACGGCGGTACGGATAGCACGGGCCATGCCCATCTCATCGATATCCTTAGGCGCGATATGGCAAAAACCGATCGCCGTCGCCACCTCGGCAATCTTCACTGAGAGCAACTCGCGGCGCGCCGGCGTGAGCTTTTTGGAATCGTTGATGCCCCAGACGCGCGGCTCCATGGGAAGGCACACGGCACACACCGTCAGGGGACCGGCCACCGATCCGCGACCCACCTCGTCGACACCAACGACCACCCCATCGCCGCCAAACTCATGCATAAGCTCGTACATGTCATTGACGCGCTCGCGCTCGGCAAGTTCCTTAGCATGGCGTTTGAGGGCGCGTTCACAAGCCTTGATCACCTGCTGGCGCGGGTCCTCGCGATAATGCTCCACGAGGGCGGGGATCTCCTCAAACGTTGCGCTCGCTAGCTCTCCGGCAACCTGCGATGCCGAAACCGAGCTCGTCATATTGGCCATACCAGGCCCTCCTTGCATGCAAATCAGATAAAAAGAAGGGCCACCCGAAGGTGACCCTTACGTCCAAACGAGTGGACAGACGCTGCGATCTTCTTAGCGCTTCTCGGGGATGCGAGCAGCCTTGCCCACCTTGTCGCGGAGGTAGTACAGCTTGGCGCGACGGACGCGACCATGACGAACGACCTCGAGCTTGGCGATCTTGGGGCTGTGAAGCGGGAAGGTACGCTCAACACCGACACCGAAGGACATCTTGCGGACGGTGAAGGTCTCGCGAGCACCGGCGCCGGCCATGCGGATGACGTCGCCCTGGAAGACCTGGATGCGCTCGCGGTCGCCTTCCTTAATGCGGTAGTGAACCTTGACGTTGTCGGCGACGCGAACCTGAGGAATGTCCTCGCGGATCTGCTGACGCTCGATTGCGCGGATGTAATCCATGTGCAATTCCTTACTCTTCTAGAGGTGCCGTACCACCTTGGCCGGCACGTAGTTGAACAAACGTATTCGAGTATACACGCGCGGGTTTCTGCTGCAAGAACAATTTTTTACGCAGACAAAAAGACAAAACCAGCACATGATAACCGCCCGCCTCACGAAATGAGACGGGCGGCATGAAGGGGGCTACGTTAGGCGTCTAAACCCAAAACGTTACGCGGAGCGCTTCGCCTCGAGCTTGGCCTGGGCGGCAGCCAGGCGTGCGAGGGGCACGCGGTAGGGCGAGCAGGACACGTAGTCCACGTCGGCCACATTAAACAGACCCTTGATGGACTTGGGGTCGCCGCCGTGCTCGCCGCACACGCCAAAGTGCATGTCGGGATTGGTGGCGCGGCCCTTCTCGACGGCCATGCGCACCAGCTCGAGCACCGCGGTATCGATGGTCTCGAAGGGATTGTCCTTCAGGATCTTCTTATGCATGTACAGCGGGATGAACTTAGCCTCGGCGTCGTCACGCGAGAAACCGAAGGTCGTCTGGGTGAGGTCGTTGGTGCCAAAACAGAAGAAGTCTGCGTAATGGGCGATCTCGTCAGCGACCATGCAGGCGCGCGGCAGCTCGAGCATCGTGCCCACGGGAATATTGAGCTCGACGCCCTCTTCGTCGGAAACCTCGGCGATTACGCTGTCTCTTATACACATCT
>URKV01000100.1 GCA_900548565.1 uncultured Collinsella sp.
GAGATGCTCAGGAGTCTCGTGGGCTCGGAGATGTGTATAAGAGACAGCCTCGTAGTCGCCCCACGCCTTCACATGCACGAGCATGGTGTGCCCACCCGAGACAAGCGTGAAGATAAACGGCGGCTTGAGGTCGGGTTGCGCCAGCAGGTTGGCAAACAGGTGCCCCTCCAGATGGTTGACGCATATGAGCGGCTTACCGGCAGCGTAGGCAAAGCCTTTGGCAAAGGCAACGCCCACCACGAGGGCGCCCACTAGGCCCGGACCCTGTGTCACGCCCACGGCGGCAAGCTCGCTGGGGGCAATGGCTCCACCCTCAAGACCAAGCGATGCTGCGGCATCCTCGAGCGCCGCATCCACGACGCTCACAATCACCTCAACGTGTTTGCGCGAGGCGATCTCGGGCACCACGCCGCCAAAGCGGGCATGAAAATCAATCTGTGTTGACACCTGGTTGGCCAGCATATTGCCATCCGCATCGATAATCGCCACGGCCGTCTCGTCGCAGGAACTCTCGATAGCGAGCACTAGGCGGCGGCGCTCAATTTCGGCACGCTCCCCCTCGGAGCGCCCAGGCGCAGGCAGCGGCCATACGCGCTGCTCTGCCGCCGTCGGCTCGGGCGAAGCGTTGTCGACCGGGAGCACCAAGGGCAGCGGCGCCGTCATGACGATGGCATCTTTGCCAACACCGTAGTAACCGCGGCGACGGCCAGCCTCGGTAAAGCCCAGAGCGTTATAAAGCGCGATCGCTCCCTCGTTACCGTCCTCGACCTCGAGCGAAGCCGTGGTGCAGCCGAGCATCTGGGCATCATAGCTCACGTGCGACAGCAGCTTGCGGGCAATGCCCTCACGGCGATGTGCCGGGTCGACGGCGACATCCAGAATCTGCACATCACCGTCCACGACCATACCGCCGGCAAGGCCCAGTAGCTTGCCGTCGTCGTGTGCCACCCACCAACTACGCGGCGCAGCGACGTCCTCGCCCAGTTCGGACAGGAACATGCCCGGCGTCCACGCCTCGTGTCCGGCACCTTCAAAGCAGGCAGCCTCCAGCGCGCTCGCGCCCTCGGCATCCGCCGCGCCCATGGGACGGAACTGCAGATGACGACCGGCGAGCTCATCGGCAACGCCCGTAATTCCGCTCTGCGCACTCTCGGCAAGACCAAGACGCTTGCGCTCGTTTTCCTCGGCATCCGAAAGGCGCGTGTAAATCGGCAGGACGCGGGCCGGATCGCCGTCACCCGCAGCGTGCGCGAGCAGCAAGCCCTCGCCCGAAGGCCACCACAGGTCGCGCTCCACGCAGCGGGCGGTCTCGTCCTCACCCAGCAGCTTGCCATAGCGCACGAGACCGTCACCGGTCAGCTGAACCTGGCCCCAGTCCGCTGCTCGGCGCCACTCATCGAGCGCCACGGCGGCCTTGACCACGTGTTCGCGCTCAAATTGACGCTCGGGACCCTCATCGACCAGCATATACAGCGCCGGATATACCTCACCGCGCATAGCATCGGCCAAGATACCAAGCTTGCCGCGCACGCCAGCCTTCCACGCCGTCCAAGCGCAAGCGTCAAGCGTTGACACGCCCAGCAGCGGAACATTGGCACCACGTGCGAGGCCCTTGGCAGTGGAGATGCCGATGCGCACACCCGTAAACGACCCCGGGCCGCGGCCGACCACGTAGCAACCAACATCGCTGCGATCCAGACTGGCTTGAGCCAGCACACCATCAACGGTATTCACGAGCTCAACGTTGGCGTGACGGCGACACATGTGGTCGCCACTCACGAGCTTCGTCTCGCCCGTCTGTCTATCAATCCAACTTGCCGCGCAGGCAAGCATGTCGGTCGAGGTATCGAGCGCCACCACCAGCGCGTTGTCGTTATGCAAGCTCATCTTGTACAGCCTTATCAATCAAATGGGAAAGCTCCATTGCGCGGTCACCGTGCGCCTCGAGCGTTATCGTTCGCACATCACTGTCGCCCTCATCACGCTTGAGCGTCACCGAAAGATACTCATCCGTCAGCTCGTCCTGGAATTGTTCGCCCCATTCCAGCAGGCAAGCACCCTCATAGCCCAGCACATCGAAAATGCCCGTATCCTCGAGCTCGTAGGCATGCTCCAAGCGGTATAGATCAAAGTGAAACAGCGGAATACGGCCTTGATCGTGAACGGCCATGAGCGCAAACGTAGGGCTCGTAACCATATGCCCATCGCCCAGCCCGCGCGAGACGCCCTTGGTAAAGTGAGTTTTGCCCACTCCCAGGCCACCGGTCAGGATGAGCACATCGCCGTCCTCAAGGCACGGTGCAATTAGCTCGCCAAAGTACTCCGTATCGGCAGCGCAAGTCGTTTTGTAAGTACCTACCCCCAGGCGCTCCAGGGACATATATGCTCCTTATTATTCCGAGGCGTCCTCTGGTGCGGGATGTCGCTCCAGATAATCGCCCAGCATCTTAAAGTCTTCCTCCAGCAGCTCCTGCCACGCCGGATTGCGCAGCGCTGCTGCCGGATGGAAAGTGGGCATTACTACAAAATGCCCCATCTGGTGGAACCTGCCGCGCAGCTTAGTAATGCCAATCTCGGTCTTAAGCACAAAGTGCGTCGCAGGGTTGCCGAGCGTCACGATAATATCGGGCCAGATGCTTCGAATCTGCTCACGCAAAAACGGCGAGCAAGCCAGCACTTCCTCGGGACGCGGATTGCGGTTTCCCGGCGGGCGGCACTTAAGCACATTGGCAATGTAGACGTCTTCGCGTTTGAGCCCCGCCAGCGACAAAATGCCGTTGAGGTCCTCGCCTGCCGCCCCCACAAAGGGCTCGCCCTGCAAATCCTCATTGCGGCCCGGCGCCTCGCCAATAAACATCACACGAGCGCGGGGGTTTCCCACGCCAAACACGATATTGTGACGCGACTGGTAGAGCTGGCAGAGGTGACAATCGCCCAGAACGGCCTCAATTTCCTCGAGTGCGACCTCACGTGGTGCCTGATGGGTATGGCCAGGGATGTGCATGACGCCCATGGCGACTCCTACACGTAGACCTTGTCGAGGCGCATGCCAAAGCCGCAGGCGACCTCGTAGTTAATCGTTCCGCGCAGTCGGGCCATCTCGTCCATAGTGATCTCGGCATCGCCATCGCGGCCGACAATAATCATCTCATCACCATACTCGGCCTCGGGAATCTCGTGTGCCGGGTTGGACTGAATGGCGACCATAAACTGGTCCATGCAGATATTGCCAACCTGATGCACGCGCTCGCCGCGATACAGCACATCCATACGATTGGAAAGCGTACGCGATAGGCCGTCGGCATAACCGATCGGCAGCGTGCAGATCTGAACGCGCGTGCGCGGTACGCGGTAGGTAAAACCGTAGCCCACGCCCTCACCCATCGCAGGGTGTGCCACGCGCGTCACGCGCGCATGGACGCTCATAACGGGATCAAGCTGCATCACGCGGCCGCTCAGCTCGCACGGCTGCATGCCATACAAGCCAACGCCGGCGCGGATCATATCAAAATGCATCGAGGGGTCGAGCATCGAGGACGGCGTGTTGGCGCAGTGCACGATACCGCACTCAAAACCCGCATCCTTAATGGCCTGAACGGCCTCGGTAAAGCGCTGACACTGCAGCTTGTAGTCCCAGCCCGAAGGTTCATCGGCCGTGGCGAAGTGCGTAAATACGCCGTCGCACTGAATACCGCGATGGAAATTTATACCGCGGACAAAGTCGAGCACCTGCGTGTAGTGAACGCCGATACGATTCATGCCCGTCTCGATGGCGAGATGATACTTGCCCACTTTGCCCGCCGCGACGGCACATTCGCCATACGCAAGAGCAAAGTCAGACGTATAGACCGAAGGCATGATATCAAACTCGAGCAACGTCGGAATGGCCTCGATAGGCGGCTCGCTTAGGATGAGGATGGGCTTCGTAATCCCGCCCTGTCGGAGCTCAACGCCCTCGTTAACCGTCGCCGCGGCAAACATGTCGGCACCGGCCGAATACATGATCTTGGCGCACTCAACAGCTCCATGACCATAAGCATCGGCCTTGACCACGCAGCACAGGCGCTGACGTGGATTCAGCAAGTTCTTATAGGCCCTCGTGTTGCGACGGAGCGCCCCACGGTCGATCTCGACCCAGGACCAGCGCGTCAAATCGGCTTTATTCATGATTAGTCATCCGACCCTTCGTCCATGATTCCCAGATCTTCGAGCGCATCCTTTGCCGCCAGCTCCATGGCAGGACCGATCAAGTCGATAAGATCGGTCGCGATGACGCTCTTCTCACCATACTCCGTCGCCGCGGCAAAACCGGCGTAGCTGTGAAGTGCGACGGCGTACGAATACAGCAACTCCCAACGATCCATCTCGTCGCGCATGGTGGCAAGCGTGCCGGCCAAAATACCCGCGAGAACATCACCCGAACCGGCAGTTGCCAGAGAAGCCGGACCCGAGAGCGGCAGCAGTACACGCTCAACGCCACAGATAGCCGTCGTCGGCCCCTTGGCAATGACCACCAGATTGTCGGAGCCTGCAGCCCAGACAACCTTCTGCGCGGCTGCAATCGCGGTACCAAGGTCGTTCACCTCGTCACCGGCAACCAGACGCGAAAGCTCACGATAGTGCGGCGTCATAACCAACGGCTGCTCGCGACGATACATCTCGGGGTTACTATCAATACCGTCAATGGCAATCTTAGCAAGGCAGTTGAGTGCATCGGCATCCAAAATAAGCGGTACATCAAGCTCGAGCAAGCCCGAAACCACCTGCATAGCGCCGGCAGACGTCGTCATACCGGGACCGCACAGTACGCAGCTGTACTTCTTTGCAATCTCGCACACCGTCATGCGCGCAGCGGCGCCAAAGGAGCCGCGGGAATCAGACGGAATAGCAAAGACGGGAATCGAAGGAAGTGCCATGCGAATAAGATTGGCGCAGGCGTCAGGAGCCGCGACTGCCACGTAACCAGCACCCGCGCGAGCTGCAGACTTGGCCGCCATAATGGCAGCACCAGGATATTGCGCAGATCCGGCGACAATAAGCACAGAGCCACGGGAATACTTATCGATATTCGTAGGAAGTGGAGCAAAGTAATCGACTAAGTCACCGGGCTCGACAATCTCGGCGGCGTGTTCGACATCATCGATGACCTCGTCAAGACGGTCGTAAAGATTGCCGCAGATCAAATCGCCAGCATACTCAGGACCATCAGCGCTATACAGACCAATCTTGGGCGCAATCATCGTCACCGTATGCTCGGCACGAATGCAGTCGTCATCAACAACGCCCGTCTCGGCATTCAGGCCCGAGGGGACATCAATGGATACGACACAATCGGCGCATTCATTGACCGTAGGAATCCAGATGGAGAACGGCGCACGCAGATTCCCGTGGAAACCGGTACCAAAAATGGCATCGACAACAACATCGGCCTTATCGATCAAAACCTCGAGTTCGTCACGCGAGGGGCCGACGCAAACGTGCACATCGCGGCCGGCAGTACGACGAGCAACATGACGTGCCAGAGCAGCAGGAATCTCATCCGGCTCAACCGGAGAAACGATATCGACGTCCACACCCTTATGGCTCAGAATATCGGCGGCAACCCAACCGTCGCCGCCATTATTACCAAAACCGACCAGAACGAGAACCCGATCGGGATTGAGCTTCAAGATCTCGTTGGCGGCAAACTCACCCGCGAGCTCCATAAGCTCGGCCTTCGAAGTCCCTTCGCGTTCGATGATATCCTCGAGACGAACGACTTCTTCGGTGCTCAAAACCGGTTTCATCTATGCTCCTAGCGTATCTTGCGAAGCATCGCCCAGGTGCTCCGTCAATGCTGAATTCTGCAGCTGCTCAAGCTCATCTAAAACAGAGCGAGCCTCTTTAAATGTCTGCGCTACGCGTTTCTTGGTACTCACCTTTTCCTCTTTTGGCTTAGGCCGAGCATCTTCGGTAATCGCGATGGCATTCGCAACGGCTAAGTCTCCTGTAAGCGTAATGGAAAGAGCGACCTCAACAACACCCAGCTCTTGAGCGATCTCGAGAGCATGGCCCGAAAGCAGCGCTTTCGGTTTGCCGAGTTTATCACGCGTAACCGAAACATCCTTGCGACCAACGCCTTGACTAAAACCCGTGCCGAGAGCTTTAAGTACCGCCTCGCGCGAAGCAAAGCGGCTGGCATAGTGAGCAGCGGGACGCGATGATGCATCACAATACGCACGCTCTTCTTCGGTAAACACACGCCGAGCAAACGACGGCGTCTTTTCAAGAATTGATTTCATACGGGAAATCTCGACGATATCAACGCCGATACCAGCTTCAGCCATGTTCACCTCCATATCGCACAGACTAAGTTATTGTAGCCCGTTCACAGAAGATGCGACAAACGAGGGTTATAAAACACAGCTACTATGTGAGACAAAAGCCCGCAAACGCAAAAAGGGGGAGGCCGCGAGGCCTCCCCCTTCTCAGTTCAAGCGTACGGC
>URKV01000101.1 GCA_900548565.1 uncultured Collinsella sp.
CGAGATGCTCAGGAGTCTCGTGGGCTCGGAGATGTGTATAAGAGACAGTTGTAGATGTACTCTGCGGCGTAGTGGTTCTTGATGACCTTGTCCTCAAGAACGCCGCGGCCGGTCTCCTCGATGGCCATCTTCGCCAACGGGATACGAGCCTTGTTGGCGGCCATGGCGGCCTCATAGAAGATCTTGTCGACCTGCTCCTGCGTGTACGTAGCAAAAAGCGCCTGGGCCTCTCGCATCTGAGCGAGCTTGGCCTCAAGCGCCTCTACGTTGTCCACAATTGCGGGAGTAGTGTTTTCCGGTGACTTTTTCACCATTTGTGTCTCCTTGCGATCGGAGATTTACCCTACGCCTTGCATGATAGCAAGAAATAATTCGGTAAACGGTAAGATTCCTGTAAAAGGCACACTAAAACGCTTCAATAAAATGAAGCGTTTTAACTAAAACTATCTGCCTGCTGCATCGCCCCGCTCATTGGGGACAGACTCTCATGAGTATTTCAATGGGAAAACGGGACATCTGTTTGATAATCGCTATTCGCGGGTTGCGGTTGAGTCGGACACACAGGCGGTGCAGCTACTCGATTACATCCATTTCAATCCCGTGTAAGGTGCGTCCGACTCGCTCGAGGCGTACCGTTAGTTACAAGGCATACCAGCTGCGCTATGATCCCTTTGACATCTGCAAACCCTCATATAAGTCTGTCCCCAATGAGTGCAAAAAGGCGCCCTCCGTAGGGGAGGACGCCTTTGGTAAGTTCTATATGAACGCGAGGTCTTTGACCCGGAGAGTCCGAGGTACTTGTTGGTAAGACCTTATTTAGGAGCGCGCAACCTTGCCGGACTTGAGGCAGGTGGAGCAAACGTTCATCTTGCGACGGTGACCATCGACGACGACGTAGACGCGCTGGATGTTGGGGCGGAACTTACGGTTGGTGACGCGGTGAGAGTGGCTGATGGAGCGACCGGCAACGGGGTGCTTACCGCAAACTTCGCAAACTTTAGACATAACTGACCCTCCTTGGGCGACAAACGAACATGTCGCGTTAACAAACAAGCCTGAACTATAGCACAGAAGTCGCTCCCTGTGCGCAATCTACACAGAGATATTCCTCTTTTGGCGATAGTGCCCACGCTACGGCCCTGGACGTAGATCCGATTTGCGTGCAGCAGAGGGGATTATGCCAGCTCGTGCGTGCGTTTTCAAGCTCGTCCCACAAATATATATAGGTTTATGGAGCATTGGGCTCCGTTTACGGATTGCTCTGTATTTATGCTCGCAATTAAGCTCGAGGTTGGCTACACTATCCCATGACCATTAAAGGGGTACGAGATACCCACATGGAATTACATAGCTGCCAAAGAGCAGCCTTTCCTGTGGGTGTCTGGTCCGCTTTAAGCGGTCGGGCATCTATTTTTTTGACTGTGTCAGCAGTCAAGACATGTGAGGAAGGAGATCGATGGGCACGACTTCCCCCAAGGCGGTCATCATGGACGAGACCGCCGTCAATCGAGCGATGACCCGCATCGCGCACGAGATTCTCGAGCGCAACGAGGGCTGTGAAGACCTCGCTCTGGTCGGCATCGTCACGCGCGGCGACCTTCTGGCAAAGAAGCTCGCCGAGGAGATCAAGGAGATCGAGGGCGTCGAAGTTCCGCTCGGCAGCCTGGACATCAGCTTCTACCGCGATGACTATGCGACCAATTTCGCTCCCGCGATCCACGCCACCAACATTCCCTTTAGCGTCGACGGCAAGCGCGTCGTGCTGGTGGACGACATCCTGTATACGGGCCGTACCATCCGCGCCGCTCTCGACGCCGTCATGGACCTGGGCCGTCCGAGCCGCATTGAGTTGGCAGTCCTCGTTGACCGCGGCCACCGCGAGCTCCCCATCTCGCCGGACTTTGTCGGCAAGAACGTTCCCTCGTCGCATGAGGAGAACGTGCATCTATATATGAAGGAAGTCGACGGCCACACCGCCGTCGAGATCAACGACGTCGCGCCGGGCTCCCACGTGGGTTCTGCGCCGCTGGGAGGTGAGTAGTACCGTGGCGTTCAACCATAAGCACCTGATCGACATTACCGAGTACTCCGAAGAGGATATCAAGCTCATCCTCGAGACCGCCAAGGCGTTCTCCGAGGTCAACGAGCGTGCGATCAAGAAGGTCCCCACGCTCAAGGGCAAGACCATCGTCAACATGTTCAACGAGCCCTCGACGCGCACCCGCAGCTCCTTCGAGCTCGCCGAGAAGCGTCTTTCGGCCGATAGCCTTAACTTTGGCGGCTCCTCGACCTCCACGGTCAAGGGTGAGAGCCTCGTCGACACCGTCGAGACCCTCAACGCCTATAAGATCGACTGCATCGTCGTGCGCGATAAGCACGCCGGTGCTCCCTACATCGTCACGCAGAACTCGCCCGCGAGTGTCATCTGCGCCGGTGACGGCAAGCACAACCACCCCACGCAGGCCCTTCTCGACCTGTACACCATCTGGGAGCATAAGGGTGACTTCCACGGTCTGAAGGTCGCTGTCGTCGGCGATATCGCGCACTCCCGCGTTTGCGGCTCGCTGATCCCCGCCCTTAAGATCATGGGCTGCGAGACCTACGCCGTCGCCCCCGGCACGCTGCTGCCGCCGGCGCCCGAGGTTCTGGGCTGCGACCACGTGACGAGCGATCTCGATTCTGTCCTGCCCGAGCTGGACGTCGTCTACATGCTGCGCGTGCAGCAGGAGCGCCTCGAGGGTGCCCCGTTCCCGACCATTCGTGAGTACCACAAGCTCTTCGGTCTGACCAAGGACCGCGAGAAGCTCATGAAGCCCGACGCAATCATCTGCCACCCGGGCCCCATCAACCGCGGCGTCGAGTTCGACTCCTATATGGCCGACCACCCGCAACGCTCCGTCATCCTGGAGCAGGTCTACGCCGGTATCTGCGTGCGTATGGCTATCCTGTATCTGCTGCTTGGAGGTGCCGATAATGGCCTTGCTTCTTAAGAATGCCCACGTCGTCGACCCGTCCGTCGAGCTTGACGGTGTCGTTGACGTCCTGATTGACGGCGACAAGATCGCCGAGGTCGGCGAGAATCTCGCCGTCGAGGGAGCCGAGGTCCGCGACCTTTCCGGCAAGTACCTCGTCCCCGGCCTGGTGGATATGCACGTTCACCTTCGCGAGCCCGGCTACGAGGTCAAAGAGGACATCGAGAGCGGTACCCGCGCTGCTGCCAAGGGCGGCTTTACCGGTGTGTGCTCCATGCCCAACACCGATCCCGTCACCGATAACGGCACCGTCGTGGAGTTCGTCAAGTCCCGTGCTGCCGAGGTCGGTCACTGCCGCGTCTATCCGTCGGGTGCCATGACCCGCGGTCTTAAGGGCGAGGCCATGTCCGAGATGGGCGATATGGTCGCCCACGGCGCCGTCGCCTTCACCGACGACGGTCGCGGCGTGCAGGGTGCGGGCATGCTCCGTCGCTGCATGGACTACGGCAAGATGTTCGGCAAGGTCTTTATGAGCCACTGCCAGGACGAGGACCTGGTCGGTCACGGCCAGATCAACGAGGGCAAGGTCTCGACCCGTCTGGCCCTCGAGGGCTGGCCGGCTGCCGGCGAGGAGCTCCAGATCGCCCGCGACATCGAGATCGCCAAGCTGACTGGTGCCAAGCTGCACATCCAGCACATCTCCACCGCCCATGGCCTGGAGATCGTGCGTGCCGGTAAGGCTGCTGGCGTTCAGGTTACCTGCGAGGCTACCCCGCACCACATGTTCCTGACCGAGAACGACCTGGACGAGACCTACAACACCTCGCTCAAGGTCAATCCGCCGCTGCGTACCGAGGAGGATGCCGAGGCCATCCGTCAGGGCGTCATCGACGGCACCGTCGACGTTATCGTCACCGATCACGCTCCCCACACCCCGTGGGAGAAGGCCCGCGAGTTCGAGCTTGCGCCCTTTGGCATGATCGGTCTCGAGACCTCGCTGTCGCTCGTGCTCACCGAGCTGGTCAACACGGGCAAGATGAGCATGGGCCGTATGGTCGAGCTCATGGCCATCAAGCCGCGTGAGATCCTGGGCCTCGACCAGGTTCAGGTCAAGGCGGGCTCCGTTGCCGACCTGACCGTGTTCGACCCCTCTGCCACCTGGACGGTCGGCGAGGACGGTTACGAGTCGCGCGCCGAGAACTCCGGTTTTGCCGGCCGCACGCTTACCGGTCGTGCCACCGATGTGTTTGTCGGCGGTAAGCAGACGCTCGCCGACGGCTGCATCTGCTAGCATAGCCTTATCGCTTTTGTGCGCGGTGCCCTTGCGGTGCCGCGCTTTCTGTTCGTTTTGACCATGCAATCGCATGGGGGATTGGAGCGTCTATGCCCACACCTTCCACTGCACGCATGCACGACTTCGAGGTCGTCTCGAACCAGGAGATCGCCGACGGCATCTTCTCGCTCGTTATTTCGGCCCCCAAGCTTGCAAGTGCGCTCAAGCCCGGTCAGTTTGTGAACATCGCCGTGCCCGGCGATGCCTCCTCGCTGCTTCGCGTGCCCTTGAGCTTCTATCGCGCCGACGCCGAGGCCGGTACCGTCGAGCTGTGGTACGCCGTCGTGGGCGACGATACCCGTCGTTTGTCCCAGATGGGCCCTGGCTCCACCTCTAACCTGCTGGGCCCTGGTGGCCGTGGTTGGATGGTACCCGAGGGCACCAAGAAGGCGCTGCTCGTGGCGGGCGGCATCGGCGTTCCGCCCGTGCTGTGTCTTGCCGGCATGCTTGCCGAGCGGGGCGTGAATGTCGATGTGTGCCTGGGCTTTGGCACCGCTTCCAAGGCCGTGGGTGTCGATGAGTTCCGCGCGCTGGGCGCCACGGTTAACGTGTGCACCGATGATGGCACGCTGGGCACGCACGGTTTTTGCACCGACCCGGCAGCCGAGCTGCTCGGCGAGGGCGGCTACGACTACGTCGCCAGCTGCGGCCCCGCCGTCATGATGAAGAAAGTCGCCGCCGCTGCCGCCGAGGCCGGTGCGTACTGCGAGGTGTCGCTTGAGCGCATGATGAGTTGTGGCTTTGGCGCCTGCAACACCTGCAATGTCGAGACGGTCGACGGTATGAAGGGTGCTTGCATGTGCGGCCCCGTGTTCGATGCTTCCAAGGTGGTGGTCTTCTAGTGGGTACCGTGAACATGGCCGTCGATTTCGGCGGCGTCAAGATGCAGAACCCCATCAACACCGCAGCCGGTACCTTTGGCTACGGCTGGCAGTTCCAGAACTTTTTTGATGTTTCCCAGCTGGGCGCCATCACCACCAAGGGCTGCGCTGCCGAGCCCTGGCCCGGCAACCCCGCGCCCCGCATGGCCGAGATTCCCGGCGGTATGATCAACTCCGTGGGCCTTCAGAACCCCGGCGTGGCCGCCTTTGCTCGCGAGTCCGGTCCGTGGCTCGAACAGCTGTCCAAGGACGGCTGCCAGGTCATCTGTCAGGTTGCCGGCCACTCCGTTGACGAGTTTGTCCGCGCACTCGAGATGTATGTCGAGCTGTGCCCCTGGGCTGCCGGCTACGAGATCAACGTGAGCTGCCCCAATATCGCCGCCGGCGGTGCCGCCATGGGCTCCACGCCCGAGGGCGCCTCTTCCGTTATGGCTGCCTGCCGCAAGGTGACCGATAAGCCGCTGTTCGTAAAGATGGCGCCGGTCAACGTCGCTGAGATTGCCAAGGCTCTCGAGGCCGCCGGCGCCGACGGCCTTTCGGTCATCAACTCCATCCAGGGCATGGCTATTGACGTGCACACTCGCAAGTCCCGCGTGGCCAAGCCCAAGGGTGGCCTTTCGGGCCCGCTGTGTCACCACATCGCCGTGCGCATGGTCTGGGAGGTCGCCCAGGCCGTCGATATCCCCATCAACGGTGTCGGCGGCGTCATGACGGGCGAAGATGCGGCCGAGTTTATCCTCGCTGGCGCCACCTGCGTGTCGGTCGGCATGGCCAACTTCGTCGATCCGTGCGCTTCGATTAAGATCGCGCACGAGCTCGAGGCCTGGGCGGAGTCCCAGGGCGTGAAGGACATCAACGAGCTGGTAGGTGCTTTCGAATGCTAGAGACCGATGCCCGCGACCGCGTTATCGTCGCCCTCGACTGCGACCGTGAGCGTGCGCTCGAGCTCGCCCACGAGCTTTCTGGTCATGCCGCCTGGCTCAAGGTTGGCATGACGCTCTATTACGCTGAGGGCCCCGAGATCGTCAAGACCTTTAAGGACCTGGGCTTTAAGGTCTTCCTTGACCTTAAGTTCCATGATATTCCGCATCAGGTTCGCGGTGCCGCCCGTTCGGCCTCGCTTGCCGGTGCCGACCTGCTCTCGGTTCACGGCTTGGGTTCGGGCGCCATGCTCGCTGCCTGCCGCGAGGGTGCCGAAGAGGCGCGCGAGGACCGCGCCAAGCTCGTCGCCATCACCGTGCTCACGAGCATCTGTCTCTTATACACATCTCCGAGCCCACGAGACTCCTGAGCA
>URKV01000102.1 GCA_900548565.1 uncultured Collinsella sp.
CGAGATGCTCAGGAGTCTCGTGGGCTCGGAGATGTGTATAAGAGACAGAACCCATTCTGACCAGTCGGATCACAGGATTAGTCTTATGCGGCAAGTACAGAACGACCACATCGACCAAGCCATCGGATAGATGGAAATCGATGTGGCCGTTGTAATTGCCGCCCGGGTTTGAAAGCTCGTGGGCACCATATTCCGCGGGAAGCGAGCCGTGGGCCGCAAGCTCTGCAACTGCCGCCTTAAACTCGGTTTTTAGCTGCGGATGGATGCGCATCGTCCGTTTGTAATCCGCCTTAAACTGAGCCTCGACTTTAATCTCAAACATCGCTAGTCCTCATCGAGGAATGATATAAGCTCATCAGCGTTATTGAATGACGGGCTGTCGTCTGGCAGAATCCCCAACTCATGAGCCTCGGCAATCACCATGGCGCGTCTCGTCGCCTCGTTGGGCACCTCCGCCCTTCCTACGATCTCAAAAGGAATCTTTCGTTGATTTACCAGCTGCCGAACAGCAAGGTTGAGATACGAATTGAGACTCAGACCAACCGTATCCAAGAACTCAGTCGCCTGTTCCTTGAGCCCCTCTTCGATGCGAACCGTCGTGGGCTTAACCGTTGCAGTAGACATATGCGACCTCCTCGCCTCGTCTTTTGCATCAGTATACCCAGTTTAGATGGCAGACTGACGTTAAATAGCATCAGTCTGCCGTTCACATTGCTATAACAACAGGCACGCTCGCCTTACATCAGCCCGCTCAGGGCGATGTCGACGGCCTCGTTGAGGTCGTCGGTGATGTGGACGAGGTCTGGATCGAGCGGGCTAATCATGCCGGCATCCATCACCGGGCCGTTGAGCCAGTCGAACAGGCCTTGCCAGTACTCGCTGCCCACCAGTACGAGCGGCATGCGCTTGACCTTGTGCGTCTGCACCAGCGTGAGCACCTCGAACATCTCGTCGAGCGTGCCGAAACCGCCGGGGAACACGATGGCACCCGAGCTGTACTTAACGAACATGGTCTTACGCACAAAGAAGTAGCGGAAGTCCACACCCAGGTTCACGTATTTGTTGAGCCCCTGCTCGTGCGGCAGCTCGATACCCAAGCCGACCGACTTGCCGTTGGCACTCGCCGCCCCCCTGTTGGCCGCCTCCATAATGCCGGGGCCGCCGCCGGTGATAACCGCCACGCCGCGCTGCGCGATCTTGCGGCCGACCGTGCGCGCCGCCTTGTAGAGCGGATCGGCCTTGGGCGTGCGGGCGCTCCCGAAGATGGTCACCGCGGGCCCGAGCTCGGCAAGCGCGCCAAAGCCATCGACAAACTCGGCCTGAATGCGCAGCACACGCCAGGGGTCGGCATGCAGCCAATCGGTCGAATCTTCGGGCGCCAGCAGGTTGGCGTAGGTGTTGTCCTTAGGAATCATGGGGCCGCGCATGACCACGGGGCCGCGGCGGTACGTCTCGTCGTAGGCGGGCTCGCCCTCGACGTTCTCATTCTTAATCATGGGTACTCCTATCGAAAATAGAAACGGGCGGGGTCGACGCCATGCGTCAAACACCCGCCCGAACATCAACTATTCGGTATGGTACCCACGATGCATCAAGCGCTTGCAAGCTATCGGTCAGCGGTCGTGCAGATAGTGCTAGCGAACGCGGCAACCAATCGCCGCTTGGCCTTTGCCGTTGCTCGCGCCCCGCAAGGGCGCCCGCAGCTCTTAGTAATCCACCGCCGCAGGGCTGTTCATCCAGTCGCTCACGAACGCACCGTAGCGGCCCTCGATAATGGCCTGGCGGGCACGCTGCATCAAGTTGAGCAGGTAGTAGATATTGTGCATCGACAGCAGAATGCCGCCGAGCATCTCCTTCTGCGTGACCATGTGACGGATGAGCGCACGGCTGTAACCGCCCGTGCACACCGGGCAGGTGCAGGTGGGATCGATGGGGCCGTCGTCGTGCGCAAAGCGCGCGTTGCGGAAGTTGAGGCGACCCTCGCTTGAAAACGCCGTGCCCATGCGGCCGGTGCGCGTCGGCAGCACGCAGTCGAACATATCGATGCCCACGCCCACGCCGCGCACGAGCGTCGTCGGGTTACCGACGCCCATCAGGTAGCGCGGCTTGTGCTTGGGCATGTACTCGCTCACAAGCGGCGCCAGCGTCTCGAACATGGTCTCGTGGTCCTCGCCCACCGAGTAGCCGCCGATGCCGTAACCGGGGAAGTCACCGCACTCCTCGAGATGGCGCAGCGAGCGCAGGCGCAGGTCCAGATGCATGCCACCCTGGACGATGCCAAAGAGCGCCTGGTCATCGCGGGTGTGAGCCTTGTAGCAGCGCTCGGCCCACATGCTCGACAGCTCCACCGCGCGCTCGACGTAGGCGCGCGTGGCAGGATAGCCGGGGCACTGGTCGAGCTGCATGCAGATGTCGGAACCGAGCTTCATGGCGATTTCCATGTTGTCCTCGGGCGTCCAGAACACGTGGCGGCCGTCGTAATCGTTGACGATAAAGCGCACGCCCTCGTCGGTGAGCTTGACGGCGTCGTTGTGGCTGAAGACCTGGAAACCGCCCGAGTCGGTGAGGATGGGGCCGTGCCAGTTCATAAACTTATGCAGACCGCCCAGCTCGGCGATGGTGTCCTCGCCAGGGCGCATGGACAGGTGATAGGTATTGGCAAGCACAATCTGGGCGCCGAGCTGCTTGACGGTCTCGGTGGGGATGCCTTTGACGTTTGCCTTGGTGCCCACGGGCATAAAGATCGGCGTCTCGATGTCGCCGTGCGGGGTGTGCAGCACGCCGGCGCGCGCGTGCGTGGTCGGGTCCTCGGCGATCAGGTCGAATTTAAAGAGGCTCTGGTCCATAAACTGGAACTCCTTGGTTGCGGTTCATACGCAGACCATTATACGAGCAACCAGCAAACCGCACCGACTCGACAGAAACTGGTGCAAAGAGGTCATAGTCATTGGGGGACGTTCTTAAACGACTAGTCGTCGGAAACAGTTTTCAGCGCCATCTTGCAAAGGAGCGTCCCAATCTGCCGGCACTTAGGGACTGTCCCCAAGTGCCGGCAGATAAAGAACGTCCCCAATGACTATTGACGGCCAAGGCAACGCCGATGTTATGGCACCGACAGCGAAAACCCGCCAGAGCGAGCAAGGTGCCTTGAAACGAGGCGGCATTGACCTTCTGGTCATGCCGCCGAAGTTGAAAGGCAGATTGCCGCTCTGGCGGGTTTGCAGCGTCAACTAGTTACGCGGTTTGGTAAAACCGCGTAACCCCTAAGGACGCTGGCCCATACCACCCTCGAGGGTGACAGTCTCGCCGTTCATATACTTAAAGTCGGGGCCGCAGAGCTGAACGACCACGCGGCCGATTTCCTTCTCGACATCGCCGTAATGGCCCGCCGGCGGCATGTGAACGTTGGCCTTGAACGCCTCGGGATAGGCATCCTGGAAGTTCTCGAGCGCGGCGGTCCAAGCAAGCGGGCACACGATGTTGACGTTGATGCCGTCCTTGCCCCACTCGTTGGCGGCGACGCGAGTCAGACCGCGGATGCCCTCCTTGGCAGCGGCATAGCTGCACTGGCCGTAGTTGCCAAACAGGCCGGCGCCCGAAGCAAAGTTAACCACGGAGCCCTTGGTCTCCTTCAGGTGCGGATAGGCCTTCTGCATGTACAGATAGGTGGCATACAGACCGGAATAAATGGCCAGGTTAAACTGGTCCATGGTGTGATCGGCAATGGTCACGCCCGAGGCACTGGCCTGAGCATTGTTGACGACGGCATCGATGCGACCGAACTCCTCAATGGCCTTGTCGATAACGTTCTGGACGACGGCCTCGTTGTCCTGACCAGCCGAGACATCGGCCTGAACAGGCAGAACCTTGACGCCGTACTCGGCCTCGAGAGACTCCTTGGCGGCCTCGAGCTTGGCGACGTTGCGGCCGGTGATGACGAGGTTTGCGCCCTCCTTGGCAAAAGCGATATCGATGCCGTAGCCGATGGAGCCAGCGGAGCCGTCCTTGAGCGTGGCCTTGCCGCCGCCGGTAACGATTACGGTCTTACCAGTGAAAAGTCCCATACGAAGTCCTTTCAAATCGCGACGGGCCCGCCCGTCGACTGCGCGCATCCAACTTCACGCGCCAAAAGCTGAAATGCAACTTTAGCGGGTTCAAGTGAAAAATACAGCCCATGGCAGGCGAACGGTGCAACGTCTTTCGGCGAAGGGAATGTCAAGCACGAACTGGACAAAGAGGCCGAATTTTTTGTCACCCAAACGAGCCATCGAACACGTTTTGAAACTTTGCTGCGGGGCGCGGGATGTCGGCGCGAGACTTTATCATAGGGTGACAAACAACGATGAGGAGCACATGCCTATGACAGACGAGCTGGACCCCCAGACTCAACAGCATATTGATGATTCAGCAGACGTCGCCGCAGATACTGACGCTGCGACCTGCAATGATACAGACGTCGACGACGCCGCTCTGGATAACGGCGCAGCGACGGAAATCCCCGCGGACAAAGATGCCGACGAGCAAAACGACGATTCGGCCGCTCAGGACGACGCCCCCGAAAAGGACGCCGCCCCGCAAGCAGCAGGCCCCATCGAGGTATCTTCGGAAGAGGAGCTCGATGCCGTCATGGATTCCATGATGGATGCTGTCAAAGCGATGAAGGATGCTGTCGCCGATGCCGACGTTGACGCCGAGGAAGAAGAGGCCGCCGAGGCCGCCTCGACCTTTGTGCCCGGCGAGACCCCCGTTGCCGATCAGGGCAGCACTATGCCCTCGTTTCTGCAGCTCGAACATCCCACGATTGGCGCGGATGCCGTCGACCCGCATGCAGCGGGCTTTTCTGTGATCGAAGGCGGCACCGGCAATATCGCCGCGCCGCAAACTACCGATGTGGACGCCACCGACACCGGTCGCCCGATCGCCCCGCACGCCCCCGCCGCAAGCCGCGACCTGGGAAATGCTGTCTCGAACACTGCGAACGCCGTGGGCGCCTTTATCGCACAGGGAGCCTCGGCCATGCGCGAGATGAACGCCGCGAAAAAGGCACTCGCCGATGCCCGCGACCACCTGGCAGAGTTGGAGCAGCGCATTTCCGATCAGGCCGAGGAGCTCGAGACGCGGCAGGATATCGCGGGGCGGTACGACCAGATTGTCGCCGAACAGCGCCAGGCAATTGCCACGGCGCAAAAGACCGCTGCGGCAGCCGAAATCGATCGCGATGTCCATGCTTCCAAAGTAGCAGAGCTCAAGGGTCAGCTCGAACAAATGAAGACAGAGGATGACGCGACTGAGCTCCGCCTGAAGGCCGCGCTCGACGCCGTGGAGGCCCGCGAGGCGAGCTCTCGCGAGACCGGCAACCGCCTCGTTCGACGTCTTGAGGATTCCAAGCGCATCCGCGACAAGGTGAAGGCCGAGCGAGACGCCGGCATTGCGGCCGCACAACAAACCGTCGACGCCACGCGCGCCCAGCTCGAGACGCTGCGCCATGAGTATGCCGAGCTGCAACGCAATCCCTCGGCAAATCCCGCCAACTATACGGTGCGCACCAGCGAGCTCTCGATGCAGATCTCCGACACGGCAGATGCCCTGCGAAAAGCCGAAGAAGATGTCCCGCGCATCACCGCCGACCTTGAGCACTCGCTTGCCGCAGCCGAGCAGGCCGTCGAACAGGCGCAGGCCCCCATCGCCGACGCCAAGCGAGCCCATCAGGCCGTGACGGCAGAGGCCGATGCCGCGCGCGACGAGCTGCAGACCGCAAAAACCACCGCTGCAACGCGCCAGCGCGAACTGCGCGAGAAGATCGCTGCCGAGGACAAGGCACGCCGCGCCCAAGAGCAGAGCATAGCCAACGCCCAAGCAGATGCCGCGCATGCGCAGTCGATTATCGAACAGGCGACCGAAGTACACGACCACCCAGAGATCACTGAGTCGCTTGCAGGATCCTTGGCCCGAGACAAAGCCGAACACGCCGAGACCGAGCGAGAAGTCGCCCGGCTCGAGGCCACCGAGGACGCGGTGCGCGAGCGTACCCGCGACTCACGCATCAAATTCACCGGCGCCATCGTCTGCATCATCGCCGCAATCCTGGTGATCATCCTAGTCTGGCTGTTCGCAAGCAAGTAAACCGGCTGCCAAAAAAACGCTCAACGCAGTTGCGGTGAGATAGTTCCTGTTTAGCCCTCAAAAAGCCAATTCAAGAACTATCTCACCGCAACTTATTAGATTGATGCAAGGCAATCTATCCCTCTTGCACCGATCTCTTGACATAAGGAGTGTCCCCAGGTGCCGGCACAAAAGGAACGTCCCCAAGTGCCAACAACGGCGACGCCGATGTTTTGGCGAAGTCAGACACTATGACCCAATCCAGGGGCACGGAAACGACAGGAGCCCCCGCTCGTGACCGCGGGTCGGGGCTGCGACAA
>URKV01000103.1 GCA_900548565.1 uncultured Collinsella sp.
GATCTACACGCGTAAGATCGTCGGCAGCGTCAGATGTGTATAAGAGACAGCGCGTCAAAAGGGCGAGGCGACTGAGGACGATACCAAGCAGGACGATTCTGCCGAGGTGGTCCAGGAAGAAACCGTGCTGACCGATGATCAGCTCTATACCAGGCTCGACGGTCTGTATCAGACCATCGTGTCCTACGGTGACGAGGACCAGATCGGCGAGGTCATCGATTCCTTTAACAACGGCTATCTCCGATCGCCGCTGTCCACCCGTCAGGAGCTGTCGCAGAGTGCCTACGCCCTGCGCGACCAGATCAAAAAGACGCAAGATGAGCTCAACAACCTTAAGTATCAGGACGATACGGTCTATGCGGATGACATCGCCCACTTAAAGCAGCTTGCCGAGTGGATGTTCGAGCGTGTCGACGTGATCTGTCAGAGCTGGGACATCTCGCTGGCCATTCCCGATGGCGAGTCGATGAGTTCCCACCAAAGCGAGATCCTGGCGCCCATCGCGCAGGGCGGCAACAGCGCGCTGAACCAGTACGACGCCAACGTGGGCTCCTGGAAGCCGCAGCAGCGTTCCTAAAATTAGTTCGCCATAGTCGGCATAACCTACGTGCGCAATTGATGTAAGCGCATGCTTATTGCTACAATTCGTACAAATATGCTTTAAACGCACGAGGAAGGAACCACATGTTTGGTTTTAAGAAAGAGCTCTACACGCCCGAGTATCAGCTTGCCGGCGACGAGTGCGCCGTTATCGAGACGTCGAAGGGTACCATCAAGGTCAAGTTTGACGGCGAGGGCGCTCCCATTCATGTCGCGAACTTCTGCGAGCTTTCTACGATGGGCTTCTATGATGGCCTTAAGTTCCATCGCTATGTGCCCGGTTTTGTCATCCAGGGCGGCGACCCCAATACCCGCGATATGTCCGGCGCCGACGTCGCCGCTGGTCTTGAGGGCCCCGACGGCATGCCCGGTACCGGTGGCCCCGGCTACTGCATCAAGGGCGAGTTTGCCACCAATCCGCGCAACAGCCATGTCGATGGTGCCCTTGCCATGGCACGCTCCATGGATCCCGATTCCGCGGGTTCGCAGTTCTACTTCTGCCTGGGCGCCCAGCATAACCTCGATTCCGGTTACACCGTCTTTGGTACCACGGTCGAGGGTCTCGATGTGATTTCGCAGCTGCGTGCCGGCGACGAGATCGTCCATGTCGAGATCGTTCACGAGTAAAGGGGACTTCCTTGAATAGCCAGCTGATCCAACAGGGCCGCGCCGCTTACCGCGCGGGTGATTTTTCCGCTGCAGCCCAGATGCTTGGGGCGGCAAAGACTCCCGATGAGATTATGGGCGAGGCCGATCACCTTCGTGGCAACGCCTTGATGCACCTGGGCATGTATGCCGAGGCCGCTGAGGCCTATGCCGCCGCCCTCAACGACGGCACCTATGGCAAGCGCGGCGCGCTGCTCACCAACCGCGGCAAGGCACTCGCCGCCGTGGGCGACTACACGACGGCCGCTCAGGCGTTCTCTGCTGCTACGCAGGACGCTTCTTATGCCACGCCGTTCAAGGCCTATCTGGGCTTGGGTAACGCGCTGTTTCAGTCGGGCGACTATGCCAACGCGGGTACTGCCTTCCGTCAGGCTGCCATCGACGGCGCCAATCCGGCTCCTGCCGCCGCACTCGGCGAGCTCGGTCGTTGCTTCATTAAGCTCGGCCGTCCGGCGGATGCCGTGGAGACCTACCGCACGGCTATCGACTTTGCCGGTCCCCGCGACGACACGCGTGCGCTCAACGCCGGCATGGGTCAGGCACTTTCTGCCGCCGGCCGCCCCTCCGACGCACTCGACGCCTTTAACGCCGCTACTGCCGATGGCATCTACCAGCTCACCTCCGAGCAGGCCGATGAGCTTGCCCGCGTTCACGATTCGCTTGCCGCGCTATCCGCCCAGACGGCTATGGCCACGGCTCCGGCGCCCGCGATGGACGCTCCTGCCGTCGATCCGCTCGATCCTACGGGCGCGACCGGTCAGTTTATGCCCGATCCCTCGGACACCGGTTTCTTTACGCTGTCCGAGTCCGAGATGGTCCAGCAGGACCGTCAGGATCGTAAGCAGGCCAAGGTCCGTCGTCGCCATCGCCACACGGGTCTCAAAGTCTTCATTGTGCTGCTTCTGCTCATTTTGATCGCCGCGGGCGGTCTGGGCTTTGCTTACACGCGCGGCTTTGGCTTCCCGTCTCAGGAATCTGTGGTTACCGATCTGTTCCAGGCTGCCGGCGACGGTGACACCGCAAAGGCCGAGTCTTGCCTGGCCTCGAGCCTGTCCGAGGACGCTAAGTCGATGATCATCTCCTCGATTCCGCAGGGTGCCACCGTGTCCGTCGAGGGCATGGATCAGTCCATGACCGAGACGACCGCTAAGGTGAAGGCATCGCTGTCCAAGGGCGGCGAGCAGGAGTACACCGTCAAATTCGTGCGCTCCGACAACCATATCGGCTGGGCCGTTTCCTCGCTCGATATGGATTTCTCGGCTGCTGACAACCAGTAGTGACCTTATGGGATTTAGCTTTGCCCGGCGCTTCACCGCAAGTGAGGTGCCGGGCTTGCGCTAGTATCATGAGCTAGTAGTTTTCCAGCAATCATCCAACACATCAGGAGTTGCGTTGTTTTCTTTGATGGATATGTTCTTCGGTAGCTATGCGGGCGATCTTGCGATCGACCTCGGCACCGCAAATACGCTTGTCTCCGTGCGCGGCAAGGGTATCGTCATTCGCGAGCCCTCTGTCGTCGCCATCGACAAGAACGACGAGCGCATCTTGGCGGTCGGTATCGAGGCAAAGCGCATGCTCGGCCGTACGCCCGGCAACATCGTGGCCGTTCGTCCCCTGAAGGACGGCGTCATCGCTGACTTCGATGTTACCGAGGCTATGCTTCGCTACTTTATCGACAAGGCGTCCGAGAAGCGCTATCCGTGGACCCCGCGTCCGCGCGTTGTCGTCTGCGTTCCCTCCGGCGTCACGTCGGTCGAGAAGCGTGCTGTCTTTGAGGCCACGATCCAGGCTGGCGCTCGCCAGGCCTACCTGATCGAGGAGCCCATGGCCGCCGCTATCGGCGCCGATCTGCCCGTCGAGGAACCCACCGGCTCCATGGTCATCGACATCGGCGGCGGTACCACCGAGGTTGCCGTTATTGCTATGGGCGGCATCGTCGTCTCGCAGTCCATCCGTATTGCCGGCGACGAGTTCGATCAGGCTATCCTCACGCACGTTCGAGATGCCTACAACCTGGCCATCGGCGAGCGTACGGCAGAGGACATCAAGATCAAGGTCGGTTCCGCCGTGCCGCTCAAGGACGAGCTCGACGTCGAGGTCAACGGCCGCGACGTGATCACCGGTCTGCCCAAGACCGTACGCATCGAGAGCGAGGAGATTCGTCGCGCACTCAACAAGCCGCTCGACGAGATGGCCAAGGCCGTCAAGGACGCACTCGACGCTACGCCGCCCGATCTTGCCTCGGACCTTATGTACTACGGCATTTTGCTGACTGGTGGCGGCGCGCTGCTGCGCGGTCTCGACGTGCGCCTGCGCGATGAGACCGGCGTTTCGGTCAACGTCAGCCCCACGGCGCTCGATAACGTCGTTAACGGCTGTGCCCGCGTGCTCGAGGCCAATGCGTTTGATGGCGGCTTCGTCCAGACCAATGCTTAATTTCCAAAAGGTGGATTCCATTTGGCACGATCTTCGGGTTTCTCCACAAATCTGAATACCAAGCGACAATCAACGGGTATGCGCCCGTTGATTGTTTTCAGCCTGATTTCGGTGTTGCTGCTCACGTTTTACATCCGCGAGGGCGAGGCAGGACCGATTCATGCCGTGCGTTCGGGCGTAACGACGATTACCTCGCCGGTGCGCTTTGTGGGTTCGGCTGTGGCGGCTCCCTTCAATGCGATCGGCAACGTGTTCTCTAACCTTACGGCGTCGCAGGACACGCTTGACGAGCTCAAGAAGCAAAACGAGGAACTGACCTCTAAGGTTGCCGAGCTCTCCGAGTCTCAAAAGACCGCCGAGCGTCTGGAGGGGCTGGTCGGCCTGCAGTCGACCTATAACCTCAAATCGACCGCTGCTCGTATCGTTGGTGCTTCCGGCGATGCCTGGACCTCGACCGTTACCATCGACAAGGGCTCTGCCGACGGCCTTACCATCAACATGCCCGTGACGAGTTCTGCCGGTGTTATCGGCCAGATTATCGAGGTATCGGCCAAGACCTCTACCGTGCGCCTGATTGGCGACGAGAACTCGGGCGTATCCGCCATGGTGCAGGACACGCGCGCCCAGGGCATGCTGCAGGGTCAGGCTGACGGCACGCTGCGTCTTGAGTACGTGAGCGTCGACTCCGATGTTAAGGTTGGCGACATCATCGTGACCTCGGGCATCGGTGGCGTGTTCCCCAAGGGTCTACCGCTCGGCACCGTCTCGTCGGTTGAGAAATCGGCAAACGACGTGTACTACACCATTGTGGTGCGCGCCCAGACGACGGCCGAGAACAACGAGGAAGTGCTGGTCATTACCTCACTGACCGACGAACAGTCGGCCTCGGATGAGGACGTGAGCACGGCCAACAGCACGCCGCAGGGAACGTCGCGCGATGCTGCGACCAAGACGAAGGACGAGAGCTCGGATGACAGTTCCGACACGTCCGAGACGACCGATTCCGGCTCGAGCGAATAGGGGGCATGTCCATGGATCTACACGAGCAGGGGATGAGCTCCCGCACGTTTGTGATTGCCGCCATCGTGTGCGTGCTGCTGCAGGCAGGCCTGGCACCGCAGATCTCCATTGCGGGCGGTCGCGTCAACTTCATGATTATCCTGGTGTGCCTAAGCGTGTTCTCGGGCGACCCGACCCGTGCCGTCGTGTGCGGTTTTTGCAGCGGCTTGTTCTATGACCTGTCCGCTGCCGTGCCGGTGGGCGTTATGTCGCTCCTGCTGACCGTGGGTTCTTTTGCCCTGGTGCACAGCGCCGTCGGTCAGACGGGCGGTACCCCGAGTGCGCGCGGCGTCACCGTGGGCGCCTTTGCGCTCGTCATTAATGTGATTTACAGCATCATCTTGCTGTTTATGGGTTTGGAGACGAGCTTTGTCGTGGCGATCTTCGGCCATGCGCTGCCGTCCTCGATCCTGACGGGTCTGGTTGCCATTCCGTTTTTGATGTCCGGCGTCGTGCCGCAGTCCGGCTATGGATTCTCCGCACGTGGCGGACGCCAGACGGGTATGCGCTTTAAGCCCAAGACCCGCAAGCTCAAATAGGGGAGGCCCGTAGATGTCTTCCCAGATGACGGTTATTATCGCCGGTATCGTGCTGGTTGTGGCCATCGTGGTCGCGCTGGTCATCATGCGTCGTGGCGATTCCCGTTTTACCTACGATACACAGCATGGAACGGCTCCGCGCGCCACAGAGGGCGAGGGCAATACCGCGTCGACCGCCTTTAAGGGCCGCTTTTCCATCCTCACCACGGGTGTGGGCGCGATGTTTGCGGCGCTTGCCGTCAAGCTGTGGGGCATGCAGATGGTCTCATCGGACTATTACGAGAAGCAGGCCAATAGTAATCAGACTCGCACCGTTACAACACCCGCTGTGCGCGGTCGCATCCTCGACCGCAATGGCGTGGCGCTTGTCCAGAACCGTCCCTCACTTGCTGTCGTGGCCTACCGCGACCTTGCCGAGGATGAGGTTCTGGTTCGCCATCTTGCCAACGTGCTTGGAATGCCTTACGTGGCGGTCCTTCGTAATATTCAGGACAATACAGAGGGCGCTCAGAGCCTGCATACCATCGCGACGGACGTCCGTCGCTCCACGGTTGCCTATATTCAGGAGCATGCCGGCGAGTTCCCGGGCGTCAAGATTGCCGAGCGTACCGAGCGCCAGTATCCATATGGCGAGACGGCATGCCATATCTTGGGCTATACCGGCACCATTACCTCCGAGCAGCTCGAGGCCCAGAATAAGAAAACCTCTGGCGATGATGATGCTTCTGCTGGCAAGATTACGTACCAGTCGGGCGATATCGTGGGCCAGGCGGGCGTTGAGAGCTACTACGAAAACCTGCTGCAGGGTATTCGTGGCGAGCAGACCGTCAAGGTCGATGCCTCGGGCAATGTGACCGGTCAGGCCGGCGCCGTGCCCGCGAAGGCCGGCTCCGACATTAAGCTCACGCTCGACCTTAAGATCCAACAGGCCTGTGAGACGGCGCTGGCGAGCGCTATCGAGCTTGCCAAAACCACTGGCTACAGCAATGCCGGCAACGGCGCTGTGGTGTGTCTCGATCCCAACAATGGCGAGATCCTGGGCATGGCGAGCGAGCCCAAGTTCGATCCGTCCGTCTTTATCGGCGGCGTCTCAAACGACGTGTGGACCGAG
>URKV01000104.1 GCA_900548565.1 uncultured Collinsella sp.
AGGCAGAGGCGATCCGGGCCGATTTGCGCACGCTGCTCGCGGCGGCACGGGCAGGCGGCGAGTAACGCGACGAGGCGTCTTGCAGCAAACCGTCCTCGATAAATGCATGACCGTTAATAAGTAAAAAGCAAGGTGCGTCTTATTTCAAATACTCCTCAAAGAATGCCTTCAGCTTTCCAAACGGAATGACGTCCATCTGATCGTAGAGGTCGGTGTGGTTGGCACCGGGGATAATGAGCAATTCCTTGTTGTCTCCAGTCAGTTTGCCGTACGCGGTTTCGCTGAAATAGCGGGAGTGCGCCTTCTCGCCATGCACCAGCAGCACGGCGGAGCGGATCTCGCCGGCGTACTGTAAGATCGGCATATTCAAAAACGACAGCGAGGACGTCACATTCCAGCCACCGTTTGAGCCCAGGCTGCGGGGATGGTAGCCTCGCGGAGTCTTGTAGTAGGCGTAATAGTCCGCCACAAACTGCGGCGCGTCATCGGGCAGCTGATCGACCACGCCGCCCGCCAGCGCGTAGCTGTCATTTTTATAGTCCTCGGTGCGCTGCGCGTTCAGCGCTTTACGCTTTTCGAAGCGCGCCTGCTCGGAATCCTCGGCGTCAAAGTAGCCGTTTGCGGTCACACGGGTCATGTCGTACATCGTCATAGCAGCAGTAGCTTTGATACGAGTGTCGATGGCTGCGGCATTGATTGCCATGCCGCCCCAGCCGCAGATGCCGATGATGCCGATGCGCTCCGGATCGACGTTTTCCTGTACCGAGAGGAAATCCACCGCTGCGCAGAAATCCTCGGTGTTGATGTCCGGCGATGCCACATAGCGGGGCGCACCGCCGCTCTCGCCGGTATAGGACGGGTCGAAGGCAATCGCGAAAAAGCCCAGCTCCGCCATTTTCTGCGCATAAAGGCCGGACGTTTGCTCCTTCACCGCGCCAAACGGACCGCTGACGGCGATGGCAGGCAGCTTGCCCTCCACGTTCTTTGGCACGTAGACGTCGGCCGCCAGCGTGATGCCGTATCGGTTGTGGAAAGTCGCCTTGCTGTGCTCAACCTTGTCGTTTTTGGGGAACACCTTGTCCCATTCCTGCGTCAGTTTCAACTGCTCCATGCCTAAGCCTCCTTGTCGGTCGCTTTAAGGTATTGCTCGTCGATCACGGGCTCCAACCACTCGTTGGAGGCCTCCTCGCCCGGAACCTCCAGCGCGAGATGGGAGAACCAGCTCTCGGGCGCGGCTCCGTGCCAATGTTTCACACCCGGGGCGATGTTGACCACGTCGCCAGGGCGCAGCTCCTGTGCCGATTTGCCCCATTCCTGGTAAAACCCTCGACCGGCCACGCAGACGAGGATCTGTCCGCCACCGCTTTTGGCGTGATGGACGTGCCAGTTGTTGCGGCAGCCGGGCTCAAACGTCACGTTGTAGACGCCGACCTGCTCGGTGGAAAGGGGCGCGAGGTAGCTTTGCCCAATAAAGTACTTCGCAAATGCGTCGTTGGGGGCACCGATAGGAAAGGCCATCTCGTTTTGGTGTCGGGCCTTTGCGTCGGCGCCGTCGTCCTCGTCCGCCCAGACCTCCTTCGCCATGCGGAAGGCCACCCACGCCTTGGGCCATCCCGCATAAAACGCCGCGTGCGTAATGATTTCCGCTATCTCAGCCCTGGTCACACCGTTGTTCTTTGCGGACATCAGATGATATTTAAACGAAGAGTCCGTCAGCCCCTGCGCCATCAGGGCAATCATCGTCACTATGCTGCGGTCGCGCAAGGAAAGCTCGCCCTCCCGGCTCCACACCTCGCCGAACAGCACGTCGTCGTTGAGCTGTGCGAATTTGGGGGCAAAGTCCCCCAGGGCATCTCTGCCCGCCGTCTGCTTAATTGCCATGATCGATGTCCTCCTATCGATGGTTCTGGACACGAATCTGTCTCCGCGCGGCTAAGTAGCCCGCCTAGATTTCCATGCCCATTCGTTGCGCCTGTTCCAGAGCGGGATGCCCGGCGATATCGCCCACACCGTTCACGCCGCCGGCGAAAACCGTTTTGCCCATTACGGACCACCCCTTGCGCTACCGATTTGTATTGACGAGAATGAAGGTAATACCTAAACCTGACTTTAGGTCAAGGAATGTATTCGAGATTTATTCGGAGGGGCCATGTACACAATCGGACAGGTGGCGGAAATGTTCGGCTTGCCCGCCTCAACGCTGCGGTATTACGACAAGCAGGGATTGTTCCCGGGGCTGGAGCGGACGTCCGGCATTCGCCGATTCGGCGATACGGAACTCGAGGCGCTTCGGGTCATCGAATGCCTGAAGAAGGCGGGAATGGAGATCAAGGACATCCGTCTGTTCATGGAATGGTGTGCAGAAGGTCCATCAACATACCCCCAGCGCAAGGCCATGTTCGAGGAGCGGAAGGCCCACATGGAGTCGGAGATCGCGAAGATGAACCGTGCCCTGGACATGTTGAAGTTCAAATGCTGGTACTACGAGCAAGCGATTCAAGATGGCAGCGAGGATAGGCTGGAGGCGCTGATTCCCGACAATTTGCCGGAAGAGATCAAAGAAGTCTACGAGAACGCCCACGCTCGATAATGCCGACCGATCTCAAGGGAATTCGGTGAGGAGTCCTCTTCGGTTAGTGATGTACTTCTTCCCCTTGATGTCGTAGCGCTTCGCCTCATAGAAGGCGAAAGCGTCGCGGAGGTACGAGATATAGCGCCCGACGGTGACGTGGTTGGTGGGAACCCTGTTGGCGTCGAGGACGTTGGCGATGTTGTTGGGCGAGTTGAGGTTGCCGGAGTTGTCCATCATGTACTCGGCCAGCCTCTCCAACACGGTGGAGTCGGTACGTATTGCGGTCTACCCAAGCCATAATCCACTCCTTCTCGGTTTCGAAACTCGATTATTTCTAAAGTTTCGAAACCGAGAAGGCAATGTGCACAAGGATGCATCAAGGAGCGAATCCCAGTAGCGCCATGTCAGCAGCGATGCCGGGCGCATTCGCACGTGCTACAATCCAACCACCAGAGATGAAAACACAGTCCCCGTCGGGTAGTCGTGGGCGTGCGCTAGTCCGCATCAGTAACCTGCCTCCTTGGTTGTCCCTTCTCTGCATGGTCATCTACATAAAGGAGGAACCAACCATGCAGATCAGCGTGTCGTCCACCCTGACCGTATATCACGACGGTCAATTCTGGGTCGGGCTGGCGGAACATGTCGAGGACGGAAGGTACGGCGTCGCCCGCATCGTCTTCGGCGCGGAGCCGTCCGATGAGGAGATCCTGCGATTCGTTACAAGCGAATGGGAGAAGCTCTCGTTCTTCGGCGACAAGGTCACTGAAACAAGCAAGCCCGCGAAGAACCCCAAACGGCGCGCCCGCGAGGCAGCGAAAGCCCTTAAACGGCCCGCGGTGAGCACCAAGGCACAACAGGCGCTCGCGGCACAGCGGGAAGCGATGAAGCGGGAGTCGGCTCAAGCAAGAAGTCAGCGTCGCGCGGATGAGGCGGAGACGCGCTTCGAGCAGCGAAAGTTGAAGCGCAAGCAGAAACATCGCGGGCATTGATCGCTATTTGCAGCAAGGCAAACCATATACAGCAGCGGCGCCAGTTCCACTTGAAGCCGACGCCGCGTAGACGCTGATGGTAACGGCTATGCACGGGCACGGGCGCGCCACCGCACTTCACAGCTTGTTTCTCAAGTATTTGGGACGCACACGCGGCGTTCAAAAATGCGGAGCGACTCCGCATGGCTCGAGACTGAGCCGAGGTGCCCTACTTCTCGCCCTCCAGCAGCCCCACGATACGGTCGATGTCGACGGCAAAGCGAGGCTTTCCCTCGCGCTCGTAGCGATCGAGGTATGCCTGGCACTCGGAGACAATGCGCTTGGTATTGCCGTCGATGATGTGCTGGAGCGTCTCGTAGTAGGCCGAGCCCTCGGTCCTGAAGCGGCGCTGGTAGGCCTTGGTTATGGGGAACATCTTGATGTAGTGGATGCCGTGGCGGCAGCCGGGGCGCGTCGTGGGGCGGGGTGGCAACGCAAAGTACTGGTCTTTGGGCACGTTAGGGGCAATGTTGGAACGCAGCGGCACGGCGAAGTCCCTGCGCTTCCCGTGGAAACGCAGCCTCACCACCACGATGCAGGGGCGATTGTGCTTAAGCATGAGTTCGCGGTCGCCCTCGACGAGGTCGAAGAAGTCCTGGGAGATGGATACGATCTTCATCGGTTACGCCCCCTTCATACGAAGCGGGGCCCGCATCGCTGCAGGCCCCTACAGGTGGGCGATATTCTACGCCTTGCGGCACCCCGTCGCCCACGGAGGTTAAACGTACACGTAAGCCGTACTCTGAAAGCCGCGGCTTCCGGCAAGTAGTTTATACCACGAAAGGTCGCTTTCAATGCGCATAGCTCGCAAAATAACACTCGCTGGGCCGTTTCGGCGTGCTCAACCTCCGCTCGATCTTACGCATGTTTTTTGGGAGGGCATGAATCGTCGCCCGTCACGGCGGCTTATACAGCCGTTTGCCTTTTTCGATTTAGCGTATTGCTCTTCAGATCATCGTTGTGTGCTCGTAGCTGCGCTCCACGAGGAGCCGCTCGGCAACGTCGAGAATATTCTCGACCGTCTCCTCCGGGTACTTATTGCGTGCCACGGGCACCTCCGTCCTTGTTATCGCGATAAACATACCATGAGTGGCGTACGGGTCGTGAAGGGCTGGTGCCAAAAGAGCCCAACGACCGTTACAGCTTCGTTAGAAACGCGCCCCACCATGGATGGTGAACCCGAAAGGTAAGGCGCGCAGGCACGGCGACTCGGCCCGCGCGCCCGGAAGAGAAAGGACGAACCCATGGGTTACATGCTCGAGACGCGCGGGCTCACCAAGCGCTTCGGCCGCGGCGACCAAGCGCAGGATGCCGTGGCCGACGTGAGCCTTCATATCCGCGAGGGCGAGGTGTACGGGCTGCTCGGTCCCAACGGCGCCGGCAAGTCGACAACGCTCAAGATGATCTGCGGGATGCTGCGGCCGACGGCCGGGGAGATCCTCTTTGCCGGGCACGCCTGGCGCCGCGAGGACCTCTACGCAATCGGCAGCCTCATCGAGGAGGCGCCGCTCTACCCCAACCTCACCGCGCGCGAGAACCTGCGCGTGCGCACCACGCTGCTGGGCCTTCCCGAGAGCCGCGTAGATGAGGTGCTCGCCGCCGTGGACCTCGCGGACACCGGGAAGAAGCGCGCCGGGCGCTTCTCGATGGGCATGCGGCAGCGCCTGGGGCTCGCGCTGGCGCTGATCGCCCGGCCACGCCTGCTCGTGCTCGACGAGCCCACCAACGGCCTCGACCCCATCGGCATCGAGGAGCTGCGCGACCAGATCCGCGGCTTCGCGGCGGCGGGCACGACGGTAATCGTCTCGAGCCACATCCTCTCCGAGGTGCAGCAGATGGCGGACACCATCGGCATCATCTACGGGGGGCGCCTCGCCTACGAGGATGCGCTTCGACCCGGGCAGGACCTCGAGGAACTCTTCATGAGCGTCTGCCGGGAGGGGCGACGAGCGCGCGGGGAGGTGGCGGCATGACGGGCGAGAAAGGCGGCCTGCTCGCGGGCCTGCGCGCTGAGGCCCTGAAGTCGCGCCACGCGGCACCGGTTCGCCTGGCCGTGCTCATGGCGCTGCCGATGCCGTTGCTCGGCGCGATGCCCTACCGGGGCGTGCAGATCTTCAGCGCGTGGAACTACTGGTATGCGCTCTTCCTGCCCGTGGCTCTCTCGCTCGTGGTGGCTTGCGTCGCGCGGGCGGACGCGCGCACGCGGATGCGGGGGCTTCTAGGCCTGGGCTTCCCGCTCGGGCGCGCCTGGTGGGCCAAGGCGCTCTGGTGCCTCGCGCTTTGCACGCTCTCGAACCTCGTGGTCTTCGGCATCTACCTCGCGGGCTCGGCGTTCTCCTCGCAGGGCCTCACGGCCGCGGGCACGCTCACGATGCTCCTCTGCGCGCTCGCCAACACGGTGACCGCGGCGTGGATGATCCCCGCAGGGCTCTTCCTCACGGCGCGGCTCGGCATGCTCGCGGGCATCTTCTGCCCGCTCGCCGCGCAGCTCGTGGGTGGGTTCGCCTGGTCGCTGATGCCGCTGCCGCAGCTCTTTCCGCCGTCGGCGAGCATGGTCATCCCCACGAGTTTCATCCCCGTGCTGCCGAGCGGCGAGCCACTCGCCGCGGACATGGCGCTCGGCGGGGCGCTCACGGCGGACGGCATGCTCACACTGGCGGGCCTTGCGGTCTGCGCGCTCGCGTTCGCCTGTCTCTTATACACATCTGACGCTGCCGACGATCTTACGCGTGTAGATC
>URKV01000105.1 GCA_900548565.1 uncultured Collinsella sp.
TACACGCGTAAGATCGTCGGCAGCGTCAGATGTGTATAAGAGACAGCATCAGCGAACTCGGGATTGTTGATGATGATGCCGATGGCCTTAGCGGTGTCCATGGAGGAGCCGCCACCGATGGTCACGATAGCGTCAGCCTCGGCGGCCTTGAAGGCCTCGACGCCGTCCTTGACGTTCTGGATAGTGGGGTTGGGCTTGATCTCGGAGTAGAGGCTCCAAGCGATGCCGGCGGCGTCGAGCTCGTCGGTCACCTTAGCGGTAACGCCAAACTTGACCAGATCGGGGTCGGAGCAGACGAAGATCTTCTTGTAGCCGCGACGCTGGAGCTCGCCGGGGATCTCCTTGATGGCGCCGGAACCATGATAAGAGATGGTATTGAGAACGAAACGATTAGCCATTGATAGCCTCCTATCGTGCGCGGAGCACCCGTTACGCCCCGCACTATAAGTCCCATCCTAACGCTTTTGAAACAAAAAACACGTGAGAACGTCAAAAGTGTTAAAGCGTTTCAACAACTGGTATCGTCACCACCAGACCACTAAACAAAAAGGGGCGGCCGAGATGGCCGTCCCCTCCCCATTATCGATCTATCTGACAAGGGGACTGCCCCCTTGCCACATCCTGCCGCTATTTTTGGCAGGCGTCTTTCCAATCTTCGCAGGCGCGCTTCCAGCGAGAGCGCAAGTCACGCTCGCGGTCGATAAACATGATGGCAAACGCGATAAACAACAGCACGCTCGCCACCGCAATGGAGTGCAGCCCCATGCGCTCAATACACCAGTTGCCCAGCACGGCGCCAAACACAAAGGTAAAGATCACGCCAAAGTACAGCACGCCGTTTTCCAAAAAGCCGCGCTTGTGGGTGATGATGTAGTCGTCCACGTTTTGCAGCGCATTGCGCAGGTTACCGATGCACATGGTCGTGGCGATGCCGTGACCATGTATCTTGCGGAAGCTCTCGACCTGCATGCCGCAGGCAAACGAAGTGAGGCAGTTGGCGAGCAGGTTGAAATTGCCGCCGGGGATAAAGCTCACGCCCAGCAAGATAACGGCTTCAAAGAACACCGTCACTTGGCGCCAGTGAATCACGCTGCCAAACCGCTCGTGTACCAGGTCGGCAAGCATAATGCCCACGGCAAACGACACCACGGGGAAGAAATAGCGTCCCGCAAGTGCCCAGTTGCCCTCCGAGATGCTCACGCCCACGAGCAGGATGTTGCCTGTCTGCGCGTTGGCGAAAACATGATCGCGCCCAATGTACGAATAGACGTCCATAAAGCCACCGGCGAGCGCCAAGATAATGCCCAGCTCGATGGACTCTGATATCTGTTTGGCACGCTGCATCGTCGTGCATCCTCCTTGTTGACGACCCTCTCGTGCGTTGGCGGAAACATAACCGCCGTTCATACTGTAACCCATTGACAACATGGCGTGCGCGCGAGACGGGTTCTCCAACGCGCAGATACACAGTCTGGAAACAAACGACTGGCTCAGCGACGCTCTCACTCACCAGCTCATGTACTCCACCAGTCTTTTTAGCGCCGTCCCAAAAAGACTGGTTACAATTACGTGCAGCATACAGACACCGGGAGGGATCGTGGCAAAAAAGCCTCAGCACGCTCAGAACAGCCAACGCGAACAGCAGGGCAAACAGGGCCAGCAGCAAAAGCGCGGCGGCAAGGCGCAGGCCACGGTCGCCCGCGCCAAGCATTCCCAAGCGACGCCTGCCCGCCCCTGGCGCCCGGGCCGCGATAAGTTCCTCCCCGTCAGCCGCGCCGATATGGACGCGCGCGGTTGGGACCAGTGTGACTTCATCTACATCTGCGGCGACGCCTACGTGGACCACCCCAGCTTTGGTATGGCCATCATCAGCCGCGTACTCGACGCGCACGGCTACAAAGTGGGCATCATCTGCCAACCCGACTGGACCGATCCCGCCAGCATCAGCGTGCTCGGTGAGCCGCGCCTGGGCTTTTTGGTCAGTGCCGGCAACATGGACTCCATGGTCAACCACTATTCGGTGACCAAGCACCGCCGCCACACCGACGCCTATACCCCCGGCGGCGAGGAAGGTCACCGCCCCAACCGTGCCGTCACGGTCTACGGCAATCTCATCCGTCAGACGTTCAAGGACGCCCCCATCATTATCGGCGGCATCGAGGCAAGCCTGCGCCGCCTGGCCCACTACGACTACTGGCAGGATAAGCTCAAGCGCTCGGTGCTGCTCGACTCGGGCGCCGACATCCTCATCTACGGCATGGGCGAGCACGCGATTGTCGAGATCGCCGACGCGCTCGACGCGGGGCTGCCCGTCGATCAGATCACCTATATCAACGGCACCGTCTACCGCACCAGCTCGCTCGACGAGGTCTACGACTACGACTTGCTGCCCGGCTGGGACGACCTTGCCGCCGACAAGCTCAATTACGCGCGCAGCTTTAACGTACAGCAGCAGAACATGGACCCCATCACCGGGCATCGTCTGGTAGAGCCCTACCCCAACAGCGTCTATGTGGTGCAGAACCCACCGTCGGCCACGCTCACCACCGACGAGATGGACGAGGTGGCCGAACTCCCCTACGCACGCGATTGGCATCCCGATTACGACGCGGCGGGCGGCGTGCCGGCCTTTGCCGAGATCAAGTTTTCCATTAGCTCCAACCGCGGCTGTTTTGGTGAGTGCTCGTTTTGTGCGCTGACCTTCCACCAGGGCCGCGTGCTGCAGATGCGCAGCCACGACTCGATCATGCGCGAGGCCGAGCTGCTCACACACGACCCCGAGTTCAAGGGCTACATCAACGACGTGGGCGGACCGACGGCCAACTTTAGCCGCCCGGCCTGCGACAAGCAGCTCAAACACGGCGTGTGCAAGAACAAGCGCTGCCTATGGCCGAGCGTGTGCAAGAACATGGTGGTCGACGAGAGCGGCTACACGCAGCTGCTGCGCGACCTGCGCCAGCTGCCGGGCGTCAAGAAGGTCTTCGTGCGCAGCGGCATCCGCTTTGACTACACCATGGCCGATGCCTCGGACGAGTTTTTGCGCGAGCTGTTGGAACATCACGTCTCGGGCCAGCTGCGCGTAGCGCCCGAGCACGTGAGCGACGCGGTGCTGTCCGTGATGGGCAAGCCGAGCCGCTCCGTCTACGACGCGTTCTGCCGTAAATTTGAACGTTTGAACCGCGAGTACGGACTCAAGCAGTACGTGGTGCCATATCTGATCTCGAGCCATCCCGGCTCGACGATGAAGGAAGCCGTGGACCTTGCCGAGGCCGTGCGCGACATGGGCTACATGCCCGAGCAGGTGCAGGACTTCTACCCCACGCCGTCCACCATGTCGACCTGCATGTACTACACCGGCGTGGACCCGCGCACCATGGAGCCGATCTACGTGGCGCGCGACCCGCACGAGAAGGCCATGCAACGCGCGCTCATCCAGTATCGCAAGCCCGAGAACTACAAGCTGGTACGTGAGGCGCTGGAGAAGGCCGGCCGCCGCGATCTGATCGGCTACACCAAGCATTGCCTGATCCGTCCCGTGCCGCCGCGACCGGGCGAGACGTCTGCTGGCGGCGGACATGGCGCCGGCAATAAGGGCGGCAAGGCCCACGGTGGCGCTGGCGGCGCCGGCAAGGGGCCTAAGGGCAGCAAGGGTCACGGCGGCATGTCGCGCGCGCAGAACACTGCCGGCCGCAACCGCGCGGCCCAGGGACGGCAGGGCGCCAACGGAGGCGGCAGGCGCAACTAAGGCAGCGGTGCCGTCGCTATGTCCGTCTCGCATGCGTGGCGCAGTGAGCGCATCGCCTCCACGAGGATGATGCCGGCGATGGCAACCGTGACCGCCACGTCGAGCGGCGTGTTCACAAACCAGAGCATCGTCATGAGATACGACCCGGCATTAAAGGCAAAGTGCAGCAGAATCGTGTAGCGGAGCTTTCCGGTGGTCACGAGTACCCAGCCAAAGATGAGGCCGGCGGCACCCGCATAGCAGCCCTGTACCCAATTCATGTGCATAAAGCCGAAGATTGCCGCCTGCAGCACAATCGCCGCGGCGATACCCCAGGTACTCGGGGCCGCCCAGGGCACCATGGCGCCGTCTTGCGGTCGCACGAGACGTCGGCGCTTCCAAAGTGGGCGACACTGCGGGTTAAACGCTCGGAGCGAAAACTCAAAAATGATGCCGCGCACCAGCAGCTCCTCGCAAAACGGAGCGCCGAGCACCGTAGTCAGGACGGCGAGATAGCTGGTGTCGCCCATGCCTGTTTCCTCGACAAGTTCACTGTAATCGACCGCGACCTCGGGCAACAATGACAGTACGGCGTCGGTCACGTAGCCAACGACCACCTGCAGTGCCAAGCCGATCACGATAACGCAGGCAATGCGCTTCCACGCGCTACGCACTCCCCCGCCAAGCGGACGCTCACCTTGCCAGCGCGCGATAAACGACCGCGGCCACAGATAGCGCCACCACAGCAGCGCCATCAAAAACGACGTCGTCTGAGCGGCAGCCTGGAACCATTGGATATCGAGGTTGTCGATCGGATAGCCCGTCAGCGCCGATACGGCATCGAGAACTGAAAACAGAACCACGCTCAGGGCTATATCGGCAGCGACAACGCCAAAACACGCAAGCGCCCACGCCATCGCATTGAGCATGCCAACCTCCTCAAAACCCGGCACTTAGGGACGTTCCTTAACTGCCGGCAGAAAAGGAACGTCCCCAAGTGCCGGCAGTTTGGGACAGTCATTGTTGATGAGAATCGGGCGCAGCGCCAAAAGCCCCGCTCGGCGAGATGTCGAACGGGAAGGTGCCGCAGCGATTGAAGGCGGCGATGAACATGCGGATGGCGTTGGACGGCGTGGTGCCCACGAGCTGGGTTGCCGCCGCGAAGGCCGCCTTTTCCTCGGGCAAGACCTTCGCGACAACCGGGGTCATGTGTTCTGCCATGGCGCTTCCTTTTTGAAACGACGGTGGTGCGGATGGATGCGGGCCACGCGGCTGGGCGACGGGCTGTGAAGGCAACCCGATTGGCCCGCATCTGGAGTTTGTTCTACGGCATTGGTATTACTTGGTATTCCTAAGTATTACCCCGCAGATAGAATACCACGCCCGACCCCATGGGGACGGGGGAAAACGAATCATTTTGTTGCTGAGTAAGTATTTAGAGCGTGATGATGTCCGAGATATTGAGGGCCCGAGCATCGACGGCATCGTGCGTGGCAAGCAACAGCATGCGGCCGTCGAGCAAGTCGAGCACGACCTCGGCGCATGCGTCGCGCGCAGCGGTATCTAGACCGGTAAAGGGCTCGTCCAGAATCACCGCGTCGCCCGGACACAGCAGGGCTCGGGCAATCTCGACGCGACGGCGCTGCCCGCCCGAGAGCTCGGCCACGCGGGCATGCACATCAATCCCCGGCACCAGCAGGCGCAACAGGGCCGCGGCACTCGAGGCGTCCACGCGCGCGTCGGCACACACCAGCACGTTATCCAAAGCAGAGGCGTCCTCAACCAGGCGCGTATCCTGAAACACCATGGAGCACGGTGCGCATTCCCCCGCTGTCAACGAAAGCAGCGTCGACTTGCCCACGCCTGAAGCGCCCATCACGCAGATACGCCCGCCCGCGGGCACGTTGAGCACCAGACCATCCAGCGCCGGAGCCCAGGGTGCCCGGTCGCCCACGGCGAGCGCAAGCTCCGCCGCAGCCCCGCCACCAGCAGAGCCGCCCGCACGCCCACGCAGTCCATGCCCATGTGCCCGCACGGCCGCGCGCCACGCCACGGGTCCCGAAACCCGCAGCAGCCACACCAGCACGCGTTCACACGCCCACGAGGCGGCAACGACCAACACGGTCCACGCCAGCAGATCAGCCGTCTCGATGAGCAGCTTCGCCTGATAGATGCGTTCGCCCACGGTGCCCGTCGCCATGCCGATGAGCTCCGCCGCCACGCCGGCCTTCCAGCTCATGCCGATCACAGCGCGGGCGCACGAAAGCACAAACGGCAGGACTTCGCGCCAGGTGTGGGCACAAAACAGACGCCAACCCCGCACGCCATGCAGACGAAACATCTGCTCCAGCGGCTTATCCACTTGCGCCAAGCCCTCGACCAGCGAAAAATACACGCCCGGCAGTGCCATCAAAAAGACCGCCGCGACGCTCACACGCGCCGACCCCAACCAAATGAGCAGCAGGACCACCACGCAGGCAACCGGTGTCGCCTTAACAAACGAAAGCGCCGGCGCCACCAAGCGGGCAAGCGTCAGCGACCGCACCGAGACCTGTCTCTTATACACATCTCCGAGCCCACGAGACTCCTGAGCATCTC
>URKV01000106.1 GCA_900548565.1 uncultured Collinsella sp.
ACGAGATGCTCAGGAGTCTCGTGGGCTCGGAGATGTGTATAAGAGACAGGACTCAGGCTCGGCAGGCACGTCGGCAACACCGGCTGCGCGCAGCTCTTCCAAGCTCTCGAGCGTACCCTCGATGTCCTCGTGCGTCTCCTCAAATTCGGCAGCGACGCCCAGGAATTCCTGGATGTTCTCGGCGCGGCTCTCGGACTCCATGGTACCCTCGGCGCGGAAAGCCTGCAGCAGGCCCGTCTTATCGACGATCATCTCGACGACGTCCTTGAGTTCGCCGTCCATGCGGCGACCCTCGCGCACTAGCGAGACAAAGCTCGACAGGCCATTGCGCACCTTGGCGCTAAACATGCCCGTCTCGGCTGTTGCGATCTCGCAGGCCTGGAAGAACGAGCAACGGTTGTCGCGCGCCAGCTGCTCAATCTTTTGGATCGAGGTGGAGCCGATGCCGCGGCGCGGCGTGTTGATAACGCGCTTGACGCTCATATCGTCTGCCGGGTTCACGATCATCTTGAGGTAGGCCATGACGTCGCGGATCTCGGCACGGTCGAAGAATCGCGTGCCGCCCACGATCTTGTAGGGCACGCCTGCGCGCAGGAACATATCTTCGAGGATACGCGACTGGGCGTTGGTGCGGTAGAACACAGCGATATCGTCGTAACTCGTGCCCTTGGAGTGCAGCTTTTCGATCTCGCCGGCAATCCAGCGGCCCTCGTCGCGCTCATCGCTTGCCTGGAAGGCCTGGATCTTCTCGCCATCGCCCTCGGCCGTAAACAGGCGCTTGTCCTTGCGCTGCGAGTTGTGGCGCACCACGGCGTTGGCGGCGCTCAGGATATGGCCCGTGGAGCGGTAGTTCTGCTCCAGCTTAACGGTCTTGCAGTTTTTAAAGTCCTGCTCAAAGTCCAGGATGTTGGTGATGTCGGCGCCACGCCAGCTATAAATGGACTGGTCATCGTCGCCCACGACCATGAGGTTTTGGTACTTGGCGGCCAGCAGGTTGGCGATCTCGTACTGGACGTGATTGGTGTCCTGATACTCGTCGACGCTAATGTAGCGGAAGCGCTCTTGGTACTTGTCGAGCACCTCGGGGCGGGTGCGCAGCAGCTCAAGCGTGCGCACGAGCAGGTCGTCGAAGTCCATCGCGTTGGCGGCGCGCAGGCGGCGTTCCAGCTCCAGGTAGACCTGCGCGGCCTTTTTGTCGTTGGGGCTGTCGGCGGATTTGAGCATGTCCTCGGGGCCGATCATGGCGTTTTTGGCCGAACTGATCTTGCTGCGGATCATATTGATGGGGAATTGCTTTTGCTCGATACCGAGCGCCTGCATAATATCGCGCACCATGCGCTTGGAATCGTCGTCATCGTAGATGGTGAACTGACCGGTGTAGCCCAGCAGGTCAGCGTCCTCGCGCAGCATACGCACGCACATGGCATGGAAGGTGCACACCCACATGCCACGGGTGCCGCTGGGAATGAGCGCCGCCAGACGCTCACGCATCTCGGCCGCGGCCTTGTTGGTAAACGTGATGGCAAGGATCTGCCAGGGCTTAACGCCCAGATCGCCGAGCATATGTGCGATGCGAAAGGTCAAGACGCGGGTCTTGCCCGAGCCGGCGCCGGCAAGGACCAGCAACGGACCCTCGGTGGTCAGGACCGCCTCGCGCTGGGCGGGATTAAGGCTGTCGAGGTCGACGAGCGGCTTGGCGGGTTTGGATGCCGGCGCGGGAGCGTCGTAGATGTCGAGCGGAACGAGCTCGGGCTCCGGCGCAGCGGGGGCGGTGTATGCATCGAGCGGCACGGGTTCCGGCGTGGGCGGCACGGGTACCGCGGCGTTCTTTTCCCAGGGCAAGGGCTGGGTCATGGGCGACTCCTCATCTGACGGACGGCGCGCCTGCGGGCGGCGCCATAGTTTGAGCCGTACCAGTATACCGAGCCGCGCGGACACCGACGCAAATCACACCACGACTCCGTCCGCCACAATCGGGCCCGCCCAGCGGATTTGGCGCAATGGGGTCAGGTTACTTTGCACCAATCTATTGGCAATCACGAAACCGCCGATGTCATGGCAGCAGCAGCGAGCGGCGGCCAGGGCGAACAAATTGGCATGAAAAAGGGGGCAGCATAGACCTTTTGGTCATGCCACCCCCTTTGAATGACAAGCTGTCGCCCCGGCCGCCGCGCAGCGTCGACTAAGTTAGAGGCCGAGCATCGGCTCCAGAACGAAGAAATATGCGAGCACTACGATGCCCAGGATGATGCGGTAAACACCGAAGCACTTAAAGTCGTGACGGCGCACGAAGCCCATAAGCCACTTGATGGCGATGAGCGAAACCACAAAGGCCACAACGCAGCCCACGCCCAAGATAGCGACCTCGTTGGCGCCGAACGTACCGCCCTTGATGAAATACTTGACCAGCTTGAGCGCACTCGCGCCAAACATGACAGGGATGGCTAGGAAGAACGTAAACTTGGAGGCCACCGAACGCGTGCAGCCCAAAAGCAGGCCGCCGATGATAGTAGAACCGGAGCGAGACGTTCCAGGCACCAGCGAAAGCACCTGGAAGCAGCCGATACCCAGCGCAGTCTTCCAGCTCAGGTCCTCGAGCGTGGCGATGGAGCCAAAGTCCAGATTCTCGTCATCGTCCTCATCCTCAGCGGTAGCCGCGGCAGGCGCCGCAAAGTGCGCACCGGCGGGACGTCCGCCCGACACCACAGCACGCGAACCAAACGAACCGGCAACGGCCATTTCCTCGCGCTTGTTCGCGCGCCAGTTCTCGATCACGATAAACAGCACGCCGTACACAATGAGCGCCAGCGCCACGACGGGAGCATTGTAGAAATGCTCCTCCATCCAGTCGTTGAGCGGCAGGCCGATCGCCGCGGCGGGAATGCAGCCGAGCACAATCTTGCCCCACAGCACCCAGGTGTCGCGACGGCCCTCCTTGCCCTTGCTGGGCGAGAACGGATTGAGCTCATGGAAGAACAGCACACAGACGGCCAGAATGGCCCCGAGCTGAATCACGACCAGGAACATATTCCAGAACGTCTCGCTCACGTTCATCTTGACGAACTCGTCCACCAAGATCATGTGACCGGTCGACGAAACAGGCAGCCATTCGGTGATGCCCTCGACCAGGCCCATGAAGGCAGATTTTAGAAGCTCGATAATATCCAAAGGGACCCCCTCGTTAGACACCCGCCGATATTGTTCTGCGGACGGTGCGGGCGATGTCCCATTATCAACCGTTGGCGGCGCGCCTGCGCCTACCCTTACCAAAAAACTCGTCCGTTCACAGAATTGCGAGCGGTCAAACCGAAATCCTTGGGTATAACTGCAACAAGATAAAGTGTCCGGCGGCCAACGCGCCCGCGCCCGCCCGACGCACGAGCCCCGCGCCCGTGCGATAGACCAAGGAGGAAACCATGAACGAGGGCTACACCAAGGTATTTGTTTCACTCGACGGTACTGAGCAGCAGGATTTTGTGCTCGCACGCGCCATCAAGGTCGCCGCGAACAACGGCGCCAAGCTGATTATCGGCCACGTTATCGATTCCACGGCGCTCGAGAGCGCCGGTTCCTATCCGGTCGATCTGGTCAACGGCCTAGAGGAGGCATTTAAGAACTCCATCGCCAAGCAGCTCGAAGAGGCCAAGGCCAATCCCGACATTCCCGAGGTCGAGGTCATGATTCGCGCCGGCCGCATTCGCGAGACGCTCAAGGACGAGATGCTCGACGTGGTTAAGCCCGACCTGGTGCTCTGCGGCGCACGCGGCCTGTCCTCGATCAAGTATGCGCTGCTGGGTTCGATTTCGACGTTCCTGCTGCGCAACACGGACTGCGACATCTTGGTCGTGAAGTAGGTTCCTTCCCGCCGGCGCAGGGCCTGCGGGGTTATCACGCCGACGTCCTCGCCGCTTCGCGGCTGCGGGATGTCGGCTTAGATAACCCCTCCCGGCCTTGCGCCTTCGTCACCGTACTTCAACGAGTTGGCTGATAAAAGATGGCGTGCCGCCCCGTTTGGGGCGGCACGTTTTGTTTGGGCGGCCGTTTGCCGTGTGCGTTACTCAAAGTATTGGAACTTGTTCGTTGAAAAAGCGAATGTTACGACGAAGCCTTCGCCCGGCTCCGATGCCGCGGTGACGTCGATGCCCATCTTGGAGCACAGACGCGCCACCAAGTAGAGGCCGATGCCCGTTGCGCGCTTGGTGGTGCGGCCGTTGTCGCCGGTAAAGCCCTTCTCGAACACGCGCGGCAGGTCTGCCGCACACACGCCACAGCCGTTGTCCGCGACGGTAAGCTCGATGCGCTCGCTTGCCAGACCCTCGTCCAGCAACGCACCCGAAAACACGATCTTTGCGCCGTCCTCACGCGCATATTTAATGCTGTTCTGAATGAGCTGGCCCAGAATAAACTCGAGCCACTTCTCGTCGGTAAAGACCTCAAAGTCGAGGTTCTCGCACACCGGCGCCACGTGTGCCGCGATGAGCTCGCGCGCATTGGCCTTGATTGCGCCCGTCACCAGAGCCTTGAGGTTCCAACGTCGAATCAGATAATCGCGCTCCACAACCTCCGAGCGCGCATAGTAGAGCGCCTGGTCGATATAGCGCTCCACGCGGGCAAGCTCGCGACCGAGGTCATCTACGCGCGACAGGTCATCTTCGCTGCCGTCCAGGTTTTCCAAAATCAGATGGGCTGCCGCCAGAGGCAGCTTGGCCTCGTGGACCCAGCTCTCGATATAGTCGCGATAGTCATCGGTCTGGCGCCTGCCTTCGGCAACCTCGTCACAAGCGGCTTTGCCCACCCGGCGCAAGACCTCGTACTCGAGCTCGCCCTCGGCATAGGTCGGACATTGCACCATCTCCTGCACCCATGCGGGACTCTCGAGCTCCTCTGCCGCACGCTCCAGCTGGCGCAGAAAACGACGACGGCGCGCGTACTCGATCACGATGCCCAGCATACCGAAGATATAGGACACGCCGACCGCCACGACCACGATGGAAACGGGTGCGCCGGCGACCGTCAGCACAAAGCAGCTCAGCAGCACGCCGCACGTCCACACGGCGACGGGAAGCAGCGCATCTTTGAAGAATTTGGCAAACGACATAGCCGGCCCCTAGACCGAATAGCCCTGGCCGCGGTGCGTCGTCAAATACCCCTTGATGCCGATTTTTTCGAGCGTGGTGCGCAGGCGGTTGATGTTGACGGTGAGCGTATTGTCGTCCACGAAGGCGTCGGAGTCCCACAGGTCCTGCATGATGGCCGAGCGCGAAACGATCTTGCCCGCGCGGCTCAGAAGCAGCGAGAGGATACGCAGCTCGTTTTTGGTGAGCTCGGTGCTGGTGCCCGTTTGCGTGTTGGTGACCATGGAGCGTGCGAGGTCAAGCTCCAGTCCTTTGTGGACGAGCGTGCTGCGCTCGCCCGCCGCCGCGGTGCGACGCAGCAAGGCATTGATGCGCGCCACGAGCACACGGGCGCTATAGGGCTTGGGAACAAAGTCGTCCGCGCCGAGCGTCATGGCCATGACCTCGTCAATCTCGGTCGCGCGCGACGTGAGGACGATGATGGGAACCTCGGATTCGCGGCGAACCTCATGGCAGATATGCTGGCCGTCCTTGACGGGAAGCGTCAGGTCGAGCAGCACCAGGTCGGGCGCGGCGGCGAGAATATCGCGCGAAACATGCTCAAACGATTCGCATGCCTCAACCTCAAACCCGGCGCGGGCAAGGGTGTCGATAAGCTCACGACGAATGGGCTCGTCGTCCTCAACGACATAGATCAGCGCCATGGATTCCGCCCCCCATCTTGGTTGTCTTGCCCCATTATGACCGCGGATCCGCAGATACGCGCCTCACGCGGCACCAAAGTGACAGAACTGTTCGCGAGTGGCAGAGGCTTGCCTCTCGCTCGCGACGAGCACGGGAATTAAATGAGTTTTTAATCCCCGTCCCAGAAACATCATTTAGCGGCGGGCACGGAGCTTTTCGTAGCCGTCGGCAAAGAAGGCGACCGTGGCAGCGTCGGCCTCGGCGGCGTCGGCCTCGGCGGCGTCCGTCTCGGTTGCGGGGACCACGCCGTGCTCGTCGCTCACCAGGAACAGCGCGCCCTTAAGCTGCGCGGGAATGTCCACGCGCGTGACCGGGATGCCCTTGGTCTGGGCCAGCTGCTCGATGAGCGTCGCCGTGCCGCACAGGAACTCGTCCGCCGGCGCCACAAAGGCAAGCTCGCCATTGTTG
>URKV01000107.1 GCA_900548565.1 uncultured Collinsella sp.
ATCTACACGCGTAAGATCGTCGGCAGCGTCAGATGTGTATAAGAGACAGGCCCTTTACTGCTCCGCGTCCTTCAGGGGCGGCATGGGCTTCCAGTTGGGATCCTTAACGATCTTGCGGGCGTCCTTCATGCCACGGCGCAGCGCCGGAATGCCGGTCTTAAAGCACTTGTCAACGGCGGCCAGGCGAATGAACTCCTTGCAGAAGGTCGCGGCGTTGCCCAGACGGAACAGCATGGGGTGATAGTCGCCATAGATCTGCATGTAGCGGGCCAGATAACCGCGGTTGCGCATGATGTAGTAGCGGTTGGTGTCGCTCGTGGAGTTGAGCTGGCGCTTGCCGGCGATATCCCAGTTGGAGACGGCGCGGGCGCGCTTGAGCACCACGTCGGCGACCACGGCGGCGGGGAAGTGCTGGCTGGCTACGTAGCCGTAGCAGGCATCGTCGCCGTAGATAAAGAAGCGCGCGTCGGGCAGGCCGATCTTGTCGACCACGCGGCGCGAGAACATGCCGCCCTCAAAGCACAGCTGGTTCATGGCGCGATAACCCTCGGGACCCAAGTCCCACTTGGCGACTGGGTTGGGAATGCCGAGCGAAAGGATGAGTTGGTATTGCCAAAAGAAGGCGCCGCCGTCAAAGTCCAGGCGCGAACCCTGGATGACATCGTAGCGGTCGGTCCACTTGGCAAGACGCTCGATGCCTTCGGGGATGACGAGCACGTCGTCGTCCATCACCCAGAACCATTGAGCGCCCAGGTCGTAGGCGCATTTAGTGCCGGCGGAGAAGCCGCCCGCACCGCCGCCGTTTTCGAGCTGCGGGGCGTAGATGACACGGTCGGTGCCGCCCTGCGCGTCAGGTTGCTCGGTGTCGATGCCCCACAGGTTGGCCAGGCGCTCGTTGAATGCGGTGCACATGGCCTCGGTCTCGCGCGAATTCTCGTTATCGACAATCACGATGCGCCAGGGCGCGGCCGTGAGCTCGGTCATAGAGTCGAACAAGTTGGCCAGGAGTTCCTGGCGCTTGTACGTAACGACGACGATGGCGAGCTTATCGATGGGAGCGGGAAGGGTTGAAGGCATGGGGCAATATATCCTTTCACGCGCGGTGGGCGAGTGCTGCGCGGAAGCTATCGAATACGTCCTTGGGACTGTCCTATTGTAAAGGCTCGGCGCACCTTGGCGGCAAGCTTTGAATAAAACGCAGGAACCTGCCACGGCTGTAGCGGCTTTGGCGTCTGACGGCAGCGTGTCTATTGCCACTTGAGCTTGCGAGCGATAAGGCTTCTGGCTGCATCGATGATGAGGAGCGCTAAGGCAAAGACGATGCTAATGACGGTACCCGTGACGATACATATAGCTGCCGGGCTGTTTTGGCTGACCAGTATGTTTGCGAGCAACGTATTGAAGACGGGACGCCACAGGCTACTGGTGAGCGACTGCATCACATAGAAACCAAGCGTGGCGGTCGATAAGGTGACGATGACACCTGCAGTCCGCGGATTGCCTGAGGCACTGCGTCGGGTTGCCGCAAAGAGCAAGGAGGCGGCAGCGAGAGCAAACGAGATCAGCGAGGTCGATTTGTAGGAGAGGACTGCCATCGCCGTGAGGTTGCCGGTGAAGGAGAGCTCGCCTTCCAGGATGGTGACGAATGCCAAAACCGCTGCGAGCGACCGCGTGCCTAAGGCGCCCACCCTGTCCGAATCCATGGCGTCGGTTACGTCGCGGAGCAGCCCGCCGATCAAAAACGCGATTACGTACGTGGCAGCGCTCATGAGCTTCTGCAGCCAAGAAAACTCACCGCCGCTTGTCGCACTCATGGCGGCCAAATACCCGTTAGCAACGAATGCGAGGATGCTAACGGCGATGACCGTCGTCGTGTAGCTCTTCTGGGAGAGTCGACTCTTGGCCAGTCCAAACCATGGCGCCATGAAGACCGTGGCGGCATAGACCCAGATAAACTCAAGGCCTAGCGTGTACCAGTAGTGCGTATTGAGGGTAACATCGGGAATGGGTGAGACGACCGTGGACCACGCGAGCGCCACGAGGCAATAAAACGCAGTGGGCATAATGACCTTGCCAAGGCGCTGCGCCGTCCGTTGCATTTGCGACTTCCACGTTGCTCCACCGTCCCAAGCACGCGCGGCCGAAGCGATGAGAAAATAGCCCGAGATCATAAAGAAGACCTCGTTGGCCCAGCAGCCAAGCAAGTTAATAAAACCGAGCGCGCCGGAATAGGGGAATATCGCAAGTGGGGCATATTCCACGGCGCCGACGCAGACGGCTTGGAAGGTCCACTGAAAGGTGTGGAACACCGCGATGCCGGCGACCGCGACCAAACGCAGCGCTTCGATGGGTATGTTGCGTGCGGCTTTGGGCTGCATGACGTCCTTTCTTATCGGTTTGCCTCTGCGAGCTCCATAGATTATATAAACGCCCGCTGGCGCGCTGACCCTTTGATACCATGAAACGACAGGTATTTCCTAAGGAGCACATTTGTCTACTAACGTCTCTGGCAGCCCTGTTCTGTCGCTGCTTATTCCCATTTACAATGTTCAGCGCTACCTGCGCGAGTGTCTCGATTCCGCCCTGGCGCAGACGCTCAAGGATATTGAGATCATCTGCATTAACGACGGGTCGACCGACAACTCGCCCGCGATTATCCGCGAGTATATGGAGCGCGATGGGCGCGTCAAGATGATCGACAAGGCCAACAGCGGCTACGGCGACTCGATGAACCACGGCCTGGAGATGGCGCGTGGCAAGTACGTTGGCATCTTGGAGTCCGATGACTTTATGGCGCCCGACGCACTCGAAAAGCTTGTCTCGGCCGCCGATAGCAATAATGCCGACTTTGCGAAGGCGAACTTTGATTTCTACTGGTCCAAGCCCGAGGAGCGCCGTTCGCTGCACGAGATGTTTAAGGCCAAGGACTGCGGCAAGCCGGTGCACCCGAGCGACACGACGCGGTTCTTTAAGCAAAAGCCGTCGATTTGGTCGGCCGTGTACCGTCGCGATTTTCTTGAGCGCAACGGCATCAAGTTCCTGCCGACTCCGGGGGCATCCTTTCAGGACACGTCATTCGCCTTTAAGGTGATCGCGTGCGCCGATAAGGCTATTTACCTGCACGATGCCGTGTTGTCGTATCGCCAGGACAACGAGAATTCCTCGGTCAATTCTTCGGCTAAGGTCTTTTGCGTCAATACCGAGTATGCCGAGATTGAGCGTTGGATTCGAGAGGATTATGCCCGCGACCACGCAAGCGGCGATGTCGCGCGCATGCTCAAGTTCAATCAGCTCATTAAGTACGATTCGTACATGTGGAACTACGTGCGCCTGGCGCCTAAGTTCTATAAGGAGTTCCTGGTTCAGATGGCCAAGGAGTTCCAAGCGGCCTTGGACGCCGGGGACTTTTCGCTTGACGACCTCAAGCCGTGGAAGCGCGCGAATCTCGCTGCCATCCTCAAAGATCCTGAGGGCTGGGTTGACGAGCATCCGAGTTTTGCGACGGATGGTGCCTTGGGCCGTGCTAAGTATTACGCCTCGGTTGGAGGGCCAGGCGTGGTCGCTGCCTTCCTCATCGAATCACTGAGGGGGTAGGTCGGCATGGGAGAGGCCTCGTGTCCTAAAGCTACCATTGTCGTCCCCGTTTACAACTCTGCGCACTCCATTCAGCGATGCGTCGATTCGCTGTTGGCCCAGTCCGAGCGCTCGATTCAGATTGTCTGCGTCAACGACGGTTCGACTGATGATTCGTTGAACGTGTTGCGCCAGATTGCGCAGGCCGACGATCGCGTACTGGTGATTGACCAGGAAAACGCGGGCGTCTCGTATGCTCGAAATGCCGGTATCGATGCCGCCGAGGGCGAGACCGTCTTTTTTGTGGACGCCGACGATTACATCGATGCCCAGACGGTCGAGCGCGTGCTGCATGCCATTGAGTCTGCAGATGCCGAGGCCGCCGTTTTTGGCGGCGTCTGTGAACCTGCCGATGCTGCTCCCAAACGTGTCCAGCAACTCATGAGCCCCAAAGCTGGTACCTTCGGCGCTCGTGATCCCCAACTGCTGTTCCATTCGAATGCGCAGCCCTATGCCTGCCGTGCGGCTTTTTCGCGCGAGCTGCTCAATCGCGAAAGCATTCGCTTCGCTCCCGGTCTGGCTTTGGGCGAGGACGTCGTCTTCCAATTTGCGGCTTATGCGCTTGCCCACAAGACCGTCGTCATGCCGGACAGGTTCTACCACTACGTGATGGAGAGCGAATCGGCAACGCACGAGTTCAACAGTGCCGAGGCTCGCGCCAAAAAGCTTGACGCCCACATGAGGATGCTCGAGGTGGTCTTGGAGGACTGGGCGGCCTACGGTCTTTTGGACCTGTGCCCCGGCGAGCTGATAACTTGGTTTTTAGACCTAATTGTGTTCGACCTGGCGCGCTTGGATGCCGATGACTTCCATCGCGTGGCGGCTCGCGTCAACATGGACCTTACGACGTTTTTGGGAACGGAGTGGGCGGATATGCCTGCTAAGGGCGCCGTTCGCCGTGTTGCCCAGAAGCTCGTTGCGGCGACCTCGGGCGTTTCGATGGCAGACGCCACGCTGTTCTATCTTTCGACTCGCGGTCTCAAAGCCTGCCTGGAGCGCTTTATCTAATTCCAAGCGCTGCCGCCCGCCGCAACTCGGCTGCTAAAATAACCCTGTTACACGCTACTCAACAGGAGGTTCTCTTGCAGAACTCTGATACCCCTAAAGTTTCGCTGCTTGTCCCCATCTGCAATGTCGAACGCTACCTGCGCGAGTGCCTCGATTCCGCCGTGGCTCAGACGCTCAAGGACATCGAGATTATCTGTATCAACGACGGCTCCACCGATAGCTCGCCAGATATCATCCGCGAGTACATGGAGCGCGACCCCCGTGTAAAGATGATCGACAAAGCTAACAGCGGCTACGGCGACTCGATGAACCGCGGCCTGGAGATGGCACGCGGTGAGTACGTGGGTATCCTTGAGTCCGACGACTTTATGTTTGAGGATTCGCTTCAAAAGCTGGTTGCCAAGGCCGATGCTGAGCATGCCGATGTGGTAAAGGGCGACTTTTACCTGTATTGGTCTACGCCCAGCGAGCGCCGTGAGCTGTTTGGGATTGTCGACGAGCATATGACGGGCGCCGCGTATCGCCCCGTCGATCGTCCGGGCATCTTCTACCGCAAACCATCCATTTGGTCGGCTATCTATCGGCGCGAGTTCCTCAACGACAATCAGATTCGGTTCCTTCCCACGCCGGGTGCCTCGTATCAGGACGCAGGCTTTAACTTTAAGGTTTGGGCTTGCGCCGAGCGTGCCGCGTTTATTGCGGACCCCATTTTGTGCTATCGCCAGGATAACGAGAAGAGCTCCGTTAATTCGCCCAACAAGGTGTTTTGCGTGTGCGACGAGTATGCCGAGATGCAGCGCTTTTTGGACGAGCGTCCCGAGCTCAAGGCTCAGCTTCAGGGCATTTTAATGCGCATGAAGGTCGATACGTACCGTTGGAATGATGAGCGCTTGGTCGATGAACTGCGCGAGCAGTTTTGGAAGAAAGCCTCGTCCGAGCTCAAGGCCGATTGGGATGCCGGTCGCTTTGACCTGTCGCTGTTTGATCCGCGTGGCGAGACCGACTTGCGTCTGATGGTCAAGTCGCCCCGCGCCTATATCGATTCGCGCTTTGACTTTAAGAAGCCGGGCAAGCTCAATACGTTTAAGCATTACTTTAAGATTGGCGGCCTGTCGCTGGTCTGGCGCGTGCTGACGTATCAGCGCACCTACGGCGACAACCCGCACCCCGATGACGTTCCGGCCGCACAGTAGGAGCGAGTGACTATGGCTAACCCCAAGATTTCCGTTGTCGTTCCCATCTATAAAGTGGAGGAGTGCCTGGCCTGGTGCCTGGACTCCCTGCTTGCGCAGGACATGCCCGATTGGGAGGGCGTGCTGGTCAACGATGGCTCGCCGGATGGCTCGCGCGATATTGCGGCCGCCTATTGCGAAAAAGACGCGCGCTTCACGCTGGTCGATAAGCCCAATGGCGGCCTGTCGAGTGCGCGTAATGCAGGTATCGCTGCGTCCACGGCGTCTATCCTCGCGTTTTTGGATTCCGATGACCGCTTTACGCCCTGTCTCTTATACACATCTGACGCTGCCGACGATCTTACGCGTGTAGAT
>URKV01000108.1 GCA_900548565.1 uncultured Collinsella sp.
TCTACACGCGTAAGATCGTCGGCAGCGTCAGATGTGTATAAGAGACAGGGCAAGCCCTGCAAGCCCGGCACATCGGAATCGCTCATGATGCCCATGTCGATATTCCGGCGCGAGGTCTCCCCCGTCTCGCCATCGAGCTTGGTCGCCAGCGCCAGGAACTCCTGGGCGCCGAGCGCAAACATCGGCGAGGCGAGCAGCGGCATAAGGCCCTGCGCCGTATCGGCCGGATTGGCGAGCGCGCAGACCAGGGCACGCACCGTCTGCACCTCGGCTGCCTGGGCAAAGACCGAGCCGCCTGCGATGACGCAGTCGAGCCCCTGATCGCGGAAGGCCTGGGCGTAGACATCGGCGTTGGTCATGCGGCCCAGCAGCAGTACCATGCCGCCCTGGGGCTGGCCGGCATCGGCAAGCGCGCGGAAGCGCTCGGCGATCGCGCGGGCCTTGGCCTGTGTGCGCTCCTGCATACTGCCGCCGGCAACAAAGAGGGCCTGGCGGCGCGAGGCGTCCGCCACCAGCGTGTCCTTGCGGCCGTCGCTCGCCTCAAGATCCAAAAAGCCCTGCATCAGGCCGCCGTCATCGCCGTCGAAGACGCGTGCCACGTAACGCAGTACCTCGTCATGGCTGCGGAAGTTGCGCACGAGTTTGACGAGTTCGCCGGCAGGGGCATCGGCCACGGCAGTCGCCTCGGGCGCGGCAGACGAGCCCACCTTGCGCTCCTGACGACGGAACACCTCGACCTCGGCGCCACGGAAGCGATAGATGGACTGCTGCGCATCGCCCACGGTGCACAGCGCGCGCTCCCCCGCACCCGTCAGGTAGCGTATCAGATCGACCTGCATCTGGTCGGTATCCTGAAACTCATCGATCATGACCATCTTAAAGCGGCCCTCGTACGCAGCACGGATGGCAGGGTAATCGCGCAGGGCCTCGTAGGCCATACGCAGCAGGTCGTTATTATCGAGGGCGGACTGGGCAGCCTTCAGCGCGCGATACTCAGCCTCCACGGAACGGGCCAGGCCCACCAGCGCATCGAGCGCCGGGCCACCGCAGGCAAGCACGATATTGATAAACGCATCGGCGGCCTCGGCCTTGAGCAGCTCGACCTGCTCCTTAGGGAATGCCTTGCTCGCGCGCGGCATGGTGCACGACATCATGAGTCGCGCCGCATCCTCCATGGTTTTGCCACTCGCCTCGAACGCGTCAATGGCGTCGAGTGCCATCTGCGCCTTCTCGGTCGCGGCCTTGCTTGCGCCCAGCGCCGCGCGATAGGCATCGGCGAGTGCCGAGGTATCGGCCTGCCCGCGCGCCACGCACACGTCGTCCATACCGCCCGGCAACTGGCTCGACAGCTCCAGCAGGTCGCGCACCAGGCCCTTGATGGTCGCGCCAGCGCCAAAGGAACCGCCCTCGCCCGCCATGGGATACCAGGCATAGAGGGCCTTGAGCGATGCCGCGAGCTCGGGGGCGGCATCGGGCGCCGTCGCGCGGGCCAACACATGCTCAACAGCCTGGTCCATAAGCTCGTCGGTATCGGTGAGCACCGTGAACTCGGGGTCGATGCCCAGCTCCAGCGCATGCGCGCGCAGGATACGCGAGCACATGCCGTGAATGGTCGAGATCCACGCGTCGTCGACGGTCAGTGCTTCCTCGTCCATGCCCTCGTCGATAAGCGCACGGCGCACGCGGTCACGGATCTCGGCCGCGGCATCTTTGGTAAAGGTAATGGCGAGCACCTGGTCAAGATGTTCAACGAACGGACCGGATTCAGGCGAGAGCGCGTAGACGATGCGACGCGTGAGGGTAAAGGTCTTGCCCGAACCGGCGCCCGCCGAGACAAACAGCGGACGGTCGAGCGTTTTGACAATCTGCAGCTGTTGCGGCATCAAAGTCGAAAGATCCATGGTCTACACGTTCCTCCTTACAAACGTTCCTTCGTGGTTATACGAGCAGCGCGCATGCGCGGCCTGAGCCGACGTCGGGTCGACGGCGGCAACGTTGCCTGCCTCGAGCTCGCGCAGGCGCTCGGCGATGCCGGCCTCAACGCGATCGAGCAGGGCGTCGAAGTCCATGCTGCCACCCTCGCCGGGGAAACCTTTCTTAAGGCCCGGGATGCGACCGTCGCCGCGCTCTTCCTCGAGCAGCTCGGCGCTCGCGGCACCGCGCAACGCCGGCTTGCCGCCCTTGGTCGAAAAGTAGAGCGCCGCGCGGGTGTCCAAATCCAGCGCCCGGCGCATGGCCTGGGCGTAGATGAGCGTTTGGGTATGTGGTGGCAACCAGCGCGGATCGTCGATGGGCGCCGTGCCCGATTCCTCGTCGCGCACCGTGGGGTCGGCGAGCTTAAACTCCTCAACGCCCGAACGATGCTTGTAGTCGATTACCACGGCGCGATTCTCGGCATCCACATCCACGCGGTCGATACGCCCGCCGAGCGGCCAACCGGCATACTCGACTTTAAGATCGTTAAAGGCAAACTCCAGGTAGCGTGGAGCAAAAGGAGTCAGCGCCTCGGCTTCATAGGCAAGCACACCCTCCAGCTGCGGCAGAATCTCGGCCACCTGGCGCTCCTCTACCGGAGAGAGCGGCACGAGCGGACCCTCGTTGCCACGCTTGGAGGCATGCTCGGCCAATGTCTCGTCAAAGACCTCGCGCAGCAGCTCCTGAGCGCGCGGCAGGTTCTCGGGCGTCACGCGCTCCATGCCTTCCTGGGGCAGACGGGCGTGCAGATGCTCCAGCACGTCGTGGACAAAGTTGCCCTTCTCCATATTGCCAAAGCCGGCGTCGATCGACTGGGGCTTCACGCGGTACGAGACGAACCAGCATAGCGGGCAGGTCGAATAGGCCTCGATCTGCGAAGCGGACGTCAGGCGCGGCACCAGCGGCGCGTCCTCACCCTCGCCATCGCGACGGCGCAGGACCAGATACGGAATGGCTTCATCGCTCAGGTGCTGAGGAGCTTCGCAGGTCACGCGCTCGCGCCTAAGACCTTCGCCTGCCGCGGGATCAAAGTCAGCGATGATATCGCCCTCGCCCACGCGCGTGGGTTTGACAGCGCCAGAGGCCTTAGCGTTGCCAGCGGCCCTAGCGTTGCCAGCGGCCTCGGCATGCACCCGCAACTCGGTCCATACGGCTGCCGGGTAGCACTCGCGTGCCTGGCGATCGTGCGTCACGCGGGCGAGCGCGACCGGACCGCTCGCCGCCTGCATTGCACGGCCAAAGCGCACGCGCAGAAGAGCGGCAGGCTCCAAAGACACGCCGTCGCGGCGCAGCTCGGCCGTCAACGTGGCAAGCGGGCCCTCTTCGTGCGAAAGCGGATAGCTGTCCAGGTCGACATCGGCAAACAGCACGGCATCGTAGCTGCCGGGGCGCAGAACCGCCGCATCGGCAAGCGGAGCAAAACGAACCTGAGCACGTGGCGTGCGATCGACCTCGTAGGTCTCGTAATCGTAAGCGGTACTGCGCTTGTCCACCTTGGTTCGAACGCCGTCGAGAACCGGCACGGTCGCGGCCTGCGACACGTCGAGCGCGCGAGCATCATTCATAAGGATGTCGATGGCATGGCGCAGCAAAGCCGTCTCCGCCTGGCGACGGGCCTGGCCGTCAAGACCGCCTAGAGCGCGATCGGGCAGCGCCTCTGCAACGGCGAGCATGGCCTTGAGCGCCGTCACGGGTTTGTCGCGCCACAGCGCCTGAAACACGTCCGAGACCACGCACGGCACATTCTTAAACCAGTTATCGTCGTTGGCGGCCTTGCGGGCGCCCCTCACCTGGCCCTGCACACTCTGCAGCAGGCTCTTGACGCCCGCAGTGGTCTTGCTGCGCGACAGGCGCATGTTCTTGTCGAAGCCGCGGGCGCTCGCGGCGTCAGTACCCGAAAGCGGGCTATAAATCCAGTCGGTAAGCTCTGGAGCGGGCCACCACTCGGTCTTGGAAGCGGTGCCCTCGTCGGCGGCTTTCATACGCTCGATCAGGTTGGCGAGCGCCGTAAACTGCCTGCCCGCGATGGACTGGGAAAACGCCGTGAACTCGGTCGTCTCGGACGCAATGTGACGCGCCGCCAGACGAGAGGCGAGCTCACCGAACAGCTGGGATGCCCGGGCAGAAACAACGAGCACGCGCACAGGGTCGGCGGGCGTTGCAGTAGCTTTATCGGCCTTGGACTCCTTGTGCGCTTTCACCAACTTATCGATGGCGTCCGCATAGACATGAGCACGGGCATGGGGGCCGGCGACCTCAATAAAGGCAGGCTGAGCGGCGGCCCCGCAAGCGACATCAGACACGACGGCGTCCTCCCCCAGCGGCGCAATCTCAAACAGCACACCGCGGGCATCAAATGCCGTGGCAAGCTCCTCGCGCATCGCCGCCTGCTCGCGGTCAAGCAGCATGACGACCTCTCCCCCATTGTTCGCCACGGCAGACAGCAGCTCGAGCAGACCGTGCGTAAACGACGTGATACCGCGCACGCATACGGCGCGGGCGCACGCCGGCAGGCTATCGGCCAGGGCACCGGCCATAATGTCGGCTGCCTCGCAGGGCTCGACCATATCTCGACGGTCCAAACCGCCCGCGTAGGCACGCAAAAGCTCGAATACGCGAGCCTCGGCGTCGCTCTTGGGATCGGGACGGCAAACGTCGCCGCAGCAGCGCTCGGCACCCGTCCCCGCTACGCCCGGCAGCACATCGCGGGCCATGCGCGCGAGCATGCGCACCGTGCCCTGGCTGCGCGAAAGCGGCTGCAGGTCGGCATCATCGAGGCGCGTGACCATGTCCGAAAACAGCATCTGGCGCTGCAGGTTGTCGACGAAACCGCGCCCGTCGCCCAAAAGCTCCCAAAGCGAGCGAAGCCACGATGTGGGCGTCTTGTAGTCGATACCCAGCGAAACGCCGGCTTCCGCCGCATCATGACGGCACAGGTCGAGCTCGGCAAACGTTTGTGCCAGCAACACGGCACGCCCGTGACGGGCAATAAGGTCGGCAAGCAGCGCCGACTCGGCATCGCTCAAATCCGTGCCGGCATTGGTGGTATAGATTCGAACAGGCATGGTCCTCCGCTCAAACTGTTCGCAATAATCAATGCATCCATCCTACCCGCCCACGCGGACAGATTTGCCCCACGCCAACAGATTTGATCCCTTGGGGACGGAGGAAAATGGATCACAGTGGGGGTCAGTCTAACCCGGTGATCCGTTTTCCTCCGTCCCCAAGGGATCAAAAAACCGCCCCCGTAGGGACGGTTCTTCGTAATTCAATGTTGTCGCCGGCCTACTCGCCATCCTCCAACTTAATGAGGATCTTGCGGTAGCCACCGTACTCGCCGTTCAGCGCCTTTGAAACGCGGCTCACCGTGGTGGACGAAGCGCCGGTACGGGCCTGAACCTCAACATAAGGCTCGCCCTCGTCCAAATAGCGCGCAACCTGCAAACGCTGAGAAAGGTCGCAAATCTCGCGCGGCGTGCAGATATCGGTCAAAAACGCTTGGATATCCTTCTCGTCGTCCAAAAGGCTAAATGCGTGGACCAGCTGCTTGACATCAGGCTTGTCAAACATGTTCTCGATATTCATCGATCACCGCCAAACCCGCCAAAAGGCATCGAAGTTGATACTGACATCGGGCATCGTTCGCCCGTTCCATGCAATAGGGCAACGCCTGTGGCTTTTGCCCGTAGCAGTGTAGCACACCACCAAACTAAAGCGACAAGACTCTCTGCCAGCGGCGCGTTTTTCAGGACGAACGCCGTTTAGAAACCATATGCGCACGTAAGCTCCACGAATATTTGAGACAATGGGCGCCCAAACACCGCGGCGCGCCCGCGCAACCATCCAGGTCGCCGCCGCAAGCCGCTTCACGCGACGCCAGCAACCCCGGCGCAAGAAAGGATTCACACCATGCGCTTTATGCTTAACTGGCTCTTCACCTCGATCGCCATCGCGATCGCCACGTTCCTCGTCCCCGGTATCCAACCCTTCGGCTTTGCCGAGACCTGGGTCTGCTTTGCCTTTGTGGGACTGTTCCTGAACCTGTCTCTTATACACATCTCCGAGCCCACGAGACTCCTGAGCAT
>URKV01000109.1 GCA_900548565.1 uncultured Collinsella sp.
ATCTACACGCGTAAGATCGTCGGCAGCGTCAGATGTGTATAAGAGACAGACATGGAGGTCGAGGAGCTCGCGCGCAAGGGCGGCTACGTAACCTACCAGGGCAAACAGTGCACCGAGTACGCCGTCGCCAACTCCGCCGCGCGCGTTTGCGCCGCCGTGCTGCATAACGAGCACGCCGTGCTTTCCGCCTCCACGCTCATGACCGGCCAGTATGGCGAGGAGGGCATCTTCACCTCCCTGCCGTGCGTGATCGGTGCCGAGGGCGTCGAGGAGGTCTACACGCTCGACCTGTCCGAGCACGAGCTCGAGGGCTTCCACAAGAGCTGCCAGCACATCCGCGACAACATCGCCCAGCTCGACTGGTGGGACGCCGAGGCCTACGACGCCAAGTAAGCGTCGGTTGCCGCGACACCTCGCTCATACGGACGCCATGCAAAGCGGGCCGCGCCGGAAACCCACCGGCACGGCCCGCTTTTTGACTCACACGGCACGCTTGCGAACCGAAGGTGAATGCTTTTCCCGTTACTTAGTACTGCTCGATGCCCATGTAGCGACGAATCTCGGGGCTGTGGTCGAACACCTTGCCGCGGGCGGCACGCAGCTCGCAGCTCATCGCGTAGAAGAAGATCGGCTCCAGGTACGAACGCACGCTGGCGGGCACCTCGCCCACGCCGTACTCGAGCGCGTCGAGCACCATGACCGTATCGGTGTGCGTGTTGAGGAACGCCAGCGCGCGCTCCTCCATGGGGCGGCACTCACCCGATCCGAGCTGCACAAAGTAGAACACGCCGGGCTCGGTGGCTTCGAACGGGCCGTGGAAGTACTCGCCAGAGTGGATGTAGCAGCAGTGCTGCCACTGCATCTCCATGAGCGAGCAGATGGCCATAGCGTAGGTCTGGCTAAAGTTGGGGCCGGAGCCCAGGATATAGAAGAACTTGTGCTGCTGGCAGAGCTCGGCAAAGCGGGCGCCCAGCTCGGCGTTGACCTTCTCGCGGGCGGCGGGCAGCAGTGCATCCATCTGCTTAAGACCGGCATACATGTCGGCAAGCGCCTCGTAACCCTCCTGCTGGTCGAGCAACTCGGCAGCCATCAGGGCGCCGATGCCCTGAGGCACCTCGGCCTGCGACACGCCCTCGCCCCAGGGGTAGACCCAGGTGATCCACTTGCCGTTGTCGATCTTGGAGCCCTCGCAGTCGGTCATGGCGACGACCTCGGCGCCGGCAGCCAACGCCATCTCGCAGCCATCGACGACCTCCTGCGTGTTGCCGCTGTGGCTGCAGGCAATAACGAGCGACTTCTCGCCAAGGCTCTTGGGGGCCATCAGGCAAAACTCGCGTGCCGTGTAGACCGTCGAGGTAAACGTGGTGGCCTCGCGCTTGAGCAGCTCGTTGGCCGGCATCAGGTCGATCATCGAACCGCCACAGGCGATCCAAAAGACATTCTCGATCTTGCCCTTGCGCTCGATGATTTCCTGAACCAGATCATGTGCGTTCATCCTGATGTTCCTCCTTGTGCGGCGGTTTTGAGCGACGGCAGCTCGTACCTGCTGTCGTTCTATGTTGTCCTATTTATAACACGTGCAACAACGCCCGTGAAGTCATCTTAGCAAATTTGTTCTATGTTGTTCTATCTGTGAACGTTAGATGTCGAACACGTAGCGCGAGCCCACGATCTTTTGGCGGCCGAGCAGCAAGGGGCGCTCGTCCTCATCGGTAAAGTACGCCTCCATATAGAAGAGCGGCTCACCGACCGGCACCTCCAACAGCGGGGCCGCCTGAGCATCGGCAAGCGCAATCTCCACGGTGCAGGGGTCGGACTTGAGCGGCGCGCGACCCGAATGCTCGGCAACGAGCGCAAAGATGGAATTGTCCGTGAGGTCCTTGTCGGCAAGCGTCTGCAGGTAGGGATGGTCGGCGAGCACAAAGGCGTTGTTCTCAAGCATGACAGGGATGCCGTCGGCTGTGCGCACGCGCTCGACCACGATAAGCTCACAGCCGGGCTCCACGCCAAAGAACGCCGCATCCTCGTGCGTCGCCGCGACCACCGTGCGCGACACCAGACGCGCACCCGGCACCATGTCGTTGGCAGCACAACCCTCAGTAAAGCTCTGGACGTCACCCTTCTGGCGAATCTTGCGCTTGAGCTTGGGCGCGCACACAAAGGTGCCCCTCCCCTGCTGGCGGTTGAGATACCCCGCACGCGACAGCTCCTCGATGGCGCGACGCACGGTGACGCGCCCCACGCCGTAGGACTTCGCGAGCTCCATCTCGGAAGGAATGCGCGAGCCGGCAGCGTACACGCCGCGCGCGATCTCGCCCTTTAGGTCGTCCATGACCTGCTGGTACAGCGGTACGGCGGACACGTCAGCGCGGCCGGTTTTATCGTCGAATGCCATCGTTACGCTCCATCCCGCGCATGCTCGGACTCAAACTCTTCAATCGCCGCCATAAACTGCTCGCCAAAGGCGTCGGCCTTTTTCTCGCCAATGCCGTTGACCTGGATCAGCTCGTCGCGTGTCTGTGGGCGCAGGCGGCACAGGCCGCGCAGGGCCTTGTCGGAAAAGACCATGTACGGCGCCATCTCCAGCTCGGTCGAAATCTCCTTGCGCAGGGCACGCAGGCGCTCGAACAGCTCGGCATCGTCGCCAACACGCGGGCGCTGATCCAGCTCGGCCTCCTCGCGCAGCAGATCGACGGCGCGGCGGGCGCGGGCCGAGGCCTTGCGCTTGGACGCACGACGCTTAACGGTAAAGGCGAACGCCTCATCCTCGACCTCGACGGCACGCGGACCCAGCCCCACGACCGGGTACTGCCCCTGCGAGGTGGCCAGATAACCGCGGCCGCACAGCTGGCCGATGATGTCCTTGATGCGCCCGACCGATTCGCTCGACAGCTCACCGTAGCCGCGGTCCTCGTCCAGATGCATCTGGCGAATGCGCTCGGTGTTGCCGCCGTGGAGCACATCGGCGATGAGCGACTTGCCAAAGCGCATGGGACGCGTGGCCACATAGCGCACGGCAGCGCGGGCCATATCGGTGACGTCCTCGACCTCGAACTGCGTGAGGCAGTTGCCGCAGTTGCCGCAGCTCTCGACGTCGTCCGTGGCGGTGCCGCCCGTACTGGCCGCGGCATGCTCGGCCGCGGCCTCGTCGCCAAAGTAGCGCAGCATGTATTCGCGCAGGCAGCCGGTGGTATTGCAGTAGCCCTCCATCTGGCTGAGCAGACGATATCGATTCTGGAGCGCCCACGCGTGCTGCTCGTCGTCGAGCGCCTCATCGGCAGCATCGCCGCGATCGATCAGAAAGCGGCGCATACGGAAATCGTTGCCGTTCCACAGCAAATGGCAGCTGGCCGGATCGCCGTCGCGGCCGGCGCGGCCCGCCTCCTGGTAGTAGGCCTCGATGCTCTCGGGCACGTTGTTATGGATCACGTAACGCACGTTGGGCTTGTCGATGCCCATGCCAAAGGCGTTGGTGGCAACCATCACCTGAATGTCATCATCGATAAAGGCACGCTGGCTCTGGCGGCGGGCGTCGTTGCCCATGCCGGCATGGTAGCGGCCCACGCGAATGCCGCTGGGGCCCAGTGCCTCGGCAAGCTCCGCGGCCAGCGCGTCGACCGTCTTGCGGGTGGAGCAATACACGATGCCGCTCTCGCTCGAATGCGCGATCACGTAGTCGCGCACCCAGGCGGCCTTGGCCTTGTCGCCCATCTCCTCGCAACCAAAGTAGAGGTTCTTGCGATCAAAACCCGTCACCACGGTCGCCGGGTTTTGCAGGCCGAGCATTTGCTGGATATCGGCGCGCACGCGCTCGGTCGCCGTGGCGGTAAACGCCGCCACGATTGGGCGCCGCGGCAGGGAATCGATGAACTCGCGAATCTGCAGGTAAGCGGGACGGAAATCCTGGCCCCACTGGCTCACGCAGTGGGCCTCGTCAATGGCCACGAGAGGCACGCCGATGCCGCCTTCGGCCGCAGCTTCCTGCGCAAAGGCCAGAAAGCGCGGCTCGAGCAGGCGCTCGGGCGCCACATACATAAGCTGGTAGCGGCCCTCGCGCGCCCGCTTGAGCACGGTATTTTGCTGGGCCGGGGTAAGGCTGGAGTTGAGATAACTGGGACGCGCACCCGCCGCGAGCAGCGCGCGGGTCTGGTCCTCCATAAGCGACAGCAACGGGCTCACCACAAAGGTGATACCAGGCAGCATAAGCGCAGGCACCTGGTAGCAAATGGACTTGCCGGCGCCTGTGGGCATAACGCCGAGCGCATCGCGGCCGGCAAGAATCGCATCCACCATGCGGTCCTGCCCCGGGCGAAACGAGGTGTAGCCAAAATAGGCGCCGAGCGTGTCGAGCGCCATCTGCTGCATGCTATCGGTCATGGTTTCCTAACGTCCAAGTCATCTGCCGCCGATTATACGCCGCCACGCGGACAGCAGCACACGGCCGCCGCCCAGACTAGTCGTTGGGGACGTTCTTAAACGACTAGTCAAACAAGAACGTCCCCAACGACTAGTCATTTAAGAACGTCCCCAATGACTAAGCTCTTGACAAGCGTGGAAACGTCGCTGGTTGAGCATAAGTCAGACACTATGACCCAATCCGAGGGCACGGAAACGACAGGAGCCCCCGCTCGTGACCGCGGGTCGGGGCTGCGACAATGTTGTTGAAGTGCCAGAGGCGCAGCCGCGCCGCAACGAGGTTGGGAGGCTCCCGTGCCTAGATATTCTACCGCCTTCGGAATGGACGTACACCTCAGGTCCACCACCGTCTGCGCGCTCGACGCGGAGACGGGCGAGGCCGTGGCGAGGAGGTTCCGCGGCAACCCGTGGGGCGAGGTCGCGGAGTGGATGTCGGGCTTCCCGGGCCCGTCGCTCGCCGCCTACGAGAGCGGCTACCTCGGCTTCGCCCCGCAGAGGGAGCTCTCCGGGCTCGGCGTCGACTGCGTCGTCGCGGCCGTCTCCAAGGTCCCGAGGTCGGCGGCCGACTCGGCCTCCAAGAACGACAGGAACGACGCCGCCAGGATGGCCAAGGCGATACTCGCCCACGACATCTCCCCCGTATGGGTCCCCTCCCCCGAGGTCGAAGGCATCAGGGACCTCGCCGGCGCCTACGGCGGGGCGACCGCGCGCCTGGCGACCGCCAAGCAGCGGCTGCTCGCCTTCCTCGCAAAGCGGGGGTTCGTCTACGGCGGCACCACGCCCGCCGGCAACCCGAGGAAGTACTGGACCTACGACTTCCTGAGGTGGCTCGACAAGGTCAGGCCGGAGGACGATGGCGGGGTTCGGACGCTCGCCGCCCTGAGGAACGAGGTCGAGGCCGCGGCGGAGGCCCGGGCGGACCTGCTCTCCGAGTACAGGGCCGCCGTGGATGCCAGCCCGATCGCCGCGGAGGTGGCCGCCCTCCAGTCGATCAAGGGCTGCGCCTTCGCGCTGGCCGCAGCCTTCTCGGCCGAGGTCGGCGACTTCACGAGGTTCCGTTCCGGAAGGCAGGTCACGGCCTATTTCGGCCTCGCGCCGAGTCAGAGGTCGAGTGGCGACTCCGTGCGGCTCGGAGGCATCAGCGGTGCGGGCAACGCGCTCGTGAGGAAGCTGGCCGTTGAGGGTTCATGGTGCTACGCCGCGGCACGGCACCAGCCGAAGCTCATGCCAAGGGACACGGGCGTGCCCCTCGAGATAAGGATGCACGGGAGGAAGGGGTCCGAGCGGCTCCTGCGGCGGCGCGAGGAGATGCTCGCCCGCGGCATGCCCGCGGCGAAGGCCAACGCGGCCACCGCGGCCGAGCTCGTGAGGTGGCTCTGGGCCCTCGGCATGATGTGCCGGGAGGGCGCGGAATAGACATAGCCCCCGTCCCGGCGAGCCGGGCGGCCTTCGGGGATACCCCCTATTTCGCTGTGCGCGCGGAGCCCTCCGCATGCGCCTCGACAGACTTGGGGAACCCCGCCGAAGGAATGGAGTGCGGGCCGACAGAGCGGTATCCGCGGATATGAGACTGAGCCGAAGGCGTCGACGACATGCCGGGGG
>URKV01000110.1 GCA_900548565.1 uncultured Collinsella sp.
CGAGATGCTCAGGAGTCTCGTGGGCTCGGAGATGTGTATAAGAGACAGGCCCTGACGGCATTTGCCGGCCCGCGCGTGATCGAGCAGAACATGCACAAGCGCCTGCCCAAGGGATTCCAGCGCTCCGAGTTTTTGCTGGAGCACGGCTTTTGCGATGCCGTTGTTCCGCGTGGCGAGATTGCGCTCACGGTAGGCGAGCTGCTGGCGCTGCACGAAGGGCACGCGCCCGGCCTGGGGGCACCGCATGAGATCGTGCATACGGGTCGTCGCGGCAAAAAGCTGGGACACTTGTTCAAGCGCTCGACCGCACCAAAAACCGCGCTCGAGATTGTCAAGCAGACCCGCTCGGCAGATCGCGCCACGGCGGGCGAGATGATCTCGCTGGGCCTGGATGGATTTGTGGAGCTGCATGGCGACCGTTACTTTGGCGACGACGCCGCCGTGGTGGCTGGCATTGGCTGGAAAGACGGGCGACCCGTGACGGTTATCGCCGTCGAGCGCGGTACCACGACCAAAGAGCGCATGCGTCGCAACTTTGGTATGGCACATCCCGAGGGCTACCGCAAAGCGCGTCGCCTTATACGCCAGGCCGAAAAGTTTGGTCGACCGGTTCTGTGTCTGGTCGATACTTCGGGCGCGTTTTGCGGCATCGGTGCCGAGGAGCGCGGCCAGGGCGAGGCGATTGCCCAGAATCTCATGGAGATGAGCGGTCTCAAGACGCCGATTGTCTCGGTGGTGACAGGCGAGGGCGGCTCTGGTGGCGCGCTGGCGCTGTCCGTGGCCGACCGCATCCTGATGCTCTCGAGCTCGGCCTATTCGGTCGTGAGCCCCGAGGCCTGTGCGTCGATCCTGTGGAAGGATACCGAGCGCGCGAATGAGGCCGCCGAGGCGCTTAAGCTCACGGCCCCCGATCTGTTGGCGCTCGGCATCATCGACGGCATTGTTGACGATAGGGGCCTGTCGCATGAGGAGATCGCCGGTGCCGTCATGTCCTCGGCATTTGATGCCTTCGATACGCTTGGGCAGCTCGACGACGCGACCCTCACAAACCTCCGCTACGAAAAGTACCGCGCAATCGGTCAGTACCGCACGATGTGACAAAGGGACAGCCCGCATGTCATATTGGGAAAGGCGTTCCTGTGTCACAAGTTTCTAACACCTCGTTTACAACGATGGTCTCATCAAACGCCATGGCCGTGGTGGACTATCTGTCCAAAAGCATGATGTCGGCGCTGCCGTTTATTGTCTGCGCGGCGTTGTTCCGCACCGTCGCCGTCATTATGGGCGAAGGTATGCTGGGCCTGTGGTCTGCCGATTCCGAAATCTATCGCCTGTTCTACAGTTGGCTCTATAACGCCGGCTACTACTTTTTGCCCATTTATCTTGGTTGGGCGGCCGCCCGCCAGCTCGGTTGCTCGGAGCAGCTAGGCATGATGCTGGGCGGCGTATTGATTGCGCCCGATCTGCTTAAGCTCGTCGATGCCGCATCGACGACGGGGGCATCGATGACTTCCGTGTATGGTCTGCTTCCCGCGCCGGTCAACGATTACACGACGACTGTTATTCCGGTTCTCATCTCGGTGCCCGTGCTATGGCGAGTGGAGTGTTTCTTTCAGCGCGTTATCCCTAAGGCCGTGGCGTTTTCGTTCGTTCCGTTTGCGACCATGCTTGTCATGGTTCCGGTTTCGCTGTGTATTACGGCGCCGGCGGGCAGCTATCTGGGCATGCTGTTGGGCCAGCTTATGTTTATGCTTGGCAATTCCGGTGGCATCGTGTCGCTGCTCACGCTCATGGGGCTTGCCGCGGGCTGGGAGTTCCTAAAGATTGCCGGCGTCAGCAACGTTGTCCTATCGCTTGCCTACGCGCAGTTCATGAGTGTGGGAACGGATTCGTGCATCCTGATCGCCGCGACGATGGCAACGTTTGCCGTTTGGGGCATGCCCTTTGGCGCGTCGCTCCGCGTTGCGGATAAGGACGAGAAGGCGCTCATGCTGGGCTATTCGATCTCGGGTGTGCTTGGTGGCGTAAGCGAGCCGGCGCTGTACGGTTGCGGCTTTAAATATGGCAGGTGCCTGACGTGCATGGCCATTGGCGGCGCCGTCGGAGGCCTTGTTGCGGCCGTGGGCCACGTTACGGCCTATACCATCGGCATGACGAATGTCCTCATGGTCATTGGCTTTGCCACGGGTGGCATCTCGAACCTGCTGTGGTGCTGCGCTGCCGGCGGTGTGGCATTTGCGGTGTCTGCGGCGCTGAGCTACTGCTTTGGCGTGGTGCCGACGAAGGGGCAGGCGGCAGGAGACGGAGCCGATTCGCCCGAAACAGTGGCGAGCGCTGCTGAAGTAAGCGCATAAACCTGTGCGACAAAAGGACGATCCCTTTGTTGTGTTCCAAGGCCGTGGCTCGTGTGGGCTGCGGCCTTTTGTATCTTGAGGACAAAGTGGCTACACTACAATCCGTTTGAGCAATAGATATATAGGTAGTACCGTGGGGGCGGATATAGATGGTCGAGTGGATTGTTAGGCGTGCACAGGGCGATCGTGCGCGTGTGGGCACGTTAGCGGGCATGGTGTGTATTGTCGCCAATGTTGCGCTTTGTGCTGCGAAGGGCGCAATCGGTGTGGTTTCGGGATCGGTTTCGATCGTGGCGGATGCCATGAACAACCTGTCCGATGCCAGTTCGAATATCGTGAGCGTGCTGGGCTTTAAGCTGGCGAGCAAGCCGGCCGACCCCGAGCATCCTTACGGCCACGGTCGCTACGAGTATCTCTCGGGATTGGTCGTGGCGGCGCTCGTGCTGCTGATTGGCGTTGAGCTGGTGAAGTCCTCGGTTGAGCGCGTCATTCACCCCGAACCTGTCGAGTTCTCGCTTGCCCTGGTGGCAGTTCTCGTGCTTTCGATGGTTGTAAAGCTCTGGATGGCGGCCCTCAACCAAAAGCTCGGCGATCGCATTGAGTCCGAGACGCTGCATGCGACCGCGCAAGATTCCAAGAACGATGTTCTTGCCACGGGCGCCGTGCTGGCGTGCGCAATTGTTTCGCAGGTGACGCACATCAATCTTGACGCGTGGGTCGGCCTTGCCGTTGGCGCCTATATTGGCTGGAGCGGCTTTGAGCTTATCCAAGATACGGTGAGCCCGCTTTTGGGCCAGACGCCCGATCCTAAGCTCGTCGAGCATATCCGCAGCAAGATCATGAGCTATCCCGGCGTCTTGGGCGTCCATGACCTAATGGTTCACGACTACGGCCCAGGCAGGAAGTTCGCAAGCGCTCACGCCGAGATGGCAGCCGAGGCCAGCCCACTGGAAAGTCACGACACGCTCGATAACATCGAGCAGGCGTTTAGGGACGAGGACGGCATGATTGTCACGCTCCATTACGACCCCATCGTGACCGACGATCCCAAGGTGGCAAGCATGCGTTTGCGCATTAACGCCATGGCTCAACAAATCGATAGCCGCCTTTCGATTCACGATTTGCGCTGTGTGCCGGGCCCTACGCACACCAACGTGATCTTCGACTGCGTGCGTCCCTCGGATCTGCAGATGAGTGCCGAAGACTTAAAGCACGCGCTGGCACAACGTGTCGAATCGGAATACCCCAGGTCGATTGCCAAGATTACGATCGACGAAGACTACGTAGGCCATACCCACGAGTAGGGCTGCGCCGGTAAAGCAAGTTATACAGAAGGGGAGAATATGAAGCGTCTATATCTACTCCGCCACGGCCAGACAGAATTCAACGTCAAAAAGCTCGTCCAAGGTCGTTGCGATTCACCGCTCACCGATTTGGGCCGTCAGCAAGCCGGGATGGCAGCCGCATGGCTCAAGGACCACGACGTTGTCCCCGACAAAGTGGTCTCATCACCCTTAGGCCGAGCCATGGACACCGCTAGTCTCGTTGCATGCGAGCTCCTCGGCCCGGACGCAGCAGTCGAGCCCTGCAAAGGCATCATCGAGCGCTGCTATGGAACCTTCGAGGAAGGCCCGCACGACGCGCTGCCTACCGACGTCTGGGATCCAGGCGAAGATCTGGTCCCCTTCGGAGGAGAAGGAAGCCGCGCGCTGCAAGAACGCATGGTAGACACCCTCACCAATCTCATGGGAGCCGAGGGCATCGAAACCCTCCTAGCAGTAAGCCACGGCAGCGCCAGCCGCCAATTCATCAAGGCTGCAGCCCCAGAGGGCTTCGAGCTCCCAACAAAACTCCCCAACTGCGCCATCATGATCTTCGATTTCGATGAGGCAAAGCCACAAGCAGAAGGCGAACCTCATCAATGTAAGTTCACCCTCCAGCAAATAGTGGACCCCCAACAAAGTCATTAGCCTGAGCGAACAAGGTTTAGCAGACATCAACGTGGCGTTCCCAGTGTGCGGCGGAGGGGGCGGGCCTGAGGCATATTAAGGTTGTCGCGAGTTCCGCACGAACAGGAGAGCACTTAATGTGCTCTCCGTCGTGAGCAGGACTGTAGAGCAGCAACCTTAATATGCCTCAGGCCCGCCCCCTCCGCCGCACACTGGGAACGTGCCACGCACTTTACCTGCGTAAACAATGTGAGTGAAATATGAATCTCGATGGATACGCCCGCAGCCGTGTATACTAAACAGCTGTGTGTAACCAGGGGAGTATTCTGGCTGGACAAAATGCCTGCTTAATAGGGTTGTCAGGTAGTCCGGGCGAAATACAAGGCTGGGGAGCACGTCGTGTAAGTAGTGGTCCTCTAGGGGCGTACGCTCGGTGGTGTACGCATTGTCCCAAGACCACGCGAGAGTTGGGATCATATCTTGATCAGCATGATTCTCGGCCGCAAGATTGGCATGACCCAGGTTTGGGACGAGGACGACAACGTCGTTCCCGTCACGGTCATCCAGGCTGGCCCCTGCGCTGTCTCGCAGGTTAAAACTCAGGCAACCGACGGCTATGACGCCGTCCAGATCGGTTTCGGCGACATCAAGGCCAAGAACGTGAACAAGCCCATGGCTGGTCACTTCGCCAAGGCTGGCGTCGAGCCTGTCCGTTTCCTTCGTGAGGTCCGCGTCGAGAACGGCGAGGAGCACAAGGTCGGCGAGGTCGTCACCGTCGCTGATTTCGCTGATGTCGAGAAGGTCGACGTCATCGGTACCTCCAAGGGTAAGGGCTTCCAGGGTCGCATCAAGCGCTGGGGTCAGCGCCGCGGTCCTATGACGCATGGTTCTCACTTCCAGCGTCACCCCGGTTCTATCGGTCAGTGCGCCTATCCTGCGCGCGTCCTCAAGGGCGTCAAGATGGCCGGTCACATGGGTAACGAGCGCGTTACCGTCAAGAACCTTTCCGTTGTCCGCATCGATGCCGAGCAGAACCTCATCTTGGTCAAGGGCGCTGTCCCGGGTGCCAAGAATGGTCTCGTCGCCATCCGTATGGCCTAAGGGCCCAGCCCATTTAGCCCAGCGTCATACCAAGGAGAACACTTAAATGGCAAAGTTTGAAGTAAAGAACAGCGAGGGCAAGAAGGTCGCCGAGGCCGAGCTCGCCGCTGAGGTGTACGGCATCGAGCCGAACATCCACGTTATGCACCACATCGTCAAGTGCCAGATGGCCTCTTGGCGTCAGGGCACCCAGTCTGCTAAGGGCCGCTCTGAGGTTTCCGGTGGCGGCAAGAAGCCTTGGCGTCAGAAGGGCACCGGCCGTGCCCGCCAGGGTTCCATCCGTGCTGCCCAGTGGCGTCACGGTGGCGTTGTCTTCGCCCCCAAGCCCCGTTCCTACGCTAAGCGTATGAACAACAAGGAGGTCAAGCTGGCTATGCGCTCTGCGCTGTCCGCCAAGCTGGCCGATGGCGAGCTCGTGCTCGTCGACGACTACGGCTTCGAGAAGCCTTCCACCAAGGCTGCCGTTGCCATGCTCAAGGCTCTCGGCCTGTCTCTTATACACATCTGACGCTGCCGACGATCTTACGCGTGTAGAT
>URKV01000111.1 GCA_900548565.1 uncultured Collinsella sp.
GAGATGCTCAGGAGTCTCGTGGGCTCGGAGATGTGTATAAGAGACAGGTACTTGGCGGCTTCTTTGTATGCCTTGTTGGCAAAGTTGCCGGTCACGATGTAGCCGGCGCGGCCGCGGCGCATGAGGTTCATGGGGATGCCCGCAAACTGCAGCGTGGCGCCGCCCTGCAAAAACAGGACGCGGTAGTTGTCGGGGATGCTTAGCAGGCGACGCAGGGTTGCCTCGGCGTCGTCGATGATCTGCTGGTACATGCTAGATCGATGGCTCATCTCGAGCACGGACATGCCGCAACCGCGGTAGTCCATCATCTCGTCGGCGATCTCGGCGAGCACGCTTGTAGGCAGTGCGGCCGGGCCAGCTGAGAAGTTGTGCACACGTGCCATCTTCTAGTCTCCCTCGTAGTCGTTTGAACGTTCGGGATACTTTAGCACAGTGGAGCGCCAGGCGCGACCGCATCACAACAAAACCCGAGTGCGCCGCTATGATTTACAGGATGGTTACATGGGGGAGGGGTGCTTTACTCCTCAGGCAAATCCAAATCTGCGAGCGAAGGCATGAGGCTTTCTAGGCGCTTGATCTCTTCGTCGCAAATTAGCTACCTCCTGCCCGCTACGACGCGAGCGTGGCGATGACGGCTTCGTCGCCGGCGTATATTAGAGTGTTGCCGTCGGGGATGATCGTTTGGCCTTCGCGCTTGAGCATCACCACAATAAACGGATGCTTGCCTTGCGGCACATCGCGCAGGCGCTGGCCGGCCAGGCGACCGTGGGGCGTCACGGTGACCTCGCGCAGCGTAACCTCGGCACGCTCTTCAAACGTCGGGGCAGCCATCACCAATAGGTCGCCTTCCTCAATTACGGTATCGCCGTTGGGCAACACCGGGTGCGCACCGTCGCGCAGTACCAGGACCACCAACATGTCCGTCGCGCTGCCAATATCGGCGAGCGAGCGTCCGGCAAACGGATGTCCAGCGCCCACCTTGAGCTTTACAAATGACATGCCGTCTTCGTCGCGGTAGTCGTTAAAGGTGCGGCGCACGTCGCCGGTCGCATCGATCATATCGAGCTTCTTTGCCACCGCCGGCAGCAGCGAGCCCTGCACCACGATGCTCGACGCGGCAATCACAAACACCAGGTCAAACAGGTCGTGCCCACCGGGAACGCCGGCCACCACGGCAAAGAGACTAAAGACGACCGAAGCTGCTCCGCGCAGGCCCGCCCAGCTTACGAGCGCGACCTGGCGGGGGTTCGTCTTAAAGGGCGCCAGGAGCACGCCGACGGCGATGGGGCGGCTCACGAAGAGCATGAACGCCATGAGCGCCAGGCCCGGCAGCAGCATTTGCGGCAGGCGTGCGGGTGTAACGAGCAGGCCCAGCAAAAAGAAGATGGTCATCTCTGCCATCTCGGTGAGGGTGTCAAAGAAGTGCGCCATCTCGACTTTGCCGGTGATGTCGCTCGCACCCAGCACAATGCCGGCCAGGTACACGGCCAAAAATCCGTTGCCGCCCAGGTAGCTCGGCAGCGCGTAGGCGACGATGGCCACGGCGAACAAAAAGATGGTCTGCGCGCCCTCGGCCGTTGCGTGCGCGCGTTCAATCAGGCGGCCCGCCGCCCAGCCGATGGCGAGGCCCAGGCCCACGCCCAAGATAATCTGCTTGGCCAGCAGTGCGGGAATGTTGATGTCGCCGCCGGCCGCGAGTGTAGCGAGCACAGCGGTGAGCATGTAGGCGACGGGGTCGTTGGAGCCCGATTCGACCTCGAGCAGCGAGTCGGTGCCACCTCTCAGCGACAGGCTGTGCTCACGCAGTACGCTAAAGACGCTGGCCGCGTCGGTGGACGCCACGACCGATCCCAACAGCAGACCGCCGATCCAGTCGAAGCCCAGCACAAAGTGGGCGAACACGCCGGTGATGCCTGCGGTGATGACGACGCCGAGCGTGCTCAGCAGCACCGCCGGCGCGGCGACGGGCTTGGCGCGGTCGATATTGGTGTTAAAGCCGCCGTAGAACATGATGAACAGCAGCGCCGTGCTGCAGACGGTTTCGGTGAGCGCGTAGTCGCTAAAGTCGATATGCGTCGGGCCGTTGACGCCCAACAGCATGCCCAGCGCGATAAAGATGAGCAGGGTGGGGAAGGGGAGTTTTTTGCCGACGGGTTTGATGGTCAGGCACAAAATGATGACGAGGCCGATAAAGAGAAGGATCTGGTTCATGGATAGTGTCCGCTCCTGGGTGGTTGGCGTGGCACGGTCAGTTGTCTGCGGCTATTTGTACCCAAAGATGGTGGGTTTATGGGGTTGGATTGCGGGCGTGCGCGATATCGTCATAGACGGCTGCCGTCTTTGCCTCTGCTCGTAAACCCTTTCCAGCTTTATTGCAACGGAGTACAATGGGTAACGTTTAAGTTCAACTTGAAGTTTTAGTTGCGGCGCCGGGCTTCGGCCGCAATGCAAGGAGAGGCGTACCATGGCGATCTATGTGACATCTGATGCTCACGGGCACGTGCGTGCGCTTGACGAGGCCCTGTCTAAGATCTCGTTGACATCCGACGACACGCTGTACGTGCTGGGCGACATGATCGATCGCGGGCCCGATCCGGTCGGCGTTATTAAGCTCGTGCGCTCGCTGCCCAACGCCCGCGTGCTCAAGGGCAATCACGAGCAGATCATGCTTGATGCCATCATTGGCCAGGATCCGCTCGATGCCGAGACCTGGGATATCAACGGTGGCTGGACGACGCGCGAGCAGCTCAACGACATGGAATTTGAGGCATACGAGGAGCTCGTGCGATGGATGGCCGCGCTGCCGCTCTACGCGGTGGTCGAGACTGCCGAGCGGCTGTACCTGCTGGTGCACGCCGGCATTCAGACCGAGGCGGCGCGTGCGTTTTTGCTTGAGCATGGTGTCGATTGTGCCGATGGCGTCGGTGCGGTGAGTGCCGATCGCGAGCTGCTGCAGCAGATGCTCGCGGTGCAGTCGTCCGATGACTTGCTCTGGATTCGTCACGGCTATTGGGATGTGCCGACCGGGCTGCTTTCTGCCGAGGGCAAGGGCCCGGTCGTGGTGAGCGGTCACACGCCCACGGTATCGCTTGGGCGCTATTACGAGGTCGGTGGTCTGGCGGGGCTCGATGAGGAATCGGGACGCGGGCAGATCGTGCGCTTGGGCGGCGAGGACACTGCCGGTGTGCCCGATCGCATCGACATCGACTGCGCCGCCGCCACCGGCTCCGAGTTCGGTCGCGTGGGCATCCTACGCCTGGACGACGGGGCCGAGTTCTACGCGAACATCAACCCGGGCGAATAACCTTGTTCCGCCGATCTACCGTAGCTAATTTGGGACGGGGCTTTTTTGACTACTTTCGGAGAGTAGCGCCTTCTTGCTTGGTAAGCGCTAGAAATGAGGAGCGTCTGCGTCCTCGACAGCGCGAAAATGCTCGAAAAACCGTCGCAACGGAGTCAAACGACGTCGCGGCGGTTCTTTTTTGGCTGCTCGCTGGCTAAGTGAGTAGACTTTTTTAGAAATGCCGAGCACCCAACATATTTGCCTCAATAAAACCGCAGGTCACAGACTTGTGCTCTGTTGGTGTGGTCGGAGATTCGGTAAAAGTCTACTCACTTAGTTTTGCGTGATGAATATTGTCCGCAACGAGACCCCAGACGGGGTGATTCCATCGCAAATTCCGGTGACCGGGCAGCTAATTAGGCGCCGTATGGGTTGCGGTCGCGTTCGATGCGTTGGCGGATGTTGGCGTACTCGATTATCAGCAGCACCAGGAGTAGGGCCATGATGGCTAGGTAGCTCACCACGGCGCCCATCAGACCCAGCAGCTTAATCAGGATCACCGGCAGCACCACGCTTACGGCGAAGCAGATCAGGTAGATCTTGGTGACGTCTCCAGCGTGGCGTAGCACCGTGATGATGGCGTAGATAAAGTCGATGGCCGCGGTGACGCCGCCGGCGACGACCATCAGCAGCGCCAGCGTACGGTAGCGCTCAAAGCTGAGGCCGTACATAAAGCTCATGAGGGGAATACCGGGACCTGCCATAAATGCGGCGCACGCGCCGGTGATGACCACGATCAGCGCCATAACGGCAACAATAATCAGGTCAAAGCGACGACGCTTGCGAGGATTAGCCCAAATGCTCGACAAGCGCAGAAGCTGCGGTTTATAGATAAATCCAATGCTCAGCAAAATAGCCTGCGCCGGAAAGAACAGGGCATTAAAGTACAGCTGATATTTGTATGCCAGCGTGCCTTCCATCACAAACTTGGGCATGCTCTCAATTAGGTTGAACAGGAACAGTGCACCAAAGAGCGGGGCGCACTGGACAAACAGGTGGCCGACCTCGCGCAGGCTCACGCGGCGCGATTTTTCGGTCTCGAGCAGGGCGAGCGGCGCGGTGACCAGCACGAGCGAGGCGATCGCGGTGACACCCATGGCCATGGCCGCGATGGGCATGCTGCGCGTGAGGAACAGCGCCACGCTGAAGACCGCGATGACGCCGACGGAGCGTAGCGTTTGGCTCATTCCAGCCAAGTAGAGTTTGTCGGCCTGCTGCAGGCGGCCTTCGTACACGTCGGCGACGCCGTCGATGACCTTATACAGGTAGACGCCCAGGCCGATCGTCGCCATCTGCGCATCATAGCCGCGGGCGCTGCTGTACATGAGGCCGCAGCCTAGGGCGAGCGCTCCACAAAGCCAGCGGTTGAGCTGGTAGGAGGCAAAGGACGTCTTTTCGTCGATGTCTGAGACCTGGAAATTGCGCACGCCGTAGTTGCACGCGATCATGATGAGCGTGCCGGTGACAAAGGCGATGGAGAATTTGCCTGCTTCTTCGGCGCCCACGAGCTGCGTAGACACGATGGTGAGCAACGGAAACGCCAGGCCCCACACGGCGGTGCCGAGGGTGTTCCAAAGATAGTCGCGGCTGGTGACGTGCTCCTCGTATTCCGCTTCCTGCATGGAGAAGCCGCCGCCGTAGACGGCGCCGAGCAGACGGTTCCACCAAGCGTTGACCATGCGGCGGACGGGGCCGGGCTCCCGATCGCGTTCGCGCCGGCGACGTGTGGCTTGGCTGCTATCGGGTCCGCCGGCGTTGCGCTGACTCAGCTCCTGGATGCGTGCGAGCTCTTCGGCCGTGTGGGAGGCGGGGAACAGGCCGTTCTCGATGCGGCCGCCCTGGGCCTTCGCGGCGCCGTCTTTCGATGCAGCGGGGTTGGAGATGCCGTTACGGCGGGCGATGGCGCGGCGAATGCTATCGAGGGGCGTGATGCTCAAAGCGGGGTCCTTTCTATTGCTGCGCTCTAGTATAGACACCGCGGTGTCCGCTCGTGTTTTTGAACAGGTTGTTCGATAATTTCGGCGGCGCCATTCGGTAGTCGGCACTTAGGGACGTTCCTTATGTGCCGGCACTTTGGGAACGTCCCTAAGTGCCGGCATCCGGGGACACTCCTTGAATGTTGCCTGTTCAAGAGTGTCCCCAATGACTAGGCCGCTTGCCTGCGATTTTTGACCGTTGGGCGGGCTTGCCACCCTTGCCGCAAAAACGTTTTTGCATATCGGGTACAACGGGCTTTACGTGAGTAAAGTGCGCGTCGCGTCCACGTGTCGCGTTTTTAAAGGAGGCCCCATGCCTGGTGTTACCCCTGCAGAAGTTCTGTCCAACTTTGGCATTACACTGGTCGAAGATCCCGCCGAGAACCAGCCCCGTCTGCTGGTCGATCTACCCGCCGCGGAGCTCGTCGAGCATGCCATCCGCCGCGAAGAAGGCCGCATGGCATCCAACGGCGCGCTGGTGATCGAGACGGGGGAGCGCACCGGCCGTTCTCCCAACGATCGCTTTATCGTTGACACCC
>URKV01000112.1 GCA_900548565.1 uncultured Collinsella sp.
GAGATGTGTATAAGAGACAGGTGCTGGGACCCCATATGCTCGACATTATCCATGTAGATGCCGAGGTCTCGCTTGTGTCCGAGCTCGGCCTGGCCTTTTTGTTCCTGCTTGCCGGCTTTGAGATCGACCCCAAGAGCATCATGGGTGTCGAGGGGCGCTACGGCTTGGCGACGTGGGTCGTCACGTTTGGTATCGCCTGGCTTGCCGTGCGCTTTACCCCGTGGTTCTCGGTCAGTCATTTCGACGGTATCGCCGTGACGCTTGCCCTCACTTCTACGGCGCTCGGCACGCTCGTGCCCATCATGCGTGAGCGTTCGCTTGTCGGAACGCGCGTGGGCGACTCGATTCTCGCGTATGGCACCTGGGGTGAGCTCGGCCCTGTGCTCGCCATGTCGGTGCTGCTGTCTGCCCGCACTGGCATCCAAACGCTCGTAATCCTTGGCCTGTTTGCGCTGGTTTGCGTGTTGCTGGCCGTGGTCCCAAGCCGCTCCAAGCGCGTCGGCAGCCGCTTCTTTGCGTTTGTCGAGGAACGCGCCGATACCACGTCGCAGACCTTCGTGCGCCTGACGGTGCTCATCCTGGTCACACTCGTGGCGTTCTCGGCCGTCTTTGATCTCGACATCGTGTTGGGTTCTTTTGCCGCTGGCTTTGTCTTGCGCTACATCATCCCCGAGGGCAACCATACGCTCGAGACCAAGCTCGACGGCCTGGCCTACGGTTTTTTGATTCCGGTGTTCTTTACCGTATCGGGCGCAAAGATCGATCTGACGGCCGTGGCGTCGCGCCCGGGTTTGCTCGTGGGCTTTATCGTGGCGTTGCTGATTATTCGTGCCGTGCCCATTCTTATTTCTATGAGCATTTGCCCTGCGACGCGCGATGTGTCGGCGTATGGTCGCATTACCGTGGCCCTGTACTGCACCACGGCGCTGCCGATCATCGTTGCCGTGACGAGCGTTGCCGTCAACGCGGGCGCGCTGTCGCAAGACATCGCATCGGTCATGGTTGCCGCCGGCGCCATCACGGTGTTCTTGATGCCGCTGCTCGCGCAGCTCTTCTACCGCGTGGTCGACGCCGCGCCGGTCGCCGCCGTGGCAGAGGTTGCCGAGCATCCATCCGATGCGCTCGACATCCTGCGCGCCCACCACGACCTAGCGAGCTTGCTCGCGCGCGAGCATGAGCTGCTGACTTCGCATGGCCATGGTCGCGTATTCGAGGGCCTGCCTACGCTCGATACGATTGCCGAGCGTCTTTCCGCCGAGGCGGCGAGCGGCCACATCGATGCCCGCATCGTGGACGCGGCGCACCTGCTTGCCGATAAGACCTATGGAGACGAGGTCGACCCGTCCGAGCTGACTCCGCGCGAGCGTCGCCGCCTGGAGCGCGCCAAGCTCGCCGTGCGCGAATACCGCCGCCGCATGTTGGAGCTCTATGCGCGCGATGAAGCCCAGGACGACGACGGCAGGTAGCCAACGCCGTCGCGGAAAATGCATCCCAGAATCCGCGTCCAGTGTGGGACGCGCTTTCCGCGAGAGGCCCGTTACGGAAAGCGTGTCCCAGAATCCGCGCCCAGAATGGGACATAGTTTCTGAAAGAAGGCCCTGAGGGAAACTGCGCCCCGTTCTGAGCTGAAATACCGGGACGCAGCTTCCCCTGCAAGCAGAACAAGGCGCGCTGCCTGCGGTTGATGCAGACAGCGCGCCTTTTGCGTTGAGCTTCGTTGAGGTTCGAAGTAGTGGACTAGTTGGCCATGACGCCTTCGGTCCATGCCTCGACGTCCTCGATGCGCAGGACGTTGGCGACCTCGGCCACGCAGTCGACGCTGGCAAGCTCGGCGGCGGCAGCCTGGACGTCCTTCTCGAGCGCGCGGTGCGTCAGGAAGATGACCGAGCAGGCATCGCTGACGCCCGACTTGCCGTCCTCGACCTGGTTGATGAGCGAGATCGAGATGTTGTGCTTGGCAAAGATGTCGACCGTCTCGGACAGGGCGCCCACGCGGTCGGCGACCTTCAGGCGCACATAGTACTTGGTCTGGAGCTCGTCCATGGGCTTAAAGGCGAGGTTGTGACCATAGGGCTCAATCTCGGGCAGCGGAGCCACGCCGCGGCTGATCTGCTCGGAGAGCGACAGGATGTCGCCCACGACGGCGCTCGCGGTGGGGAAGGAGCCTGCGCCGGCACCGTAGAACATGGTCTCGCCTACGGCGTCACCCACCACGAAGACGGCGTTCATGGCACCGTTGACCTTGGCGAGCATGTGGTCGGCGGGGATCAGCGTGGGGTGCACGCGGACATCGACGCCGGCGTCGGTGTTGCGGGCGATGCCCAGCAGCTTGATGGTGTAGCCGAGCTCGCGGGCCTGGGCGATATCCTCGGCACCGATGGTGCGGATGCCCTGCTGGTACACATCGTCGGTGGTAACGCGGGTGCCAAAGCCGATGGAGGCGAGGATGGCTGTCTTGCTGGCGGCATCGAAGCCGTCGACGTCGGCGGACGGGTCGGCCTCGGCATAGCCCTTAGCCTGTGCGTCGGCAAGTACGTCGGCGTAATCGGCGCCCTCGGCGTCCATGCGCGACAGGATGTAGTTGGTGGTGCCGTTGAGGATGCCGGCGATGGTCAGGATCTTGTTGCCCACCAGGTCGTGCTCAAGCGTGCTCACGATGGGGATGCCGCCGCCGCAGCTGGCCTCGCACTTAATCTGCACGCCGCACGCGCGCGCCTTCTCGGCAAGCGTCTCGACGTGACGGCCCAGCAGGGCCTTGTTGGCAGAGACGACGTGCTTGCCGTGCTCAAAGGCAGTGGTGAAGATCTCGGTTGCGGGATGCTCGCCGCCGATCAGCTCGACGACGATGTCGACGGCGGGGTCGGTTGCGACATCGTGCCAGTCACTCGTAAAGGCCTCGCGCTCAATGCCTGCTGCCTCGGCCTGCTCCCAAGCAAGCGCGCAGGCGCGGGTCAGCTTAAGGTCGATGCCGTAGGCTGCCAGGTACTCATCGTGGTGGCTCTTGATCAGACGGGCCACGCCGCCGCCGACGGTTCCCAGACCGATCAGACCGACGTTCACGGTGCGCATGGGTTCGCTCATAGATAGCTCCTTCGTGCATCTTATGGATGGATTAACCGCTTAAAGGTTGAGTGCATTCTAGCGTGAACCGAGGGCGCGTGCTCGCCAGGCAACAGGAGTCGCACAAAACGGCACCCCCGAAACGCTGCGGAAACATTGGAAACATGCTCGCTACAAACGAACTTCCGTAACAAACTGTCAACGTTTGCGCCATAAGGTTTGCCCCGTACCGCAAGACGGCCGGATCGCGGCCAGCGAAAAGGGGGACACCATGTTTAGCATCAACAACGTACTTAACCGCAGGAGTTTCCTTGCTGGAGCCGCGGCGCTCGGAAGCACCGTCGCGCTCGCCGGTTGCTCTTCGGACGGCGCGGACGGCGGTTCCGCCGATGACGGCAAGACCTTCAAGATCGGTGTCATCGGCCCTCTGACCGGCGCCGCGGCAACCTATGGCGTTTCGGCCGAGAAGGGTGCCAAGCTCGCCGCCAAGGATTTCTCGACCAAGGACCTCAAACTCTCGCTTAAGTCCGAGGACGATGTCGCCGACGGCGAGAAGGCTATCAACGCCTTCAATACCCTGTGCGACTGGGGCATGCAGGCACTCGTCGGCCCCGTCACGACTGGTGCCGCCGTCGCCGTCTCGGGCGAGATTGCCGACGACATGCTCATGGTCACGCCTTCGGCCTCGTCGCTTGACGTCACCAAGGACAAGACCACGGTTTTCCAGGTCTGCTTTACCGACCCCACCATGGGTGCGAGTGCCGCGAAGTTCTTGGCTGAGAAGTATGCAGACGCCAAGATCGCCCTGTTCTACAACTCCGGCGATACGTATAGCTCGGGCGTTGCCGATGCATTTTCCGAGCAGGCCAAGGAGTCCAAACTTGATATCGTCGATACCGAGACCTTTAAGGACGATTCCTCCACGAGCTTTACCAACCAGCTCACCAAGGCCAAGGAGGCCGGCGCCACGCTCATCTTTGCGCCGATCTACTACACGCCGGCGTCCGTTTTGCTCAAGAACGCCAAGGACATGGGCTACGACATGACCCTCATGGGTACCGACGGCATGGACGGCCTGCTCTCTGTGGAGGGCTTCGATACCTCTCTTGCCGAGGGCGTATTGCTCATGACCCCGTTTTCGGCTGACGATGAGAAGAATGCCGACTTCGTCAAAGCTTATAAGGATGTCTACGACGAGACACCCAACCAGTTTGCCGCCGACGCCTACGATTGCGTCCACGCCATTGTCGAGGCCATCGACAAGGCGGGGATTGACATTACGGCCGACGGTGCCGACATTGCCGGCGACCTTGCCAAGGCCATGCGCAAGATCAAGATCGAGGGCCTGACAGGCGAGCTGACGTGGAATGACGAGGGCCAGGTCGAAAAGCCCGCTACGGCCTATGTGATCCAGGACGGCAAGTACATCGCCGCCTAAGTGCGCATAAAGCGCGACCGGTGAGGCCGTTTTATTCAGGGAAGGGACGCCTGTAACAGAACGGAAACATTACTTTCACACAATAAAGTGGCATTACTGCATAAAGTAATAGAAATACGCAGAATTATGGATAAATGAACAAATCCAAAGAAAAGTTGAAATAATCGCCACTTTCCTTAACTAAAGCGTCTAGTATTTTGCGAACGCCGAACACGGCGAAGGATGGCCTGTCGGGTAACCGAAACCCGACGAGATTTGAGAGGAGAGCCGCATGTCGAGCCTCACCGGTAAGTCATTGAACCCTGTTATGAATCGCAGGAGCGTTATCGCGAGCGCAGCAGGTCTGGGGGCGATGTCCATTCTAGCTGGCTGCTCCTCCAACGGCGGCGACAGTGGTTCCGCTTCGGGCGACGCTTCGTTTAAGATCGGCACCATCGGCCCGCTGACCGGCGCCAACGCGTTCTACGGCAAGTCCGTTACCCAGGCTGTCGAGCTTGGCTGCAAGGATTTCTCGACCAAGGAGCTGCCGCTTGTCAGCAAGGCCGAGGACGACCAGGCTGACGGCGAGAAGGCCGTCAACGCCTTCAACACCCTGCTCGACTGGGGCATGCAGGCCCTCGTCGGCCCGACCACCACGGGTGCGTCGGTTGCCGTTGCCGCAGAGTGTGGTAACGACCCCGAGACGTTCATGATCACCCCGTCCGCGTCCTCCGAGGACGTTACCAAGGGCAAGGATTGCGTCTTCCAGGTTTGCTTCACCGACCCCAACCAGGGTGTCAACGCTGCCAAGTTCCTGGCGCAGAAGTATGCGAACGAGAAGTTCGTGCTGTTCTATAACTCCGGCGACGCCTATTCTTCGGGCATTGCAGATTCTTTTAAGGCCCAGGCCGCTAAGTCTAAGCTTGAGATTGTCGACGAGGAGACCTTCAAGGACGACTCTGCTACGAGTTTTACCAACCAGCTGACCAAGGCAAAGCAGGCCGGCGCCACCATGATTTTTGCACCGATCTACTACACGCCCGCATCCGTCCTGCTCAAGAACGCCAAGGACATGGGCTACGACGTCAAGATGATGGGCTGCGACGGTATGGACGGTATCCTGGGCGTGGAAGGTTTCGACACCTCTCTGGCCGAGGGTCTGCTGCTCATGACCCCATTCTCCGCCGATGACGAGAAGAATGCCGACTTCGTCAACGCCTACAAGGCTGTCTCTTATACACATCTGACGCTGCCGACGATCTTACGCGTGTAGA
>URKV01000113.1 GCA_900548565.1 uncultured Collinsella sp.
TTTTCTTTTGCGGCGGCCGCGTCTTCCGTCTGCAAGGCAACTGCACCGGTGGGGGCGTTGGTTTCTGCCGCGATCGCCGTTACGGGGGCGATTCCCGCGACAAGTGCCGCGGAAAGGGCGATGCCCACAGTTGCTCGTCTTGCTCTTCTTGCGAGAATGTCGTTCATCTCGGCACCTCATTTCAAGGGTCGGCGACTAACTTGGTAGCACTAATGCAAGTATACCAAGTGGTCGACCCGACACTGGCTGGGTGCGCGCCTCTCCGCTTCTTTGGAAACCGAATCCCATTAGAAATGACGAGTTGTTTACGCTTCTTTTGGGCTCACCGTACTATCATGATTCGGATTGAGTGTGAATGATGATAGGGAGCGCCTATACATGATTGAGCTGCTCAGGCGTTTTGGTGGTAAGTTTCGCCGGTATATGGTGATTGGCCCTGCGTGTAAGCTGATCGAAGTGATCTTTGACCTGCTGACGCCGCTGGTGATTGCCCAGATGATCGATAAGGGTATTGGCGCACACGATGTCAACGCCGTTATCCACTACGGCATGGTACTTGGCGCCATGGCTGTGATCGGCATCTCGTTTACGCTCGTCTGCCAAAAGATGGCGGCGCTCACCTCGCAGGGCATGGGCACCGATATCCGCGGTGCGCTCTACCAGCACATCAACAAGTTGAGCTATGCCGAACTCGACCGCTTTGGCACGCCGTCGCTTATCACCCGCATCACCAACGACGTCAACCAGGTGCAGCTCGCTGTGGCGCTGGGCGTACGCATGCTCATCCGCTGGCCCTTCTTGGCGGTGGGCTCTATGTGCGCGGCCCTTGCCATCGACCTTAAGCTCGGCATGATCTTCTTGATCTGCACGCCCGCTATCGGCCTGGTGTTTTGGTTTGTCATGGCGCGCTGTATCCCGTATTACAGGCAGCTGCAGGCAAAGCTCGACCGCATCGCGCTGATCTGCCGCGAGGGGCTTTCGGGCGCCCGCGTGGTTCGCGCCTTTGTGCGCGAGGACCACGAGCGCAAGCGTTTTGCCCAAGCCGCCGATGACCAGGCCAATACTGCCATCGCGGTGGGCAAGCTCTCGTCGATCCTTAATCCCGTCACGTTTCTTGTGATGAACCTGGGCGTGTGCGCCATTCTGTGGGTGGGCGGCATCCAGGTCAACGTGGGCGAGCTTACGCAGGGCCAGGTCATGGCGTTTGTGAACTACATGACGCAGACCCTGACCTCCATTGTGTACGTCGCCAACCTGGTCGTGGTCTTTACCAAGGCGAGCGCGAGTGCTTCGCGTATCAACGAGGTGCTCAACTGCGAGCCGAGCATCACCGACGAGGGCAATCAGTCGGTTGCGCTGCCCAAGCCGAGCGAACTGGCGGGTGGCGCTGTTCCGGTCCCCGCGCTGAGCTTGAGCCATGCGAGCTTCTCCTTTGGCGCGGGCGCGGCAAATGCCGTCAACGATGTGACCCTGGAGCTCCCGCTGGGCAAGACGCTTGGCATTATCGGCGGTACGGGTAGCGGCAAGTCCACGCTCGTCTCGCTTATCCCGCGCCTGTACGATGCGAGCACCGGCAGCGTGAGTGTGATGGGCGCCGACGTGCGCACCTGGCCGCTCGACCAGCTGCGCCGTGTGGTCGCGACCGTTCCACAGCGTGCGTCGCTGGTGAGCGGCACCATCCGCAGCAACCTGACCTGGCGCGACGAGGCTGCGATCGACGAGTATCTCTGGGCGGCGCTCGACATGGCGCAGGCGAGCGAGTTCGTGCGCAACAAGCCGCAGGGGCTCGATACCCCGGTCGAGGCGGGCGGTAAGAACTTCAGCGGTGGCCAACGCCAGCGCCTGACCATCGCGCGCGCCCTGGTGGGCTCGCCTCAGATATTGATCATGGACGATTCTGCCTCGGCGCTCGACTTTAAGACCGACGCGGCGCTTCGCCATGCCATCCGCGAGCGCAGTGTGCGCGGTGCCGCCGAGGGCGGGCTGCCGCTCACGACCGTCATCGTGAGCCAACGTGTCTCGACCGTGCGCGACGCCGATATGATCTGCGTACTTGACCACGGTTCGGTCGCGGGCCTGGGCGCGCACGATGAGCTCTACACGACCTGCCAGCTCTACCGCGAGATTTGCCAGTCGCAGCTTCGCCGCGAGGAGCTCGAGGGTCAGCAGGGGAGCACGACGCCCGCGTCCGCTCCGACCGTCCCCGCATCTGTCTGCGCAAAGGAGGGCTGCTAAATGAATCCGTATACTTCTTCCGGTTCGGTCGCCACGATGACGGCCAACGTGTCCGGCAACGATAACCTCAACGACCTGGGTGACGGCCCGCGTCAGCCCGGCGACCCCGAGCGCTACCCCGTGGGCGCGGTGACCCGCCGTCTGCTGGGCTACGTTCGTCCGCACCGCATTTCGTTTGCGGCATCGTTTGTGAGCGCCGCCATCTCGGTGGTCTTGCAACTCTATACGCCCATCCTCATCGGCGAGGGCATCGACCTCATCGTTGCCGCCGGGCAGGTGGACTTCGGGTCGCTGCTGCCGCTCGTTACCAAGCTCGCAACCGTCGTGGTGGGCGCGGCGGCCTTCCAGTGGCTGCAGGGCTACTGCGTTAACCGCTTGTCCTACGAGACGGTGCGCGACATGCGCGTGGAGGCGAGCGACAAGCTCAGCCGCATGCCGCTCAGCTTTATCGACGGCCATGCCCACGGCGACCTCATGAGCCGCGTGGTCAACGACGTCGACCAGGTGGGCGACGGTCTGCTGCAGGGCTTTACCCAGCTTTTCACCGGCGTTATCACCATCGTTGGCACGCTTGCGTTTATGCTTTCCATCAACCTGACCATGACGCTCGTAGTGGTGCTCGTCACGCCGCTCTCCATCTTTGCGGCCAGCGCCATCGCCAAACTCTCCAACAAGAGCTTTACGGCGCAGCAGCGTATTCAGGGTCAGCTTGGCGGCCATATCGAGGAGTACGTGGGCGAGCAGAAGCTTGTCGACGCCTTTGCCTATGGCTCGAACGCTCAGCAACGCTTCGATGCCCTCAATGCCGAGCTCTACACCGCGGGCGAGCGCGCGCAGTTTATGGGTTCGCTCTCCAACCCCGGCACGCGCTTTATCAATAACATCATCTACGCCGTGGTCGCCGTGATCGGCTGCGCGGGCGTGATCACGGGCGTGCCTGCGGCGCTCACGGTGGGCGGCGTGCAGATCTTCCTGTCCTACGCTAACCAGTACACTAAGCCGTTCAACGAGGTCACGAACGTCATCACGCAAATCCAGACCGCGTACGCCTCGGCGCGTCGCATGTTCGCGTTGCTCGATGCGCGCGAGCAGGAGCCCGACGCGGCGGATGCCGTGGAGCTTGCCGCCCCGCAGGGCGAGGTGACCTTTGAACACGTGGACTTTAGCTATGTGCCCGACCGCAAACTGCTGCAGGATATCTGCATCGATGCCAAGCCCGGTACGCGCTTTGCCCTCGTCGGCCCCACGGGCTGTGGCAAGACGACGCTCATCAACCTGCTGCTGCGCTTTTACGATATCGATGCTGGGCGCATCGCGGTCGATGGTCGCTCCTCGCGTGACTACACGCGTGCGAGCCTGCGCCGCGCCTTTGGCATGGTGCTGCAGGACACCTGGCTGTTCGAGGGCACGGTGGCCGAAAACATTGCCTACGGTTGCCCCGATGCCACGCGCGAGCAGATTGTCGAGGCCGCCAAGCGCGCTCATGCGCACAAGTTTATCGTGCAGCTGCCAGGCGGCTACGATACGGTGATCGGCGAGGACGGCGGCACGTTTAGCCAGGGTCAAAAACAGTTGCTGTGCATCGCGCGCGTCATGCTCACCGATCCGGCGATTCTGCTGCTGGACGAGGCAACGTCGAGCATCGATACGCGTACCGAGCTGCAGGTGCAGGCGGCATTCGACGAGCTCATGGCCGGCCGCACGAGCTTTGTCGTGGCACACCGCCTGTCGACGATTCGCAACGCCGATTGCATCCTGGTAATGCGCGATGGCGAGATTATCGAGCGCGGCACGCACGATGAACTGCTCGCGGCAGGCGGCTTCTACGCCGAGCTCTACCGCAGCCAATTCGCCCAGTGAGGAAGCCCGTGGGGCAAATTAATCAATCGACAGACGGTGGTTTACATCTGTCACGTTAGTACTAAGATATTCATCTAATAAATTGCATTAGTGGCTTTAATTTTGGGGGAAACGAGGCAACGTGACTATGACGTGCTCTTTGGTGGTTAACAGCAAGAGCGGTAATACCAGGATGGTTTCGGGCGCGATCAAGCGCGCTCTGCAGGCTGCGGGCGTTGAGTTTGTCCATGCCGCGGCGTTGAGCGACGATGCGGATGCAGATCAGGTTGCGCTCGAGGCGCAGGGCGCCTGCGCGGCCGACACGGTGCTCGTCGGTTTTTGGTGCGACAAGGGCGCGTGCACGCCTTCGGTCGCGGCGTTGCTCTCTGCCTTGCACGGCAAACGCGTGTTCCTGTTTGGCACCTGCGGCTTTGGGGCCGACCAGAGCTATTACCAGCAGATTGTCGACCGCGTAACTTCCAATCTGGCCGAGGATGCCGAGCTTGCGGGCTGGGCGATGTGCCAGGGCAAGATGGGTCCCGCGGTTAAGCAGCGCTACGAGGCAATGCTCGAACAAGATCCCGACAACGCCCGATTTAAGATGCTGCTCGACAACTGGGTTGCCGCGAAGGACCATCCCACCAAGGAAGATATGGATAACATGGCTGCAGCCGCAAAAAAGGCCGTTTTGGGCGAATAACTTCGCCGCTTGCGGTGCCGCGCGTTCAATCGTACAAACGTGAAAGCCTCGAGATTCTCGAGGCTTTTTTCTTGACAGGTGAACGCGCCGTGTCAAAATGAACAGTGTTCACATTGGAGGTGAGGGCATGAATAACACAGCGACGTCTAAGGAGGAAATCCTGAAGACGAGCCGTAAGCTCATCCAGGAAAACGGTTGGACCGGCGTCAACATTCGCTCGGTTGCCGCGGCATGCGGCGTGTCGGTCGGATGCATCTACAACTACTTTGATTCTAAGACAGCGCTCGTGGGCGCGACCGTGGCAAGCGTGTGGGGCGACATTTTCCATCACCCCGATGACGAGGCCGTCTTGGAAGACACGCTCTCCTGCATCCGCTGGATGTATCGCCAGATGGAGTACGGCTGCCAAACGTATCCGGGCTTCTTTACGCATTACTCGCTGAGTTTTATGCAGCAAGACACTGCGGATGGCAAGCGCCGCATGCATCATGCCTGGCAGCATATCCTCGATCAGCTTTGTATGGTGCTCAGGCGCGACCCTCGGGTGCGCCCGGATGCCTTTACCGATCAGTTTTCAGTCGAGCAATTTGCCGAGGTCCTGTTCTCGCTCATGCTCTCTGCCGTGATCCGGCAAGATTTTGATCCGAGTGCCGTGCTCGAGATCACGCGTCGAACCCTCTACTAACGGTCCCCGCGCAAGGCGGGGATTTTTACGGTAAGAAAGTGAACAGCGTTCACGTTAAGGAGGTGATGCCCGGCGTTCGGTGTGCTTGCGACGCCTGCCCGACGGCGGAATATAAGGTTCCCTGCTCTACAGTCCTGCTCGCACGGAGAGCACATCGGACCCATCTTCTAAACGCAACGCCCTCCCGGGCGGCGGGCACGAAGTTCCCTGCTCTACAGTCCTGCGCAAGACGAAGGCCACATTAAGTGGCCTTCTTTGCGT
>URKV01000114.1 GCA_900548565.1 uncultured Collinsella sp.
ATCTACACGCGTAAGATCGTCGGCAGCGTCAGATGTGTATAAGAGACAGTCTTGAGGATGCGCTTCATGTGCTGGCGGTAGTCCTCTTCCTCTTCGACGCCCTCGCCGTCTGGATCGATGTCGGCGTTGCGGGTGACTCGGATGAGTGCGCGGTCGAGTGGCTTGTAGGAGCCAAAGCAGCTGTCCAGGCAGGCGAGGATGACGTCCTCGAGCAAGATGTAGGAGTAGGTGCCGGTGGGCGAGGGGATCTCGACCACGCGGTTCATCGAGGCGGGAATCTCGATAAGGCCCAGCAGGCTCTCCTCGTCGGTGGCGCCGTCCAGACCACAGGCCAGATAGAGCGCGCCATTGCGTAGGTTGGGGAAGGGGTGGCGAGGATCGATGACCAGCGGCGAGATGACCGGCGACACGTAGGCCTGGAAGTAGCGGGTTACAAAGGTGCGCTCCTCGGGCGTAAGCGAATCGATGCGGGCGCGGTGAACGCCCAAGGTGTCGAGCTTGCCCTCGATGCTCTTAAAGATGGACTCCCAACGGGTAAGGAGCCCGGGCATTTCGGCCATGACAGCATCGACCTGTTCGGAGGCGGTCATATTGCTCTTGTTGTCGACAGGTTGCTTTTTGAGCTCTGCCAGATCGGACAGGCCGCCCACGCGCACCATAAGGAACTCGTCGAGGTTAGACTCGAAAATCGACACGAACTTTAGACGCTCGAACAGCGGAACGGTCTCATCGAAGGCTTCGTCAAGCACACGGTTGTCAAAGCGTAGCCAGCTGAGCTCTCGGTTCTGCGTGTACGAGAAGTCGCGAGGCGGTTTGCGCAGCTTTGCGGCGGCTTGCTTTTTTTCGATTTTGCTCGGCATATGCATCTGTCCGTTCAGTCCCCGCAGGGGACGGTAGCCTAACCCTATTCACTATTGTCTCAATTTAGTCGACTTGTGGCACGGACGTATTGTGCGAACGGTATCTTTACCTACTTCTTACGCTGACAAGTCATAGGACTGACGCCCTGCTCGTCTTCAAGCGGTCTATATCCTCACTCAACTGGTACGTAAGTGTGAATAAGAATGATGGATAGCTGAATATCATTGAATGCAGGCGGAAACGTAAACAAACATCATTTATATACATAAAACCGATTTAGCTATGCAATTCTGAATCAAAAGTTTAGAGATGCAATTGCAAATAGTTTTTAGGAAAAAAGAGCGTTTACCTTAGAAAAGTTACTTTAGAACGCCGAAGTACATTATGGGGGAATCTCATGCGATATACCGTTCATCGCACTTTGTTGACCGTTCGGGGGCGAGGTGGAATTGCGGGTGGAATTTGGATATAACTAGAGCTGTCAGCAAGCAGCGTCCGCTATGGAAGGGCGCTGAGAGATTCGGCCGAAAGGCCCGAAAGAAAGGTAGGAGGCCATGACGAAAGGTCTGCACGTGCCTTCCGAGATCGGCAAGCTCAGGAAGGTCTGCCTGCACCGTCCCGGCGACGAGCTCCTCAACCTGCCGCCCGACGAGCTCGAGCGACTCCTGTTCGACGACGTCCCGTTCCTGGAGGTCGCGCAGCAGGAGCACGACACCTTCGCCCAGATCCTGAGGGACCAGGGCGTGGAGGTCCTCTATCTCGAGAACCTCGTCGCCGAGGTGTTCGACCAGGTCCCCGGCGCCCGCGCCGAGTTCACCGACCAGTACATCGCCGAGGCCGGCATCCGCGGCCAGCACATGCCGCAGATCGTCCGCGAGAAGCTGGACTCCATCGAGGACAACCTCGAGTTCGTCAAGAAGACCATGGCCGGCATGACCAAGTCCGAGATCGACATGCCCCTCACGGCGTCCACGACCCTCGACTCCCTGGTCAACTCCGAGTCCGAGTCCGACCTGATCATCGACCCGATGCCCAACCTCTACTTCACCCGCGACCCGTTCGCGGTCGTCGGCGAGGGCGTCAACCTCAACCGCATGTACTCGGTCACCCGCAACCGCGAGACCCTGTACGGCAAGTACATCTTCAAGTACCACCCCGACTACAAGGACGTCTCGCTGTACTTCCGCCGCGACTGCCAGTTCCACACCGAGGGCGGCGACGTGCTGAACATCAACGAGAAGACCCTCGCCGTCGGCATCTCCCAGCGCACCCAGGCCGCCGCGATCGACGTCATGGCCCAGAACATCTTCTGGAACTCCGACTCCAAGGTCGAGCGCATCCTGGCCTTCGACATCCCGGTCTCGCGCGCCTTCATGCACCTCGACACGGTCTTCACCCAGATCGACGTCGATAAGTTCACGATCCACCCCGCCATCATGGGCACCCTGCGCGTCTACGAGCTGACCGCCGGCAAGAACCCGGGCGACGTGAACATCCGCCTGATCGAGGACACCCTCGAGCACGTCCTGGAGGACGCCACCGGCGTCGACCAGGTCAAGCTGATCCCCTGCGGCGGCGGCGACCCGATCGCGGCCTCCCGCGAGCAGTGGAACGACGGCTCCAACACCCTGTGCGTCGAGCCCGGCAAGATCTGCGTCTACGCCCGCAACACCGTCACCAACGACGTGCTGTACAAGGAGGGCCTGGACCTTCTCGTCGTGCCCTCCGCCGAGCTCTCCCGCGGCCGCGGCGGCCCGCGCTGCATGAGCATGCCCTTCTGGCGCGAGGACCTCTAAGTCTTTCCGTTTCCGGTGCGGTCCCCCTACAACCGCACCGGCTTCGCCCGTTAAACGGGCACCACTAATACTTACGTAATTCATTTCTTCGAAAGGAATCAAACCATGGGTGTTAACCTTTCCGGCCGTAGCTTCCTCAAGCTTCTCGACCTCACCACCGAGGAGATCGAGTACCTGCTCAAGCTCTCCAAGAACTTCAAGGATATGAAGCGCGCTGGCGTTCCGCACCGCTATCTCGAGGGCAAGAACATCGTTCTGCTCTTCCAGAAGACCTCTACTCGTACCCGCTGCGCCTTCGAGGTCGGCGGCATGGATCTGGGCATGGGCGTCACCTACCTCGATCCGGGTTCGTCGCAGATGGGCAAGAAGGAGTCCATCGAGGACACTGCCCGCGTTCTCGGCCGCATGTATGACGGCATCGAGTTCCGTGGCTTTGCCCAGGACGACGTCGAGGAGCTCGCTGCTAAGTCCGGCGTGCCCGTGTGGAACGGCCTGACCACCGAGTGGCACCCCACCCAGATGCTCGCCGACATCCTGACCGTCCAGGAGAACTTCAACTACGACATCAAGGGCAAGACCCTCGTCTTCATGGGCGACTGCAAGAACAATGTCGCTCGCTCCCTCATGGTCGTCTGCTCCAAGCTCGGCATGAACTTCGTGGCCTGCGGCCCCGAGGAGTGCATGCCCGCTGACGACGTCATCGAGGCCTGCAAGCCCATCGCCGAGGCTAACGGCTGCACCATCAAGCTGACCACCGACGTCAAGGACGGCGTCGCCGGTGCCGACGTTATCTACACCGACGTGTGGGTCTCCATGGGCGAGCCCGACGAGGTCTGGGCCGAGCGCATCGCTCAGCTCACCCCGTATCGTGTCACCTCCGAGGTCATGGCTATGGCCAACCCGGGTGCCATCTTCCTGCACTGCCTGCCCAGCTTCCACGACACCAACACCACCATTGGCGCCGAGAAGTGCGAGCAGTTCGGCATCACCGAGCAGGAGGTCACCGACGAGGTCTTCGAGAGCCCCGCTTCCAAGGTCTTCGACGAGGCCGAGAACCGCATGCACACCATCAAGGCTGTCATGTACGCCACGCTCAAGTAAGAGCATCTAGCATCTCGCTCGGGGTGTATTGCTGCACACCCCGAGCGGTTTTATCTGGTAATAATCTCGCATCAAGCGGCAGGCACGGCACGGAAGAGCCGCTTCTGGCGAGATCAGTAAATGATTTATGAAGGGGGGATGAGAACTATGACTGAGACCGCTAAGAAAAAGCGCGGTATGCCTTCATCGTTCACCATTCTTCTTGCTCTGCTGGCAATTGTCGCAGTGATTACCGTTATCGTCTCCGGCACGTCCGGCGGCGCGGTTACTGCCGCCCGTCTGAGCGATTTCTGCACCGCCCCGATTAAGGGCTTCGCTGACGCTCTGCCCGTCTGCCTCTTCGTTATGATCCTGGGCGGCTTCCTCGGTATGATGACCGAGACCGGCGCCCTGGACAACGGCATCGCCGTTCTGGTGCAGAAGCTTAAGGGCAACGAGATTATGCTCATTCCCGTGCTGATGCTCATCTTCTCCCTCGGTGGTACCACCTATGGTATGTGCGAGGAGACCGTTCCCTTCTACGCCCTGCTCGCCGCTACCATGATGGCCGCTGGCTTCGACCCCATGGTCGGTGCCGCTACCGTCCTGCTCGGCGCTGGCTGCGGCTGCCTGGGCTCCACGGTTAACCCGTTCGCCGTCGGCGCTGCCGTCGACGCTCTGACCGGCGTTGGCATTGAGGTCAACCAGTCCATCATCATCGGCCTCGGTGCCGTCCTGTGGATTGTCACTACCGCTATGTCCATCTTCTTCGTGATGAGCTACGCCAAGAAGGTCAAGGCTGACAAGGGTTCCACCATCCTGTCGATGCAGGAGCTCAAGGACGCCGAAGAGGCTCACGGCAAGGCTGCTTCCGAGGTCCACAAGGAGGTCAAGCTCACTGGTCGTCAGAAGGGTGTTCTGATTGCCTTCGCCTTCACCTTCGTCGTCATGATCGTCGGCTTCATTCCGCTGGCCGACCTCAACGAGGGCGTCGCTAACTTCTTCGACGCTGGCGCTGTCTACGACGCCGACGGTAACGCCGTCGTCCAGGGCTGGTCTGCCTTGATCACCGGCCTGCCCATTGGCCAGTGGTACTTCGACGAGGCTTCCACCTGGTTCTTCCTCATGGCCGTCCTGATCGGTATCATCGGTGGCCTGTCCGAGAAGCAGATCGTTAACACCTTTATCACCGGCGCTGCCGACATGATGTCCGTTGTTCTCGTCATCGCCCTCGCCCGTGGTATCTCCGTCCTCATGGCTAACACCGGCCTCGATGTCTTCGTCCTCGACGCTGCCGCCAATGCTCTGGCTGGCCTGTCCGGCGTGATCTTCGCTCCCATGAGCTTCCTGGTCTACTTCGGCCTGTCCTTCCTGATCCCCTCGACCTCCGGTATGGCCACCGTCTCCATGCCCATCATGGGACCGTTGGCTGTTAAGCTCGGCTTCTCGCCTGAGGTCATGGTCATGATCTTCTCCGCCGCCATCGGTGTCGTGAACCTGTTCACCCCGACCTCCGGCGCCATCATGGGCGGTCTCGCCCTGGCCAAGATCGAGTGGACGACCTGGCTCAAGTTTGCCCTTAAGCTCATCGTCGCGCTCTCTGTCGTCTGCGCCATCATCCTGACCGTCGCCTGCGTGCTGCTCTAAGTACCCAACGGGTACCCCACGGAAACCTTGACGATCCTGTAAAGGATCACCAGGTCATCGTCTGTCCGGTGGGGTAAACCCACCGGTAGACTCCTACCTTTAGCCCCCCTTCCGTTCCGTGCGCGGGAGGGGGCGCACTTATGTTGCGCGGTTCTACGAACCGCGCAACCAGTCGACGCTGCGCGCCGCCCAGGGCGACAATTTGTCATTCAAAAGGCAAGGCATGACCAGAAGGTCTATGCC
>URKV01000115.1 GCA_900548565.1 uncultured Collinsella sp.
GTCAGATGTGTATAAGAGACAGCTTGTTGACGCAGCAGACCCTCCCCCGCCAGCGAGAATGAGCGAGCGACAAAGCTCATGCGGCCCGTGGCCTTATAAAGATTGAAGCTGCCCTTAAAGCTCACCTGCATGCCGTCGCGCAGATCGAACGTGCGCTTGAGATAGGCACCCTTCCAGATGATGCAGTCGACGGCCGCCGAGTCGTCCTTGATCTGAAAGTAGCAGTGGCCGCTTCGGGCATTGGGGCCACGGAAGCCCGTGACCTCGCCCAAAACGCTCAGCTGCGGAATGGCATCGAGCGCGCCGGCGGCGATCTCCACCGCCTGGCTCACGCTGAGTTCCTTACGCTCCTGCTCGTCCGAACCGTCGAACTCGGCGGAAACGGCATTGCCGGTCAGATTCCAGCCTGCCACGCAGCCTCCTTTCGTTATCGTGCACAAGGGCTCCGGCCCTGCGCAAATTCAAGTCCAACACATAGTACAGCGCCGCGGGGACACAAATCTCCGCGGCGCCTGTCAAGCCAATTTGTTATCGGTTGGAGTTTCTGTTGTAGCGAGCCATCAGGTAGAGCAGCTGAATGATCGAAGTGAGCGCTGCAGCAACATAGGTAAGCGCGGCTGCCGTCAGGACCTTCTTGGCACCATTGACCTGCTTGGAGCTCATGCCCGACTGCTCGATGTACGCCACGGCGCGGCGGCTGGCATCAATCTCGACCGGCAGCGTAACCAGTTGGAACAGCACGCTAAACGAGAAGAAGATCAGTGCGAGGGTCGTGAGTCCCGCGATGTTCATAAACAGGCCCAAGAGCAACACGATGGTCCAGGTGTTCTGGGTAAAGTTGACGACCGGCACGAGGGCGGTGCGAACCTTCATCATGGCGTAACCGCTTTGACGCTGGGCGGCATGGCCCGCCTCGTGGCAGGCGACGGCAACGCTTGCGACCGACCCGCCCGAACGGTTGGCATCCGAGAGATACAGGTTATTGTCCTGTGGGTTGTAATGGTCGGTGAGCTCGCCGGCGACACCCTTGATACCCACGGCGTTGCAGCCGTTGGCGTCGAGCATGCGGCGAGCGACCGTGGCGCCCGTGTCGCCGTCCGAGCGAACCTTGGACCAGGTTTTGTACGTCGAGTTGATATAGTTCTGTGCGGCAAGGCCAATCACCGTGCAGACAAGAACAACCAGCAGGTACAGCGGGTCGATGCCAAAGCCGTATCCATAGTAATAAGGCATGCGAATTCCTCCGAATCGAGTTACACGTTGGAGGCATTCTACCCACTCGCCCAGCCAACGAGACGCCATCGATGTTTTGGCATTGCTGCTCTAGAACGTTTGCAGCGTTTGGTAAAACCGCGTAACTATAAAAGCTCGATTTTGCCGTCCTTCACGGTGAGCCCCATGTTGCCCGAGAGCAGATCGTCCAGACGCGAGCCCACAAGCTCAAAGCGCCAGCCTTCGCGCAGGGGGCTCTGCTCGGGGTGCTCAATATAGTCGGCCAGGTCATCGCGCGAGGCAATGACCGAGGTCGCCACTCCCGAGCGTTCGGCAACCAGGCGGATGAGCGCGTACATGAGATCCGTCACGCTCTCCAACTCCGGAGAGATCTGGCGATGCCCGCGCACCATGAGCGGCAGGCGATCGTGCGGGCAGCTTGCGCCGCGCTTGATGGCCATGAGCGCACCGTCCACGTCGCGCTCCCCCAACTGATCGGTACCGCGAATGCTGCGGAACTCCTCAACGCGCACGGGATTGCGTTTAACGAGCGCAAGCAGCGTGTCGTCGGACATGACCCATTTGCGCGGGATGTTGCGGCGCTCGGCGCGGTCCTCACGCCAGGCGGCGAGCTCGCGCGCGATACCCAGCTGGTGGCGGCTGCACGAGTTGATGCGCTTGACCTTGCGGAATGCCTCGTGACGGTCGGCGCGATAGTGCGACTCGTCAGCCAGCGGGCGTAGCTCGTCGAGCACCCAGTCCACACGGCCCAGCTCGCGCAGGCGACTCATCATCTCGGTATAGGCGACGATCAGGTACTTGACGTCATCAATCGCGTACTCAATCTGCTTATCGGTCAGCGGGCGACGCGACCAGTCGGTCAGCGACTCGGTCTTGGGCAGCGAGACGCTGCAAAACGTCTGAACAAGCGCGCCATACGAAATCTGCTGGCGCTCGCCCAAAAAGGCAGCGGCGACCTGCGTATCGAAAATCGGTCGTGGCAGCACGCCCACGGTATGGAGCATAACCTCCATGTCCTGCGAGCAGGCATGGAAGACCTTGATCACGCTCTCGTCGGCCATAAGCTCGGCAAGCGGCGACAGGTCGTCGATCACCAGCGGATCGACAGCGACACTCTCGGCGGGGGTGGCAATCTGGACCAGGCACAGGCGCGGATGAAACGTGCGCTCGCGCAAAAACTCGGTGTCGACGGCAATCGCGTCAAACTCACGGGCGCGCTGGCAAAAGTCGACCAGAGCCTGATGTGTGGAAATGTACATATCAACCCATCGAATAAGGTTAGGCCCGAAAAACACGGGTAGGATATCGGCATTGCCCTACAACTATACTCGGTTAGTCACAGAACGGGAACGTAAGTATGCGCTGCCTTATCATCCACAATCCGGCATCGGGTCCCAGCTCAGATGAAATCTACGCATTCACGCACGCCCTTGCACAGGGCGGCGACGAAGTCGTGATGCGCTTTATCGGCGATGGCATGGAGCCCGAGGACGCCGTGGCAGACGTTCGCGAGTTCGACCGCGTGGTCGTCTCGGGCGGCGACGGCACCGTCTCCAACGTGCTCGACCAGATGCGCGGCTGCGGCGTCCCCACGCTCGTTTTCCCCTCCGGCACGGCCTGCCTGTTCTTTAACAACATCGGCAATGCCCCCGAGGCAGCGGCGCTTGCCAAGGCATGTCGCGCCGGCCGCACGGTCAAAGTAGACATGGGCGAGCTCTTTTGGCTCGACGAGAACGGCAACGAAAAGCGCCATGGCTTTATCATCATCGCCGGTTCGGGCTTTGACGCCGAGATCATGATGAAGGCCGCCCCCACCAAAAACGACATCGGCGAGATCGCCTACTTCCTCTCCGCTCTCGCCACGCCCAACCCCACGGTGGCGCACTTTACCATTGAGCATGATGGCATTGTTGAGGAGCTCGACGGCATCTGCTGCATGGCGGGCAACACGTCTGTCATCCAAAACGACATCAACCTGTTCCCCAACTGCCGTATGAACGACGGCATGGTCGACATCGTCGTTATTGAGCCCGTGCGCACGGTGCAGTTGCTCCCCACGGTAATCACCGCCGCGCTCGACCCCGCCGGCAAGGTACTCGGCCGCCCGCAGTTTAAGATCATCCAGACCAAAGAAGCCAAGATTACCTGCACGCCATCGCTCGGCATGCAGTTTGATGGCGAGATCATCTCCAGCAACTCCGGCGTCTTTGGCGCCCGCGCGCTACCGCAATGCCTTGATATCATCGTCGACGAATTCTCGCCGCTCGGAAAATAGGAGGACCCCCGTGAACGACAACCCCATCCTTGGCTTTATCGTCATCGTTTTGGCCATGCTCGTCGGCTATGCCATTAACGTGATTCACCGTCGAAAGAAGTAGCCATTACTCTTAGACGGCCCGTGCAGCCCGGACCCCTCGCCGGCATGAAACCACATGCCGGCGAGGGGTCCGCTTTTTTCTTGACGCTTTATTTAGCTACATTTTTCGCTGGCGTTATACAAATTGATTTCCCACTAAATGAGTTCAATTTACCGTTAATCGCATATTTCGCTACGCTTATCGAGTAAATAACTTTCATGAATGTATATTGTTTCGAATTCGTTACGCTAAGGGGGTGTAATTATTGGGTGAAGCCCTCTGGAGACAGAGGGCTTTCGCACGCTGGGAGGGAATATGAGTAAAACTCATCCCGTCAACGCGCTCAAGAAGCTTGGCATAGGCCTTGCATTTGGAGCTGCAACCATCATGTCCATGCCGACATCTGCGCTCGCCTGCACGCAGATGTACATGGGCAACAAGCTGACGGCCGACGGTGACACGTACTATGGCCGCGCCGAGGACTTCGATAAGCGCTACCTCAAGCACTTTGGCATTGAGCCTTCTCACGGCCCGGGGCATACGTACGGCTCGGACGAGTCCGCATTCATGTATACCTCGACCAAGACCACGTATCGCTACACCTATGTACGCGACCATCCCTCCCAGTGGCACGGGCGCTATGATGCCTACTCTGAGGCAGGCATCAATGAGAAGGGCGTGTCCTGCTCCGCAACGCTGACCACCGGCATGAATGCTGATGCTGAGGCAGCAGACCCCCTGACCAAAACCGGTATTGGCGAGTACAGCTACGGCAGCGTTATCTTAGGTGAAAGCGCCAATGCACGTGAGGGCGTCGAGCTCCTCGGCAAGATCATCGACGAGCAGGGCGCCTGCGGCAACGATCAGATTATCATCGCCGACAGCAACGAGACTTGGCTGTTTGCCGCACTTTCCGGCCACCAGTGGATCGCCATGAGGCTCACTGACGATATCGCCTCGCTCAACCCCAACATCGGCAACCTCAACTACAAGGTTGACCTCACCGACACCGCGAACTGTCTCCACTCTGCGACCATCGAGTCCATGCCTAAGGAGAATGGCTTCGCCAAGTACTTCGATGACGGTCAATTTGACGTTGCCCAGACCTACGGCGAGGCAATTAGCGAAAAGGCCATGCATTCTTGGGCCCGTTATGTCCAGGGTCGCGCCTACTTCGGTGTGCCGCTCACCGAGGGCACCGACTACGAGATCGTCAAGGACGAGCGCGAAGATGCTCGTGCCACGACCGGCGCCCTGGTTAGCAAGGCGCAGCCGCTGTTCTTCCAGCCCGGCAAGTCCGACTGGAACACCTTTGAGATGATCCGCGCGTTTGGCAACCGCGGCGAGAAGGTCCCGGGCCTCAACGCCAACACCGACGGCGCCTACGCCATTGGTACCGAGACCAACACCGAGGTCAATCTCTTCCAGATCCGTCAGGGCATGGACCCCGAGATCGCGACCATCCAGTGGGAGATGCTCTCCCGCGCCGCCTACTCCGTCGCCATCCCCTACTACTCCGCACTGCTCACCGAGGTTAGCCCGTACTACAGCGACCAGACCGTCTCCTTCGATCACTGCGAAGAGGAGGACATCGTGAACAACGAGGAGCCCGAGAACTCCATCAACTATGTCCTCATGGACATCAGCTCCCTGTGCTTCGAGCACCGTGAGCAGCTCGGCACCGGCGTTCGCGCCTACCTCGACGCTCTCCAGAACGAGCTCATCGAGCAGAACCTCGAGGTCGACAAGGCCATGCTCGCCGAGACCACCACTGAGGGCCGCACCGCCCTGGCCAACAAGGCCGGCAACGCTGCCACCAAGAACACCTATGTCAAGTGCAAGGCCCTGCTTCAGGAGATGCGCGCTTATCTGAAGGCTGAGGACTTCAGCAAGCCCTTCACCCCGAGCGACCTGAACACCGAGACCAACGGCCTCAAGGTGTCCATCACTTACGCCAAGGATGCTCTTGCCACCTGTCTCTTATACACATCTGACGCTGCCGACGATCTTCCGCGTG
>URKV01000116.1 GCA_900548565.1 uncultured Collinsella sp.
GATGCTCAGGAGTCTCGTGGGCTCGGAGATGTGTATAAGAGACAGGTCCCGCACCCGCCCCGGCACCGGCCAAGTGGTTCTGCCCCAACTGCGGTAGCGAAAACGGCGGCAAGTTCTGCAGCAACTGCGGAACGCCCAGGCCCTAGCCCCTCTATCTGGTAATTGGCGGGGGTTCCACCACCCCCGCATTTGTTTCTATAGGTTTCGTTCGATAAAGGAGGACACCATGAAGACAACGTTCAAAAAGTCCGCGCTCGCATTCCTGACATGTATCTTGGCGCTCGCCTTTGCCCTGACGGGCTGCAGCGGCGGCGGCAAAGACCCCAAGGCCAACTTCGTCGGCAGCTGGGAACTCTCGGGTGGAACCGTGGATGGCGAAGAGCTAACCGATGAGTACATGAAGATGCTCGAGGATTGGGGTGTCCACTGCGTCCTGATTCTCGATGAGGACGGTACAGGTGCCCTCGACCTGTTCCTTGAAGTCGTCGACCTTAAATGGGAGGCAAAGGACGCCACCACCGTAACCCTCACCGCCGAAGACGAGTCGTATGACATGAAGCTCAAGGACGGCAAACTCATCCTCGAAGAAGATGACGGAAATCTTGTCTTTACCAAGTCCGACAAGGACCTGTCCGGCACGGTGAAGAAGGATCGCGAGGCGGCCGAGAAGGAAGAGGAGATCGATGAGGCCGTCGAAGACGACGATGTCCAGAACGTCGAAATCTCCCCCGCCGTCACCGTCGCCGATGACGATCTGTGCACCATCACCATCACCGAGAAGTTCAAGGACGACTGGGGCGACATCGGCTTTGTCGTCAACATCACCAACAAGAGCGACAAGGACCTGACCTTCTACGCTCCTTCTGGCAAGACCAACGTCAACGGCACCATGAAGGAACCCTGGTTCTCGGCTCACCTGATGCCCGGCACCAACGCCACCGAGGAATTCACGTTCTCGAACGGCACACTCGATAGCCTTGACGACCTCGTCAACACGACCATCGGCATCGACGCCTACCTGACCGATTCCTACGAGGACGTCGCCTCTTACAGCGCAACCATCGCGTAACGGCACGTACATCAGCCGCGGATTGGCGGACGCATCCGCGCACACCAGACGGGGCCGCAGGAGTTAATCCTGCGGCCCCGCCGTTTTTATGCCGATGCGTAACGAGCGCTAGCGCTCCATATTGGGAACGATGCTGCCCTCCGTTACCGCGTGCACGGCAAGACGCATGATGTTGTCGTAGCCGGTCTTGCTCAGGATCTCCGAGATGCGACGCTTGATGGTGCCCTCGCTCATAAACAGCTCTGCCGCAATCTCGCGACGGCTTTTGCCCTCGCAGGCAAGGCGCAAAATCGATAGCTCGACATCGTCGAGGGCTGCCGTGCCCGAAAAAATGCTCTCGGGCGGCTTGGGAAACGTGCAATAGCCCGCCAGCGTGGAGCGCATCACGGCGAACAGCTCGTCGATACCGACGTTCTTGTACACAAAGCTATCGACGCCCGCCTCGCGAGCCTGATCGACAAAGGTGATCTCGGGCATGCCCGTCATGATGATGACGCGGCACTCGGGCAGCTGCTCCTTGATACGCGCCGCCGCCACGATGCCGTTGGAATCATGCTCGGTGCATACGTCCATCAGTATCATGTCCGGGCGCTCCTTGAGCGCGACACCCAAGGCCTCGGAGGCATCGGCGATGGCGGAAACAACAGTCATATCGGGCTGGTCGCCAACGGAGCGCGCCAGGCTCTCGCGCAGAATGGCCTGGTCTTCGACGATCAACACGCGGATCATGAGCTTCTCCTTTGGGATGTGTCGTTGGCGTTAAGCGGAATGGATACCGCAAGCGTAAAGGGCGGGGCGGCGTGGACCTCTAGACTGCCACCCAGATCTTGCGCGACATGCCTCATACCTGGGATACCCGTTCCCTCGCGATACGATACGGGGGCCGGGGACCCGTCGTTAGAAATCGTCATGTGCGCGATGCCGTCAGCATCCGCCCCCTCCTGCCACAGACGCACGTGGACCCGATGCGCCTGCGCATGCTTGGTGGCATTGGTCGAGGCCTCGCGGATAATCTGCAAAAATGCGACGGCGACACGCGCGTCCTCAGGCAGCACACCCTCAACATCGATCTGCACGCTCACCAGGCCAAAAGCATGGACGATATCACCCAGCTGCTCCGCCGGCTTACTGGCGCCGCCACTGCGCAGGTCGACGGTGATCGAGCGCAGCAACGGATCGATCTGCTCGATCGACTCGTCGTCCAGGCGCCCCTCCTCCAAATAGCGATGAAGAATGGACAGGCGCTGCCCGATTACATCGTGAACGCGAGCACGCATACGTAGGTAGGCCGCATTGTCGGCAACCTTTTTAACTTCTTCGATCTGGGCCTGGAGTTCTTTGCCCGCAAGCTCAAGCAGGTGATTGGCTTGCGCCAGGCGGTCGTGGGCATGCGCATACTCCGTCACATCAAGACCGATAATGCGCTCAAAGAGGCGGCCCGAAACCATAACCTCGTCGTGCACAAATAGGCGAATCTCGACGGGGGAAATCTCGATCACCGCGCGAGCCTCACCAAAACGGTCCAAGTTAATCCGCACACGGTTCCTACTGCTTTCGGGCATTTGCATGCCAAGTTTGCGCAGGTCGTTCCATGTGCTGCTCATGTCACACAGATCGGTAGGCATATGAAGTTCCACCAGGTTTTTGCGCATGCAGCGGTTCATGAGCAGCGGACGGCCCCTCGGGTCCAGATACAGGATGCCCACGGGAATCACGTTGATGGTCTCGATCGTCGAGAACGCAGTGATATCCTCCTGGCGGTTACGGACGTCCATCAAGAGCGCCGCGATGGAACGGAACAGGAAGAACGCTCCCTCTGCGATAAGGACAACGGTCCACGCCGAGCCCATGGCAAAAACCACCGGCGGTGTAACGGCGACAACAAGCAGCAGCTCGACCAGCATGACGGGGCGACGATAGTGCACCATAAGCAGCACGCCATAGGCAAAAATCGCGGCATTGAGCCACAACGCTCCGCCCATTGCCCTGGCGCAAACGTCAAGCGGCGCCACCAGATGCGAGCCAGACGACGCGAACAGGATAAGCGCCGAAATCATCAGGTGAAGCACAAGGCTCGCCTCGTAGGCGCAAATCACCTTTCGGTTATAGGACGAGCGGCGCGATGCGATGAGCGGGACGTGGATCGTCTGCAGACACGCAGCCAGGGCAAAGACAACATCGAGCGCAACGATTTGGGGAAGGATGAGCGAAATCTGCATCGTCACTCACCCGCCCTCGGCATCAAGACGATCATGCGCAGCTGGCCGGGCTCGCCCTCAAGGCGGTATGCCACGTTGCGCCCTTGCAGAGCGCTTTCGAGCTCTTGCGCAGCGGGCGTCTGCGAAAGATCTGCATCATCGTTGGAAAAAAGCGCGGCACGCAGCTCGACACTGCATCGGTCATGATCGCCCAAGTGATACATAAGCGCCGGATGGTCGGTGGTGTAGGCAAAAAACGCAAAGTCATACACGCAGTCGTACAGGGCGCTTACCGTACTGGCGTGCATCGGGCGCCGTATGGCGATAATCGAGGCGCAATCGATATCGATGGTGCGCAGGTCGCTTGCGAGCTCGTTGGCGATGAGCTGAATGCGGTCGCGATCAAAACCGCTCTCCCCGTGCTGCGCCAACGTGAGCGATCCCTTGCGCTTGCAATAGGCGACAAGCATCTTGGCGCGCTGCAACATACGGTAACGCTCGTGTGAAGACGTTTCGTCGGTCAACGGCGGCAGCGAGCTCAGCAGGTCGTACATCCCTTTGAGCGCGCGGGCAAGCGCCTGGTCCACGTCTTGGACCAGCAAGGTCTCGGCCTCTTGATCTGCCAGGTGCGTCTTAAGGTCGTAGTCGGCGGCGAGCAGCTCGTTTTGACGCTGCAGCTCCATGCGACGATGTGCCAGTTCACGGTTAAGCTCGTTGAGCTCCGACACGTCTTGGGCAAGCAGGGCCGATCCGCCCAGCAGTGGAAAGGCACGGTACATCACATCGGGATCGGACGCCACGGCAAAGGCATGGGCGCGGCCGTGCTCCTGGGTCCGCAACTCCTCGCGCACGCCTACCGGCACTGGCTTTGACACCGGCGTGGCATAGACCTCCTGCAGGTCGCGCGTTAGAACTTTGAGGTCAAGCGGCAAGGTGTCGAAGATGCCGGCGATGTCGTGATACGACGGAATGACACCGCAATCGAGACAGATTTCCATCGCCACCACGCACAAGACGCAATAGATGAGCGAGAAGTTGAGCCTCCATGCCCAGGGCACGCGCAACGCATAGGAGATGGCAAAGAATGCGCCGCCCAGCAGTACGAGCGCCGCCGTACCCGAGAAACGCTGGATGCGAAAGGACGAGGACCGACCAACCAGGATAAAAAAGGCCACGAAGTTAAAGGCCGTCCACACTAAGACGGCGAAATAACCCCAGCCGTACGTGTAATCGTTGCTCCAGGTGTCGCTTGTACGGTCAAAGCGGAAGACCTGCTGGTGAAAATCGTTGGTGAGCACAAATCCGATAAGCAGGATGGCCACAATCCACAGCGCAGCGCAGTAGCGGCGACCCAGGCGGTGTTGCTCCAGGCCCGCAAGGCGCAGACCACACAACTGGTAGAGCAGCGGAATGAGCGTCATGGGCACGTAGTACAGGTACCACAGCACGGTGGCATAGAACGGCGTGAACGACTTGTACTTGAGAATGACTTCGATCATCCACAGGGCGCAGATGGTGGCGATGGCAACAAGGCGGCGGCGCAACACATAGTCCAAACAGCGCAGATAGACCGATACGCCCCAGATCGAAAATATAATTGCGGCGACAAGCAGCGGGAGAGAGCTCGAGTGGGCGAGCGCATCCACGACCTCTTCGGACACCTCGCTATAGGCGGACACGGCGTTAGAAAGTTTGGGGTCGAAGGCGAACAGCGCCGGCAAGACTGCCAAAAGCATGAGGAACAGCGCGGTGATGGCGCCGGCGATAGCAAAGACGCGGTGGCGGTACACCTGATGTGTTATGCCAACAAGGAATCGCGGCATGGTGAAGAGCCTGCCGCCCCTGGGATCCGCCACGGGTGCGGATCGGGCGGCCGTGTGGCCGATATGTCGCTCGCGGGTACCCATAGTGCTTTTAGTGTACCGACAGATGGGTCGAAAAAGCGGGCCGCATGTCCCAAAATCCGCAGACGGCAAGGCGCCCGGGGAGCATTAACTGCTCGCCGGGCGCCTTGATTAGGAGACTCTGAAGTTAAGCGTCTCAACTTCTTTAGGACAGGTCCTCACCATTAGAAGCAATAACTTTCTTGTACCAGTCGAAGCTCTTCTTCTTGGAACGCTTGAGAGTGCCGTTGCCCGCATCATCGCGGTCGACATAGATAAAGCCGTAGCGCTTGGACATCTCGCCTGTGCCGGCAGACACCAGGTCGATCGGGCCCCAGGTGGTGTAGCCCAGCAGGTCAACGCCGTCCTCGGTCACCGCATCACGCATCGCGGCGATATGCTGGCGCAGGTAGTCGATACGGTAGTCGTCGTTGATGGAACCATCCTCCTAGACA
>URKV01000117.1 GCA_900548565.1 uncultured Collinsella sp.
GTTCGGCCACACCACTGGTTGGCGCACCAGCTAACAACCGAGCAGGTCGCTGTGTCGCCGACAGCGACAACGAGATCGTCGCAGGTAATGCCGTTAGCCGAAAGGGCGCCAAAGACGGTATCGGCATCGGCCAGCGTAGCACCGTCAGGCGAAACCTCGAGGACTAGCGGCGACACGACAAAACCGGCGTCGACCAGCGCATGCTCGACGACCTCACCAAAACGCTCGGATGTGGCGGAGTTCCAAACCACCATTGCGCGCTTAGGCTTGCCCACAGCCGAGGCAAACATGCGCGACAGCTCATCGAACGCGCCCAATCCGACGCGGACATCGACACTGCGGTTTTGGAAATTGATCAGTTGACGGCGAATCATAGCAGTCCACGCTCCAAAAGCATCTCGGCACAAAGGTAGGAAACGTCCTCGAAGGACTTGTTGCGAATATCAAGGGTAAGGTCGGCGGCCTGGCGATACAGCGGACGGCGATGCTCAAACAGGCGCGCAGCGTGCTCGGGCGAACGGAAATCGGGGCGCGTGTCGGACCGACGAATCTGGCGAATCGAATCCTCGAAGTCGCCCTCGAGGTACACGCACGTACCCATTTCGTGCATCAGCTCAATATTCACCGGCGTCTCGACGATACCGCCCCCGCACGAAACCAACAGGCTGCGCTCACTTTGGAGCGAACGGAGCGCCGAGGTCTCGAGTTCACGAAAACGATCCTCGCCCTCGGTCTCAAAAATCTCGGTTACCGACTTACCGCAACGGCGCACGACCAGGCGGTCGGTATCGATAAAACGCCGCTTGAACATGGTGCCGACGTTGCGCGCGAGCGTCGATTTGCCCGCGCCCAAAAAGCCGATAAAGAAGATATGGTCGCAGCCGTGTTTGATGTGCTGAGACATGGCGAAACCTATTCCTCGCAGGGAAGGTCGCGCAGGGCCCGGCGCTCAAAGATACGGAAGATCTGCGTATACCACAGGTCCTGGGTTGCCTGCGGCTTGACCAGAATAGTGTCAACGCCGGCAAAGTTTCCGCTCCATACGTCGGTGTACAGCTGGTCACCGATCAGTACGGACTCGTCGGCCGTGGCGCCCAGACGCTTAAGACCCGCCTTCAAGGCAAACGGCGCCGGCTTCATGGCGTGGCTGATGGCCTCGAGTCCCAGCTCGCGTGCTGATGCCATGACCTGGTCGCGATGCCAGTTGTTGGACACCATGCACAGCTTAAAACCTTTGGCGCGGGCGGCGTCGAGCCAAGCGGAAACCGCGGTGGGAACCTGCTCGGTGTCGCGCGGCACGAGGGTGTTATCGCGATCGAGCAGAATGGCGCGTTTACCGTCGGCCCACAGGGTATCAAGGTCGATGCGATCGACCGAGGCAACGTAACGTTTGGGGCTAAAAATCCTCATGTTAATTCCAAGACTGTTGATGCTCTTCGTAGGTTTGCGAGAAGTACTCCTCGTCCTGCGTAATGTAGAAATACAGGTCCTCGGAGTCGGTCGGCTCAAGCGTGGCCTTGAGTGCCTCGAGCGACGGAGAGCAGATGGGCGTGGGCGGCAGACCCTCGTGTTTATAGGTGTTATACGGACTATCGCTCTGCAGGTCGTCGGCGGTAACCTCGCCACCGGTGACATACATCATGGTCGCATCGCTGTTGAGATAGCGCAGACCGTCGAGCTTGCCGGCAAGGCGGTTGTAGAAGACCGAGGCCACGTGCGCACGTTGATCGGCGTTGAGGCCCTCGCGCTCAACGATAGAAGCCAAGTTGACGATGTCGTAGTCGGACATCTCCACGCCGTAGCGTTCCTTGATCTTGGCTTCGCAGCTCGCAAAGTCAAGCGACTTGTACTCGGTCTTAAACTGATCGAGCATGGCGCGAATCACGTCATCGGCCGTCGGCGAATCGCCCAGCGAATAGGTCTTGGGGAACAAGAAACCCTCGAGCGAATCGTTGGCGGCGCCCTTAAGGAAGCTATAGTCGTCAACGTAGTTGGAGGCCTTGGCCTGGTTGAGGAAGTCTTCCTTAGAGATGCTGTCGTAGGCCTGGGCCACACGGTCGGCGACTTGATCGACCGTTAGGCCCTCAGGGATAGTCAGCGCATTGGAACCCGCGTTGGGGCCTTCCATGAGCTGCTGAACAACCTTGGTCGCATCCATGAGTGTGGTGAACGAATAATCACCAGGCTTGAGCGACATATCGGCGTTGAGCTTTTTCACCGCCGCATAATAATCCTTGGGATTTTCGACGATATGATTCTCGGAGAGAATCGAAGCGATGCTGTCACCCGAGGCACCATCGGGAATCGTGATAGTAACCTGCTGGCCTGCAACGACTTTCGCACCCTCACCGCCAAAGAAGCCCTTGACGGCTGGCACGACAAAGAAAACGATCGCGACAAGCGCAAGCACGGCAACAACGCCACCGATAATCATAGGCACCGGGGAGCTTTTCTTTTGAGCACCGCGACGAGCATGCGTGTTGTAGCTCGAGCGGGTCGCCGGAGCAACGCCATGCGAACCACGAGCGTGATGCGAATGCGATTGGGGGGCCTGCGTTCGCTGGGTAGGTGTCTGCTGCTTAAAGCGGGTGCCGCCTGCAGGCTGGGCCGTACGAGCAGTGGGCTGCTGAGCCGCGTGAGAAGCCGAATGCTGAACCGAACGAGCAGATGGCTGCTGACCCTTCCGTTGAACAGGTTGGGCCGAACGAGAGAAGGACTGCGCCGGGCGCGCGGCAGGCTGAGCTGCGCGCTGCGTCGGCTGTGCTGGACGCTGGCCAGGCTGGGCAGGGCGCGACGCCGGCTGCCGTGTACGATTCTGCTGGCGCGGATCGGAAGCGCTAGGCATTCGAAACCTCCTCGTTTTTACGATCGAGCCACGTCTGCAAAAACAGGCTGGCGGCAATCATGTCGATCTTGCCCCTCATCTGCTTTTCGTTGAGTCCCTGCTCGCGCAGGATACGCTTAGCCTCTTGCGAGGACAGACGCTCGTCCTCAAACTCCAACGGAAGATCGAGCTCGTCGGCAATCTTTTGCGCCACAGCGGCAACGCGCTCGGCCTGAGGGCCGGGCTCACCGGCCATGGTCAGGGGACGTCCGCTTACCAGGATGTCGGGCTCATAGTCCTCAACCAGGTAGCGGAACGTCTTGGCCATACCGGTGACCTCGGCAGCCGGAAGCACCTTGACAGGCATCGCCATCTTGCCATCACGGCTCGAGACGGCGATGCCAATCCTGGTCTCCCCTATGTCCAGCGCGAGCGCAACCACAGCGACTTCTTAGATTCTTAGGCGCCGAGCGCGGTCTTAGCGGCCGCGAGGGCATCGGCGATGCCGGCAGCATTCTTGCCACCGGCCTGGGCCATGTTGGGACGACCGCCACCGCGACCGTCGACCAGACCCGCGATCTGCTTGATCACGTTACCGGCGTGGAAACCGGCCTTGACGGCGTCATCGGAGCCGGCAGCGAGCAGGGCCGGAGTGCCCTTCTCAGTCACGCTGGCGACGACACAAGCGACAGGGCCGGCGACCTTCTGGTGCACGGTATCCCAAACGTTGCGCAGGTCAGCGGCCTCGAGACCCTGAAGCTCAGCAACAACAAGCTTGTAGCCATTCAGCTCGACAGCACCCTCGATGGCGCTGGAGATCGCATCGGAGGAGCCACCAGTGAGCGCCTTCTTGAGCTTGTTGGACGTCTCGCGCAGCTCGGCCTGCAGGTTCTCCACGCGGGCGGGAACCTCGTCGACGCGGCACTTGAGCGCAGCGGCGGCGGCGTCAACGAGCGCCAGGCGGTCGGCCATGTAGTCGAGGGCACCCTTAGAGGTCACGGCCTCGATACGGCGGACATTGGAGCCCGTGGAGGACTCGGAAATGATCTTGAACAGGCCAATCTCGGCGGTATTGGCGGCATGAGTGCCACCACAGAGCTCGCGGGAGAACGGCTGGTCCTCGGCGCCCACGGAGACGACGCGGACAACATCGCCGTACTTCTCTCCAAACAGAGCGACAGCGCCGGCAGCCTTAGCCTCGTCAATGCCCATGACACGGGTCACAACCGGCTTGGAAGCGAAGATCTGCTGGTTGACCAGGTCCTCGACAGCCTTGAGCTGCTCGGAGGACAGGGCCTCGAAGTGCGTGAAGTCAAAGCGCAGGTGCTCGGGCGTCACCAGCGAACCGGCCTGGGAGACATGCTCGCCCAGGACCTGCTTAAGGGCGGCATCGAGCAGGTGCGTGGCGGTGTGGTTGCGGCGCAGGAAGCCACGGCGCTCGGCGTCGAGCGCGGCGGTCACGGTAGCACCGACGGTCAGCGTGCCCTCGGCAACGTGGGCGACGTGAGCATACAGGCCGTTGTGGTTCTTGGTATCGGAAACGGTCAGCGAAACGCCCTCGGCGGAAAGCTCGCCGGCGTCACCCTGCTGGCCGCCCATCTCGGCGTAGAACGGGGTGCGGTCGAGCACGACCTCGACGTTCTCGCCGGCGGCAGCGGACTCGACGGACTCGCCGTTGCGCACGATGGCGACAACCTTGGCGCCCTCGATCACATCGTTGTCATAGCCGTCGAACTCGGTCGCAGCGACCTTGTCGGAAAGCTCAACCCACACGTCGTTGAAGCTGCCCCAGGCGTCGCCCTTGGCATTGGCGCGGGCGCGGGCCTTCTGGTCCTCCATGCAGGCAGTGAAGCCGTCCATGTCGACGTCGTGGCCAGCGGTGCCGGCGATCTCGACGGTTAGGTCGATGGGGAAACCAAAGGTGTCGTGCAGCTTAAAGGCAACATCGCCCGGAAGCACAGCGCCCTCGGCAAGCGCTGCCAGTGCCTCATCCAGGTAGACGCGGCCGTTGTCGAGCGTCGTGGAGAAGCGCTCCTCCTCGGAGGCAACGATACCCTTGACGAGCGCGACGTTCTTGAGCAGCTCAGGATAGGCCTCGCCCATCTGAGCGTTGACCTCGTCGATAAACTTGGTCAGGAAGGCGCCCTCGATGCCCAGCAGGCGACCGTGGAACACGGCGCGGCGGAGCAGGCGGCGAAGGACGTACTCGCGACCCTCGTTACCGGGCAGGATGCCGTCAGAGATCATGAAGTCGACGGCACGGGAGTGGTCGGCGATGATGCGAAGAGAACGGCTGGCGCCGGAGTAATCGTCGGCGTCATAGGTCTTGCCGCTGATCTCCTCGCCCAGCTTGATGAGGTGCTGCATCAGATCGCCGTCGTAGTTAGCAGTCTTGTGCTGCATGATAGCAGCCATGCGCTCCAGGCCCATGCCCGTATCGAGGTTGCGGTGCGGCAGCTCCGGCATGGAGCCGTCCTCCTGACGGTCGTACTGGGTAAACACGAGGTTCCAGAACTCAAGGAAGCGGTCGCAGTCGCAGCCGGGCTTGCAGTCGGGGCTGCCGCAACCGACCTCCTCGCCCATGTCAAACTGTCTCTTATACACATCTCCGAGCC
>URKV01000118.1 GCA_900548565.1 uncultured Collinsella sp.
AAGATCGTCGGCAGCGTCAGATGTGTATAAGAGACAGGAGTTGGCAGCGCATGTGTCCTCGTCCTCGCCAAAGGCAGCGGACAGGTCGACGACGTGCACCCAGCTTGCGCCCTGCTCGGCAAACGAGCGAGCAACGGCCACGGGGTCGTCGGAATATACCTTGCAGCGACTCCGGTCGCCGCGCTCCAGGCGCACGACCTTGCCGCCGATCAGATCGATTGCGGGAAACAGGATCATCGGCCGGCCTCCTCGACGATGTTGACGAAGTTCTTAAGGATGCGCTGACCCAGCGCGGAGGATTTCTCGGGATGGAACTGGCAACCCCACACGTTGCCATGGCGCACGATGCACGGGAAGCTCCGCGTATAGTGCGTGCGCGCCAGCACATCGGCGGCATCGGAATCGTCGGCCACCGCGTAGCTGTGGGTGAAGTACATGTTGGCACCCTCGGCAAAACCAGTAAGCAGCGGATCGGCCGCACCGGCGGGCGTCATGTGCACCTGGTCCCAGCCCACGTGCGGCACCTTCAGGCGGCTCGACTCCAGGCGCGTGCACGAACCGCGCATAATACCCAGGCCATCGACCCAGAGGGCACCGGCCCGCTCGGAGGCGTTGCCGTCGGCGACCGCGCTCTCGCTCGCAGGAACGCCCTCGTTGCCGCGCTCAAAAAACAACTGAAGGCCCAGGCAGATGCCGAGCAACGGAGTTCCGGCGGCAACGGCGTCGAGCACCGCGTCCGCCTCGCCGCCCTCGCGCATAAAGGCGACCGCGTCGTAAAACGCGCCCACGCCCGGGATGACCAGGCCGTCGGCGTTGCGGATCTGCTCCGGATCGTCCGACGTGCAGGCGGCGGCACCGGCGCGCGCAAGCCCGCGCGCAACGCTCGACAAGTTGCCCTTGTGGTAGTCGACCACCACGATCTTCGGTTCGCCCACGCGACCCCTCCCTTATCTCATCGTCCAAAACCACCACAAAGGGGACAGGCACCTTCGTAGTGGTTTTTGCCTTTGTTGCGGTTACAGCGAGCCCTTGGTGCTGGGGATGCCCTGCACGCGGGGATCGAGCTCGCAGGCGTGGCGCATCGTGCGGCCCACGGCCTTAAAGGCGGCCTCGATAATGTGATGCGAGTTGCCGCCCGCCAGCTCGCGCACGTGCAGCGTGAGCTTGGCATCGCGCGCAAAGGCGTAGAAGAACTCGACGGCCAGCTCGGTATCGAAGCTGCCCACGCGCTCGGTCGGCACGGGCAGCTCGCAGTAGGCCTGCCCGCGGCCCGAAATATCAACAGCAGCCATCACAAGCGTCTCGTCCATGGCGATCGCCGCGTCGGCAAAGCGCGTAATGCCCGCCTTGTCGCCCAGCGCCTGGCAGAACGCCTCGCCCAGCACAATGCCCGTATCCTCGACGGTGTGGTGTGCGTCGACTTCCACGTCGCCCACCGCGTGCACCGTCAGATCGAACAGGCCATGGCGGCCAAAGGCGTTGAGCATGTGGTCGAAAAACGGCACGCCGGTCGAGATATCGCACACGCCGCATCCGTCCAGGTCGAGCTTGACGACAATATCGGTCTCCCCCGTCTTACGGGTTACCTCGGCATGGCGGCCCATCTACATCTCCTCCTTCACCAGCGCGACAAACGCAGCCAGCACCTCATCGTTTTCCTGCGGGGTGCCCACGGTAACGCGCAGACAGTCCGCGAGCCCCGGCGCGTAGCTAAAGTCGCGCACCAAAATCGAATACTCGTCGCGCAGGCGCTCGCGCACGCGCGTGGCATGCGGCGTACGCACGAGCACAAAGTTCGCCGCGCTCGGCCACGCCTCCACGGGCAAGCCCTCGGCAGCCATCGCGCGCAGAGCAGCCAGCTCGCGCTCGCGCTCGGATGCAACCTGCGCCACCACGGGCGCGTACGCATCGCGGGCACGCACGCAGGCAAGCGCGGCGGCCTGGCTCAGCACATTGACCGAGTAGATCTGGCGAATCGCCGCGAACACGTCGATGACCTCGGGCGCCGCGATCACGTAGCCCAGGCGCGTGCCGGCGGCGCCAAACGCCTTGGACAGCGTATGCAGAATCACCAGGTTGGGATGCTCGGCAATAAGCCCCTGCGCCGTGGTGGCCGCGCCAAACGAATCGTCGGCAAACTCAACGTAGGCCTCGTCGACCATGACCATGCCGGGGCACGCATCGCACAGGGCCGCGACAAAGTCGAGCGGAGCCACATCACCCGTGGGATTGTTGGGCGAGGTCACGATGGCGAGGTTGCACTCGGGCGCGGCCGCGAGCACAGCAGCTTGGCCGAGCTCAAAGGTCGCCGGATCGCGCCACACGTCGCGCACCTCGGTCTGACAGAGCGACGCAAAGAACGCATACTCGCTAAAGCACGGCGGGCAGTTGAGCAGGGTCCTCCCCGCGCCGCCAAACGCCAGCAGGTAGTTATAGAGCAGCTCGTCGCCGCCGTTGCCCACGCAGATGTTCTCGCGCGTCACGCCATGCCAAGCGGCCAGCTCGTCGCGCAGGTCGTTAGACATGGGATCGGGATAGCGGTTGAGCGGCGTAGCGGCGAGCGCCGCATCGATCGCCTCGCGCACACCGGCCGGCACGGGATAGGTGTTCTCGTTGGCCGAAAGGTTGATGCGCGTGGGCGTAAAGTTGGGATCATAGGGCTCGATGCCGGCCAGGTAGGGCTGGACGAGTTCCTTCATGCGCGGCGTGAGTTCGGCCATGTTAGGCCTCCTCGCCGGTCGCGCCAGCGCCATCCGAGCCTGCAGCCGCCAGGTCCACGCCCTCGGCGACCGTCGCGGTCGTATCACCCGGCCAGGCGACCTTGGTCAGGTCGGCCGCGGCCAGCGACGCGGCGCTCACGGCATCCTCGCCCTGCTCCAGCACGCGGCGACGCAGAGCGGCCGAAAGCGCGTGCGCCCACAGGCCCTCGGCCTCGGCCAGGCGCTGCGTAGCGGGAGCGTCGGAGAGCAGACCTTCGGGCGTATAGCAAATGACGCTCGAGCGCTTAACGAACTCTTCGACCGAAAGCGGATTGGAGAACATGGCCGTACCGCCGGTCGGCAGCGTGTGGTTGGGGCCGGCAACGTAATCGCCAAGCGGTTCGGAGCTCCAAGCGCCCACAAAGATGGCGCCGGCGTTGCGAATGCCGCCGAGCAGGCCCATCGCATCCTTACAGTGCAGCTCAAGGTGCTCGGGCGCCACGGTGTTCACCGCCTCGACAGCGGCAGCCATATCGGCGGCCACCACGATGGTGCCCTCGTTATCGAGCGAGGCACGCGTGATCTCGGCACGCGGGGACTGCGCCACCAGAATATCGATACCCGCCTCGACCTCGCGCGCAAACTGCTCGTCGCAGGTCACCAAATAGCAGGCTGCCAGCGGATCGTGCTCGGCCTGAGCCATCAGGTCTGCCGCGACCACCATGGGCTTGGCCGTAGCATCGGCCAGCACGCAGACCTCGGACGGGCCGGCGACCATGTCGATTCCCACATCGCCCGAGACAATCTGCTTGGCCGCCGCAACAAAGGCGTTACCCGGGCCGGTGATTTTGTCGACGCGCGGAATGGTCTCGGTACCGTATGCCAGCGCGGCCACGGCCTGAGCGCCGCCCACCATATAGATCTCGTCCACGCCGCCGAGCTTTGCCGCGGCGAGCGTATAGGGACTGATCAGGCCGTCTTTTTGCGGCGGGGTCACCATAACCACGCGCTTGACGCCGGCGACCTTGGCGGGGATGGCGTTCATGAGCACGGTGGAGGGATATTGCGCGCGGCCGCCCGGTACATAGATGCCGGCCGCCGCGAGCGGGGTCACCTTAACGCCGAGCATCGTGCCGTCCACACGCGTGGTAAACCAGCTCTGCTCGACCTCGCGCTGGTGGAACTCGCGAATCTGGCGCGCGGCCTTCTCAAGCGCGGCGACAAAGGCCGGGTCGAGGCCTTCGAGCGCGGCATCGATCTGCTCCTGCGGCAAGCGGAAGCTCTGCAGCTCAACACCGTCGAAACGCCGACAGTAATCGCGCACCGCGGCATCGCCGTTGGCACGCACGTTGGCCACGATATCGCGGGCGGCGTCGGCGATGTTTTGCGGCAGCACGCCCTTGCGGTTGAGCTGGTTGGTAACGAGGCGCTCACCGGGAGCAAGCTTGATGGTCTTCATATCGGTATCCCCTATCGGTCGAGGTTGTGTTCGAAAAACGAGCGACTGGGCAGCGGCGCCAGTCGGCCCGCAGCCCAGACATTGGGGCGCCCGTGCGCGCTCGCGCTATTGTGCCGAGCCCGCGACGGGCTCAAAATGCTTGTCCTTAACGGCCGCGGCCAAGCGATCTGCCAGATTGCGTACGCGCGGATCCAGGCGCGCGGCGCCCGGGTTGACAAAGAAGCGGGCCGTGCAGTCCATGATGCGACCGGTGATGACCAGGTCGTTGTCGCGCAGCGTGGCACCCGTGGCGGTAATGTCCACGATGCGATCGGTCATGCCGACGATGGGGCCCAACTCGATGTTGCCGTGCAGCGAAACTATGTCGGCGTTCACGCCTCGCTCGGCATACCAGGCACTCGCGATGCGCGGATACTTGGTTGCCACGCGAAGCGACCCGCGGCGAGCATAGTTGCGCTCGGCCTGACCGGCGCGCCATGCGGGCTCCGCCTCGATAAAGGTGCACAGGCCATAGCCCAGGTCGACCAGCTGCAGCAGGTTGAGGTCTGCCTCGATAAGCGAATCCCAACCGCAGATGCCGCAATCGGCACCGCCACAGCCCACAAAAGCAGGCGCGTCGCTGGGGCGCACGATGACAAACTCGATATCGCCGACCGCGCCCTCGCCGACACGCGTGTCGCGGCCGCGCACGATCAGGTGACGGCCGGGGTCACGCAGCTCGGAGACGTCCAGGCCCGCGGTCTCGAGCACGTCGAGCGTGTCGGCCTTAAGCGAGCCCTTGGGCACGGCGATACGCAGCGGCCCCTCGGCGCCACGGCCCACGGCGTGGTCGCCATCGGAAGCGGCGTCCTCGGCCGAGGTGCGCACGGCCTCCAGACGCTCGAGCGAAAAGGCGAAACCCGCCGCCGGCACCTCGATACCGTCGCCAAACGCACCGGTAAAGATGGAGTCGTAGCGTCCGCCCGAACCGACCGGATCGGGCAGGCCGCCGGCATAGGCCTTAAAGACCAGACCCGTGTAGTAATCAAAAGAATTCATGATGGAGAAGTCGAAGGACAGCACCTGGGCGTCCTCGGGAGCCAGGCCCTCGACCAGGGCACGCAGCTCGCGCGTCAGCGGCGCGACGATGCCGGCAGCCTCCAGCAGCGCATCCACGCGGTCGAGCACCTCGGCACCACCGTGCAGGCGCGGCAGCTCGCTAATGGCTGTCTCTTATACACATCTGACGCTGCCGACGATCTTACGCGTGTAGA
>URKV01000119.1 GCA_900548565.1 uncultured Collinsella sp.
TCTACACGCGTAAGATCGTCGGCAGCGTCAGATGTGTATAAGAGACAGACCAAAAGGTCTATGCCTCGCCTTTTTCATGCCAACTTGTACGTTCTGGACGGCGCTCGCTGTCCGTCCTCTGCCTGCGGCGCTTTCCATTGTTGGTGCAGAGGGCGCTTTGCCTACTCTGGCGGGCTTTCGCTGGCTTATGCTCAACCTGCGACGTATCCATTATTGATACAAAGGCCAGGTTTGTTTGAACCAAAAAGGGGAAGTTGCGGTGGAATAGTTCCTGTTTGGCCGTCTTGAGGGGTTAAACGGGAACTATTCCACCGCAACTTATCGATGGCGTGTTTGGTTGGTGCCCGTTGGCTGCTTGGGTGTTGGGAAGGGTCTGCTCCGTTATAATCGCCTAGAACATTAATTGGAAACGGGACGGGAGCCATACATGCGCCAGGGTTTCGACAACGCGAAGTATATCGAGCTGCAGGCTGCTCACATTAAGGAGCGCATCTCACAGTTTGGTGGCAAGCTCTATTTGGAGTTTGGCGGCAAGCTGTTCGATGACTATCATGCGAGCCGCGTGCTGCCGGGTTTTGAACCGGACAGCAAGTTCCGCATGCTCAAGAGCATCGCCGACGATGTCGAGGTTATCATCGCGATCAACGCGAACCACATCGAGAAAAACAAGGCTCGTGGTGACCTCGGCATTACCTATGACGAGGATGTGCTGCGCCTGGTTGACCTGTTTCGCGGCAACGGCTTTGCTGTCGCGGCTGTGGTCATCACCCAGTACGCCGGCCAGCCCGCTGCCGATGTGTTCCGCAACCGTCTGAACGCGCTCGGTATTCCCGCCAAGCTGCACTATCCCATCGAGGGGTATCCGCACGATGTCGATCTGATCGTGTCCGACGATGGCTACGGCAAGAATGAGTTTGTCGAGACCACCCGACCGCTCGTCGTGGTCACTGCCCCCGGTCCTGGCTCGGGCAAGCTTGCCACCTGCCTGTCTCAGCTCTATCACGAGCACAAGCATGGCACGGCCGCCGGCTATGCCAAGTTCGAGACCTTCCCTGTCTGGAATCTTCCTCTGACGCATCCGGTCAATATTGCCTACGAGGCCGCCACGGCTGACCTCGACGATGCCAATATCATCGATTCGTTCCACCTTGAGGCCTACAACAAGACCACGGTCAACTACAACCGCGACGTCGAGGCCTTCCCGGTAGTCCGTGCCCTGATGGAAAAGATCCTGGGCAAGAGCCCCTACCAGAGCCCTACGGACATGGGCGTCAATATGGTCGGCTTTGCCATCACCGATGACGATGCCTGCCGCGACGCTTCCAAGATGGAGATCGTCCGCCGCTACTTTACCGCGGTCGAAAATGTGCGCCGTACCGGCGTGGGCGATGAGCAAGTCGACCGTCTCAAGATTATTATGAAGAAAGCCGGCATCGATAAGAACTACTCACCGGCGCGCTCGGCAGCCCTCACCAGGGAGCAGCTGACGGGTGGTCCCGTGGGTGCCATGGTCATGCCCGATGGCTCCGTGGTGACCGGCAAGACTTCCACGCGCCTGGGCGCCGCGAGCTCGCTCATCATGAATGCACTTAAGCATGTCTCGGGCGTCGACCTTGAGCTCGAGGTCATTAGCGATGAAGCGATCGAGCCCATCAGCAAGCTCAAGACGCATTTCCTGGGCAGCAAAAACCCGCGCCTCCACACCGACGAGACGCTTATGGCGCTGTCGATCACCTCGGCCACGAGTGAGACGGCCGCTCGCGTCCTTTCGGGCCTGGAGCAGCTGCGCGGTTGCGATGCCTTCTTTAGCGTGATTATCTCGCCGACGGACGAGACGGTACTGCGCAAACTGGGTATCAACGTGTGCTGCGAGCCCAAGTTTGAGCGCCGCGGTTTCTTCCATCGCTAAGTTTGAAGCACCGCGGTAATTGCATTGCATTTTGGCCGTATCGGGTTAGCGCCCGGTACGGCTTTTTGATCAATAAAGCGCCTATTTCGGCGAAAAATAGCTGTTTACCTGCCTAGAAACAATTTGAGCGGTATACAATAACCGTAACTGTTTCATCCTTAGCGGGATGCCGCATGATGGATATTACCTGCCATCGTGAGGTGTGTCGGTCGCGCACGGCGCGTTAGATGCTCGTGCTCGGTTTGAGGAGGCTGCTATGGCGGGCAAGGGTCGTGCGAGTGTCAACGATATGAAGCGTGTCGAGGTGCTGGTGTTGATGGAGATCGACCAGCAAACCGAAGACAATGGCGGGCCGTATGGTTTCTCGCGCAAAACGCTTGCCGAGCGCGTGGGGGTTTCGCCGTATCGTGCCCGCGCCGCAATCGATCGCTTGGATTCCGAAGGCATGATTGATGTCGTCTCGCGTTATAGCGACGACGGCGGTCAGCTTGCAAATGGCATTTGCCTCACCGAACGTGGCGAGTGGTATCTTGAGGGCGTCCGTACCGGCATGCTCGTTCAAGAAATGCTTGAGGACGAGGTTGCTGATCGATAGCAGCATGTAACCCTTGCCATAGCGACGCCGCCTGGGAAACCGGGCGGCGTTTTGTTTCAAGATTGAGAAATGCAATCGCACGCGAGAAAAATTGCGAACGGTCCGCGGCGCGAGTATTACAATGAAGACCCGTAAGATGTGGATAAACAACTTCTACGGGAAGCGCAGGTAACTCAATATGACCAAGCATGTGTTCGTAACCGGTGGCGTGGTTTCGTCCCTGGGCAAGGGTATCACCGCGGCCTCGCTGGGCCGTCTGCTCAAGTCGCGTGGCTACAAAGTAACGATGCAGAAGGCCGATCCGTATCTGAACGTCGATCCCGGTACCATGAGCCCCTTCCAGCATGGTGAGGTCTTCGTTACCGAGGATGGTTACGAGTCCGACCTGGACCTGGGTCATTACGAGCGCTTTATTGATGAGAACCTGACCCGCGATTCCAACTTTACGACCGGCGCCATCTATAAGAGCTTGATCGCCCGCGAGCGTCGCGGCGACTTTTTGGGCGGTACCGTGCAGGTGATTCCCCACGTCACCAATGCCATTAAGGACAAGTTCCGCCGCATCGAGGAGCAGACCGGCTCCGATGTAGTCATCACCGAGCTGGGCGGCACGATCGGCGACATCGAGTCCCAACCGTTTGTCGAGGCCATCCGTCAGTACCGCAAGGAGGCCGGCCCCGAGAACGTCTGCTACATCCACGTGTCGCTCGTTCCCTATATCGCCGCCGCCCACGAGGTCAAGACCAAGCCCACGCAGCATTCCGTCAAGGAGCTCCGCAGCTTTGGCATCCAGCCCGATATCATCGTGCTGCGCTCCGACCACCATATCGATGACGCTATCCGCGGAAAGATCGCAAGCTTCTGCGACGTCGACACCGATTGCGTCTTTACCAACGAGGACTGCGCGAGCATTTACGATGTTCCGCAGCTGCTTGCCGAGCAGGACTTTGACCTGCGCATTTGCGAGCGCCTGGGTCTGGACCCGCGTGAGCGCGACATGAGCGAGTGGAACGAGTTCCTGCGCAAACAGAATCACGCCAACCATCACGCCGACAAGGTGAAGATTGCCGTCGTGGGTAAGTACACGCAGCTGCCCGATGCGTACCTGTCGGTTATCGAGGCCCTGCACCATGCGGGCGTCTTCTACGATCGCCATGTGGACGTCCAGCTGGTCGACGGCGAGAGCCTCGACGAGCAGAATGTCTCCGAGGTTCTGGGCGACGCCTCGGGCATCCTGGTCCCCGGCGGCTTTGGCAAGCGCGCCCTGGAGGGCAAGATCCTCGCGGCCGAGTTTGCCCGTGAGCACAAGATTCCGTATCTGGGCATTTGCCTGGGTATGCAGGTGGCCGTGTGCGAGTTCGCCCGCAACGTCGTCGGCCTTGCCGGCGCCAGCTCCTCCGAGTTCGATCCGGACGGCCCGTTTAGCGTCATCGATCTGATGAGCTCGCAGGAGGACGTGACCGAGAAGGGCGGCACCATGCGCCTGGGCGCCTATCCGTGCAAGCTCGCCGCCGATACCCTTGCTCGCGAGGCATATGGCGAGGAGCTCGTCTACGAGCGTCACCGTCATCGCTTTGAGTTCAACAACGCCTTCCGTGACCAGCTCGAGGACGCCGGCTTGGTTATCTCGGGTCTGTCGCCCGACGAGCGCCTGGTCGAGATGGTCGAGCTGCCGCGCGACGTGCATCCGTGGTATGTGGCAACCCAGGCTCATCCCGAGTTCAAGAGCCGCCCGACCAACCCGCAGCCGCTGTTCCGCGAGTTCGTGCGCGCTTCGATCGGCCAGCACGAGGGTGTCGACCGTCTGCAGGTGACGCCCATGAACCTCGCTACGGACTAAGGGTGCCGGCGAATAAGGAACATACCGAAGCTACTCCCTCGTCGCTCGCCGTGGCGGCGGGGGAGTATCTCGATTACCTCGCGGTCGAGCGGGGTTTGGCGCGCAACACGATTGCGGCCTATCGTCGTGACCTGACGACGTACTGCGCCTATCTGGAGCGGGCGGGTATTGTGTCTTTTGAAGAGGTGACCCGTCAGGTCGTGGAGGGCTTTGTCGCCGACCGTCGCGATGGGGGCTATTCCGATGCCTCGGTGGAGCGTGCGCTTGCGGCCGTGAAGGGCCTACATGCCTTTTTGGTGCGCGATGGGGCTGTGGCCCAAAATCCAACGGCGGCGTTGCGCCTGCCCAAAAAGGCAGATCGCCTGCCGGAATACCTTTCGGTGGAGGACGTCTCGGCACTGCTCGATCAAGACTTTCCCGAGGGCGAGATGGGACTGCGCGATCACGCCATCTTGGAAGTGCTTTACGGTTGCGGCTTGCGCGTGAGTGAGCTGGTTGGGCTCGATGTGGGCGATATCCATATCGATGACGGGTTTGTCCTGGTGCGCGGTAAGGGCTCCAAGGAGCGTCTGGCCCCGTTGGTGGGAAGCGCGGCGCGTGCCCTGACACACTATCTAGGTGACGGGCGCACTCTCCTGGCCGCCCATGCTCACGGGACGGAGACCTCGGCGGTCTTTTTAAATAAGAACGGACGTCGCCTGTCGCGTCAGGCCGTGCATGCGATATGCGAGCGGTATGGGCGCCAGGTGGGGCTGGTGGGGCTCCATCCCCATACCTTGCGCCACTCCTTTGCCACCCATATGCTCGCGGGCGGTGCCGACCTGCGTGTGCTGCAGGAGATTTTGGGCCATGCCGATATTTCGACCACGCAGGTCTACACACATGTCGACCGCACGCAACTGACCGAGGTCTATCTGGCGGCGCATCCGCTGGCACATCGCTAGCACCTCGCTGACCTGCATATTTATAAATATTAAAGGGGACGGGCCCCAGATTGCCGATACGCACTTTTGCGCGCATGGGCAATCTGGGGCCTGTCTCTTATACACATCTCCGAGC
>URKV01000120.1 GCA_900548565.1 uncultured Collinsella sp.
CGAGATGCTCAGGAGTCTCGTGGGCTCGGAGATGTGTATAAGAGACAGGTATCAACGATGCGCCTGTGCTTACGCGCGCCGATGTGGGCATTGCCATGGGCGCCATGGGGTCCGACGCCGCGATTGAGGCCGCCGACGTGGTGCTGATGGATGACAAGCCGTCCAACATTTCCCGCGCGATCCGTGTGGCGCGCAAGACCATGGCGATCGTCTGGCAGAACATCATCTTTGCGCTGGGCGTTAAGCTGCTGATTTTGGTGCTTGCGGCGCTCGGCATCGCCAACATGTGGCTTGCGGTCTTTGGCGACGTAGGCGTGGCAATCATCGCCATCCTGAACGCCATGCGCGCGATGGGGGTAAAGAACCTGTAGCGTTCGTGAGCTGTCCGGCCGGGGCCGGGCTTGGTTTTGAAAACGTCCTCGCGCATGAGGCCCGTCTTTCCTGCTCCTGCGGAGCAACGGAAAGGCGGGCCTCGCGCTGCGGAATGTTTTCAAAACCAAGCCCGGCCCCGGCCTGCGGTAACATCGCAGGCGGTTCTTGGGCATCGCTTGCTGGCAGGGTTCCCTTGCTGAAATGGACTTGGCCGAAAGGGCCGCTGGTCCCAGTCGCTGGTTCGCGCTTTGCGTGAACTCCGCGCTACTGGGGGTCCAATTAGGCTTCTGTTGTTGGACCCGCTACATCTTCCCGACCCAACATCGCCCGTAGCTTCTCAAAGCTCTCCTCGCTCAGGCAATGCTCCATGTGGCAGCCCTCTTGCGACGCGACCTCAGCCGAAACACCCGCATCCTCTAGCAGCCCCACGAAAAAGCAGTGACGCTCCCACATTTGGCGAGCGACCTCCAGACCACGCTCCGTCAGATGAACGTCGCGCTTGCCCATTTCGACATAGCCGCTGCTCTCCAGCGTCGCCATGGCTTTAGAGACGCTCGCCTTGGTTACGCCTAGGTATTCAGCGACGTCAATCGATCGAACGATGCCCTGGCGCTGCGACAGAACGTAGATCGATTCGAGATAGTCTTCTCCGGATTCACGCAGGGCCATGGGCCGCCTTTCGCGATGGCTTCTAGTTAGCCTTTGGATACTTTTGCTTGATTTACTTTACCGCAAAAGTTGCCCATGTCTTACTACTTTGCCTAAAAGTTAGCCGTGTTTCACAAAACGTGCGGGACGAAAACAAAATGGGAACGCTGCTCAAGGAGTGTCCCCAGGTGCCGGGTGCCGGCCCGCAGCTAGATCAGGCCAAAGTGCTTCGCGGCGTTGTAGATGCCGTCATCGTCTACGGCGGTCGTAACGTAGGTCGCTGCGGCCTTTACGGTCTCCTGCGCGTTGCCCATGGCCACGCTTGTGCCCACGGCCGAGAACATTGACAAGTCGTTCTCGCCGTCGCCAAAGGCGATCGCCTCGCTCGCGTCGATGCCCAGGCGCTCCAGCGTCGCCGCCACGCCCAGGTCCTTACCGCCGTTAGCGGGAATAATGTCGCAGAACAGATCGCACCAGCGCGTGGTGAGCGAATGCGACACGGCGTCGGTCACTATATGCTCGTCGGCAGGATCCACAAAGGCACAGAACTGGTAAACCGGCGCATCGAAGGCATGCTCAAACGGCTCCTCGTGGTAGACGATTCCCGCGTTGCTGCCGGCCGTCACCACGCGCTCGGACAGGCGGTTCACAAACGAGTTCTCGCCCTGCATGCACAGCGAGTCATAGCGCCCCTGCGCCACCTGGTCCACAATCACCGCAACGTCGTCCGGATCAATCGGACAGCTACGGTAAACGCCCTCGGCATCAAAGCAGTGCTGGCCCGAGAGCGTAATGTACGCATCCCAGCCCAAGTTGAACAGCCAATCGGGCATCTGGTAGGTCGGACGGCCCGTGGCGATCACGCACGCAATCCCCTGCTCGTGAAAGCTGTCGAGCACCTGCTGCGCCGACGCCGGAATCCGTTGGGTCTTAAAGCTCAGCAGCGTGCCGTCGATATCGAAAAACGCAGCTTTGATCATCCTGGTCTACTCCTCGCCCTCGAGCTTTTCGCTCGCCTCGAGCCACGCCATCTCCAGCTCGTCCATGGCAGCGTGAGCCTCGTCGATCTTTGCCTGCTGCTCGCCGAGCGCCGTGTAGTTGGTGGGATCGACTTGGGCCATTGCTGCCTCGGCCTCCTCAACGCGGGTGCGCTGCGTCTCCATCTTGCGCTCGAGCGAACTCACCTCGCGGCGGAGCTTCTGGCGCTCGGCGTTGGACAGGCCGTTGGGCTGACCGCTCGACTTGGGCTTTTCGGCCGCAGCTGCCGCGGCACCGGTGTCGAACGTGCCGGTCTTGGCGCTCGGCGCGCCCACGGGCTCGCCCTCGGCGGTAGCGTTGCACAGGCGCAGGTACTGGTCCACGCCACCGGGCATATGCGTCAGGTGGCCGTCGAGCAGCGCCCACTGCTGGTCGGTCACGCGCTCCATCAAAAAGCGGTCGTGCGTCACCAGGATCAGCGTGCCGGGCCAGCCGTCCAGCAGGTCCTCGACAATCGCGAGCATGTCGGTATCCAGGTCGTTGCCCGGCTCGTCCAGGATGAGCACGTTGGGCTCGTCCAGAATCGTCAGCAACAGCGACAGGCGACGGCGCTGGCCGCCCGAAAGATCGCCGATGCGGCTCCAGAGCTGCTGCGTCGTAAAGCCCAGACGCTCGCAAAGCTTCTCGGGCGAAGTCTCCTTGCCGTCGATGACGTAGTACTTCTTATAGTTGCCGAGCACCTCGCGGATCGTGTCGCCCATGTAGGGCTTGAGCTCCTCGAGCTGCTGCGACAGCACGCCAAAGCGCACTGTCTGGCCAATCTTCACGCGGCCGCGCGTGGGTTCAATCTTGCCCTGGATCACGTCGAGCAGCGTCGACTTACCGGCGCCGTTCTCGCCCAAAAGACCATAGCGGTCGCCCGCGCCGATGAGCCAGGTCACGTCGGAAAGCACCTGCTTGGGCGCGCCGTCGGTATCGGCATAGCCGGCATCCACGTCGACCACATCGATAACCTGCTTGCCCAAGCGGCTCACGGCCAAGCGCTTGAGCTCCAGCTCGTCACGCACGGGCGGCACGTCGGCGATCAGCTCACGAGCGGCATCCACGCGAAACTTGGGCTTGGTGGAACGAGCCTGGGCACCGCGGCTCAGCCACGCGAGCTCCTTGCGCGCCATGTTGCGACGGCGCTCCTCGGTAACCGCGGCCATGCGGTCGCGCTCTACGCGCTGCAGGATGTAGGCCGAATAGCCGCCCTCGAAGGGATCGACCTGGCCGTCGTGGACCTCCCACATGCTGGTGCAGACCTCGTCCAAGAACCAGCGGTCGTGCGTGACCACGAGCATGGCGCCCTGACCGCGCTGCCAGCGGGCCTTAAGGTGACACGCGAGCCAGTTGATGGTGCGCATGTCCAGGTGGTTGGTGGGCTCGTCGAGCATGAGCACGTCGTAGTCACCAATCAGCAGGCGCGCGAGGTCCACGCGACGGCGCTGGCCGCCCGAAAGCTCGCCAACCGTGCCCTCCCAGGGCACATCGCTAATAAGACCGGCGAGAATCTGGCGCGTGCGGGGGCTCGACGCCCACTCGTACTCAGGTGTGTCGCCCACAACGGCATGATGCACGGTATCGGTGTCGACAAGCTGGTCCTTTTGGCCGAGCAGACCAATCGTGGTGCCGCGACGGTGCGTCACGCGGCCGTCGTCGGGCTCCAGCGTGCCGGCGAGCACGCTCAGCAGCGTCGACTTGCCGTCGCCGTTTTTGCCGACAATACCAATGCGGTCGCCCTCGCCCACGCCGAGCGTCACGCTATCGAAAATATGCTTGGTGGGAAACTCTAGGCTGACGGAATCGCATCCCAAAAGAATCGCCATATGCCCTGCTCCTTCGTAGAAATTCAACGTTGTCCATGATAGCAGCGAAAAGGCGGGTCGCACACGACACAAAAAGGCGGGCCATCTCCCGCAAGAGATGACCCGCCCCTCCAATCAGTCCCGTGGCAACCGTGGCCGCCGCGGGCCTCAAGCATGTCCCGGACTAGGAGAACATGCCGGTGAGGTAATCATTCAGCCGCTTATCCTTGGGCCGTTGGAAAATCTCGTCAGTCTCGTCGTACTCGACCATATCGCCCATGTAGAAGAACGCCGTGCGGTTGGACACGCGCGACGCCTGCTCCATGTTGTGCGTCACGATGACGATGGCGCGGTCGGCAACGATCGACGACATAAGGTCCTCGATCGCCAACGTCGAGATGGGGTCGAGCGCCGAGCAGGGCTCGTCAAACAGGATCACGTCGGGGTTGAGCGCCAGCGTGCGCGCAATGCACAGACGCTGCTGCTGGCCGCCCGAAAGCGCGTAGGCGCTCTTGTCGAGCTTGTCCTTGACCTCGTCCCACAGCGCCGCGCCGCGCAGGCTTTCCTCGACCATGCGGTCGAGCTCGTCGTGGTCGGTGATGCCGTGGCGCTTAGGCGCAAACGTGATGTTGTCGCGAATGGACTTGCGGAACGGGTTGGGCCGCTGGAACACCATGCCAATGGAACGGCGCAGCTCGTAGGTGTTTTCGATCCTGGTGTTCACGTTGCGCCCGCGATAGTTGATCTCGCCCTCCACGCGGCAGCTGCGAATCTCGCGATTCATGAGGTTGAGGCTACGCAAGAAGGTCGACTTACCGCAGCCCGAAGGCCCGATGAGCGCCGTGATCTCGCCCTTGTGGAAGTCGAGCGACGTATCATGCAGTGCATGGTGGTCGCCATAGTACACGTTGACGTCCTTGGTGGAAAGCACGACCTCGTCGCTCACGGCCTTGCCGCTCACGCGCACGCGCCTCTCGCTCTCCCCCACGCTCGACAGGAAATCCTGGGTCCTGGACGATGCCGCTTCGGTTGCGGGCGTTGCATTTATCTCGCTCATTCGGCCGTCATCCTCCTTGCCAGTTGCTTGCCCACGATACGGGCGACTACGTTAAACAGCAGCACGCAGATCATCAGCAATGCCGCGGTGCCCCAGACGATCTGCTGAGCCTCGGGGCTGCCCTCGCCGTAAATCTTGTAGATGTGCACAGCGAGCGACTCACCGGGGCGGAACACGTTCCAAGCGCAGGTGGGGCTCGACAGGTTAAAGCTCAAGAAGTTCAGGCGAACCGGCGAGCTCATGCCCGAGGTAAAGAGCAGTGCCGCGGCCTCGCCAAAAACGCGGCCGGCCGAAAGCACGATGCCGGTCACGATGGCAGGCATGGCCTCGGGAATCAGGATGTGCAGCGTGGCCTCCCAACGGGTGAGGCCCATGGCCAGGCACGCATCTGTCTCTTATACACATCTCCGAGCCCACGAGACTCCTGAGCATCT
>URKV01000121.1 GCA_900548565.1 uncultured Collinsella sp.
CGCGTAAGATCGTCGGCAGCGTCAGATGTGTATAAGAGACAGCCCGAGATCTGGGATGACACCGACGGCAAGGTCGACATCTTCGTCGCCGGCGTCGGCACCGGCGGCACCGTGACCGGCGTGGGCGAGTTCCTTAAGGAGCAGAACCCCGAGATCCAGGTCGTCGCCGTCGAGCCCGCTACCTCCCCGGTGCTCTCCAAGGGCCAGGCCGGCCCGCACAAGATCCAGGGTATCGGCGCCGGCTTTGTGCCCGACATCCTCGACACCCAGATCTATGACGAGATCATCCCCGTCGAGAACGACGACGCCTTTGCCACCGGCCGCGCCGTGGGCCACAAGGAGGGCGTGCTCGTGGGCATTTCGTCCGGCGCCGCCGTGTGGGCCGCGCTGCAGCTGGCCAAGCGCCCCGAGAACGAGGGTAAGACCATCGTGGCGCTGCTCGCCGACACCGGCGAGCGCTACCTGTCCACGGCGCTCTTCCAGGACTAAGGGCCTGTCGCCCATAGGTTGAGCCCACGGACGAGCCGGTCTCCTCTCTCCCGGCAGTCTGAGTCCATCCAATCAGGGTGTCCCACGAGACGTCCGAACTTGCTACAATGTCTGCGGCGCGGAACCAGCCTCCCGCGCCGCTTTTCTTTTTTGGCCACATGCCACCAAGGAGAACCTCCCCATGCACAACAAGCGCGTGCTCGTCGCCATGAGCGGCGGCGTCGATTCCAGCGTGACCGCGTACCTGCTCAAAAGCCAGGGCTACGAATGCGTCGGCGCCACCATGCGCCTCACCTGCCCCGCGCCCGATCCCGTCACGGGCATGAGTAAGGTCGACCGCGACATCGCCGATGCAAAGGCTGTCGCCGAGCGCCTGGGGATACCCCACCATGTGCTCGACCTGCAGCAGACCTTCGACCGCAACGTTATCGAGCGCTTCGTGACTGCCTACCAGGAAGGGTTGACGCCCAATCCGTGCATCATCTGCAACCGCCATATTAAGTTTGACGCGCTGCTCGATGCGGCACTCGACATGGGCTGCGACTACATCGCCACAGGTCACTACGCCAAAACGAGCCAGGCGTCCGACGGCACCTGGCGGCTGCACCGTGGCGAGGACCCCAAGAAGGACCAAAGCTACTTTTTGTATTCGCTCACGCAGGAGCGTCTGGCACGCACGATCTTTCCGCTGGCTGGGCTGGACAAAGAGCGCGACGTGCGCCGCATTGCCGCCGAGCAGGGCTTCATCAACGCCAAGAAGGCCGAGAGCGAGGACATCTGCTTTATCGCGGACGGCGACTACGCGGGCTATATCGAGCGCCGCTGCGGACATCCCGCCGCACCGGGCGACATTGTGTGGCGCGACGGCAGTGTAGTCGGGCGCCACAACGGCGCGCTGCGCTACACCATTGGCCAGCGCAAGGGCCTGGGCGTCGCGATGGCGCATCCCGTGTACGTAACGGGTGTCGATGCCGCCAACAACATTGTGCATCTGGGCGAGGCCGAGGACCTGACGGCCGCAGCGCTCACGGCCAATGACTGGATCTGGAGCGCCCCTGCCGACCGCATGGAGGCAGAGCTCGATGCCGGTGGCATTCGCCTGGGCGCCAAGTACCGCTACCGTCAAAAGGACCAGGCAGCGACCCTTACACGTGGCGCCGACGGACAAATGCTACTGACTTTTGACGAGCCGCAGCGAGCCATCGCCCCCGGCCAGGCCGTCGTTATCTATCGCGGCGACATCGTCCTCGGCGGCGGCACCGTGACCGGCGCGCTTAAGTAGCCGCGGGCTTATCGCCGCACGTGTCGAAGCACTTCAACAGCAGCATTCACCTCGATAACGCGACGCTCCAGGCCGCGGCGAATGGACTCGAGCCGGCCCTCCGCCGTGGCCCACTTGCTCTGCGAAAGAATCTCGATCGCCTCATCAACAAATCCGTTGAGCCGCGATGAGTCGAACCAATCGAGCGAGTCCGCAAGCGCCAGCTGGACGGAAGGATTGGGTCCAAACGGCTTAGCGGCAAACCCAAACTCCCCAGCTGCGAGCACAGCAGTTGGCACGTTATACCATAGACAGTTGCCGCTATCGAACAGCGGTGCATGCCTTATCTCCAAGGTATCGACATTGCGGATGATGCCGAAGTTTCGCCAATGGCGATCGCTGTTGGCCAAAAGGGCGTCGCAAACAATCATCTGCGACATAGACCTTCTCACGGCAGTCTCGTCTGCTCCATGCTTACCAAGGAAGCGGCAGTACCGGTCGTACGTCGAGTTTCCTCGCTGGCCGCCAAGGGCGTTCTTAACGTAAACAGCCGGAACATATTCCTCGCGGCCGTCAAGAAAGTCGTCGCACAGACACACAGGGGCATCGAACATCCGCTCAACCGCATAAGGAACAAACTCACCCTCTGACAGCAAGCGACGATGTAGAGCCGTTGCAACCGCCTCGTTAAAGGGACGTTGATCGTCCATGCCGCATCCCTTGACCAGAACGCGAACGCCGTTGCGAATCATCCACGATTTAGGGAGCTCACCCTCGGACGTGTTATCCGGATTTTTAAGACCGATGCCTTCCAGCCAACCCGAACGCTCTTCGGGCGCCGATCGCTCAAATTCGTTCTCAAAGTAATTGATGTTTTGCCATTTGAGTTCGCCGCAATCGGCCGGCCGCAGCCAATAGCAATCCGAAAGCGAGAGACCCAGGCACCGAACCGGAGCCTCGATGCCACTGGCAATTCCCAGTTCACGATAGCGCGAGACGAGTCCGGGGCGGACGTCAGGCACCGACCGATGGCCCCACCACACGTTGAGCTCCCGTTTATTCACCGTTGGAGAAGAGCTCGAGCACGTGCCAAACGGCATTCGTTGCGCATCGAGGACCTCGGCGATTTCGAAGGAAAACTCGCGCGTCGGATCAAACGAAACACGTGCAACCTCGTAATCGGCGGACATCAGCGTAAACTTGCGCCCCACATCGGCCGCAGGACGGCGTCCACGTTTGCGGACCTTTTGATAAGCGACCGCAGAATCATACTCAACCATCTTCCGTCCGCCCACAATATCGCACACGAGCGTTCCCGATGCGGCAAGCTGAGATATGCGGGCTTTCGTAACGCCCAACAGGCGGGCAGCATCACCCATAGACAAGTACTCAGATGTATCCATACGCTGCATCACCTCGTTAAGTATTCCAAACGTAAAGTTAATTAGTTACATACAGCATAATACTAAACAGACTGAAGCGAAAAAAGGCCCGAGCAATCGGGCCTTAGAGCAATTGGTCAGCCAAGCTATGAACCGCTTCCCCTAGCGCTGTACGTAGGCGCGGACGAGCTCGAAGGTGTTGCGCACGCCGTCCATGTGGCTGCGCTCGTAGTTGTGGCTCGCGTAAACGCCGGGGCCGATCAGGCCGTGACGGATGTCGTAGCCGGCCGAGAGCGTGGCCTCAACGTCCGAGCCGTAGTGCGGATACACATCGATGGCGTAATCGAGCTCCAGCTCGCGCGCGATGTTGGACAGCGTGGTCACCAGGTCGTAGTTGTACGGACCACCCGAATCCTTGGCGCAAATCGACACCATGCGCTCGGTGCAGCCCAGGTCGTCGCCCACGCAGCCCATGTCCACGCTGATCATCTCGCGCGTGTCGGCCGGCACAAAGGCACCGCCATGGCCGACCTCCTCGTACACGGTAAAGAGCAGCGAAACCTTACGCGAAAGCGTCACCTCGCCAGCGGCGACGGCACGCGCCAAGCCCAGCAAAATGGCGGCCGAAAGCTTGTCGTCCAGGAAGCGGCTCTTAATGTAGCCACTCTCCGTCACCGTCGTGCGAGGGTCCATAGCGATGATGTCGCCAGTCTGAATACCCAGCTCGAGCACATCGTCCTTGCTGTCGACGTTCTCGTCGAGCAGGATCTCCATGTTCTTCTCGATAGTCTTGACCGGCTCATCGGCCACATGCGCCGAAGGCTCGGTATTGAGGACCACACCCGTGTACACATTGCCGTCGCGCGTGTAGACGGTGCAGTTCTCGCCATCGGCCGTAGACCACTGATGCCCGCCGATCGTCGTGGGGCGCAGACGACCATTGTCCTTGATAGAGCGCACCATAGCGCCCAGGGTATCGACATGGCTCGCCAACACGAGCGGCTCACCCTCACCACCAAGCTCAACGAGCACGTTACCCTTATTGGAACGCTCAGGCCCAAACCCCATATCGCGCAGGGTCTCCATCAGATAATCAGTCGCCGCGCGGGTATAGCCCGTCGGCGAAGCAATAGAAGTCAGCGCCTTCAGCTGGTCAGTAATATAGGAGAGCGTAGAATCCATCTTGGACACCAAAGTCACCCTTTCATATCGAATTAAACCCACAGCAACAATACCACCGCGAACCATCTTTTTACTTAGCGAGATAACCCATTGAGCTCCTCAGAACTGCGCCCGCCACGATAACGAGCCGGCGGGCCCCTGCCCGTTAGCCCCACAATCTTCCCGCAGGACGGAGGAAGCCCCCGCCGCACGAAGTGCGCAGCGGGGGCTTCCGACATGTCCGAGGACGATTGTGGGGCTAACGGGCAGGGGCCCGCCGAACCAAATTAGGCAGCCGGGCAGATCTTCTTGAAGAGCTCGATGACGTCATCGAGCGTCGCCTCGCGCGGGTTACCCGGGAAGCAGGCGTCGGCCATGGCGTCCTTGGCCAGGACCTCGATCTCGTCGGCCTTCATGGCCTCGCAGACGTGCGGGATGTTCACGTCGGCGGAAAGCTGCTTGACGGCGGCGATAGCGGCGTCGGCGGCCTCGTCGGTGCTCATGCCCGTGGTGTCAACGCCCATGGCAACGGCGACCTTGGCCAGGCGCTCGGCGCAAACCGGCTTGTTGAATTCCATGGCAATCGGCAGCAGCATGGCGCAAGCGACGCCGTGCGGGGTGTCGTAGTGAGCAGACAGGGTGTGAGCCATTGCGTGGTCGATGCCCAGGCCAACGTTGGAGAAGCCCATGCCGGCAACATACTGGCCAAGGGCCATGCCCTCGCGGCCGGAGCCGGGCCGGCCGGACTTGGCCTCGGCGACGGAGTCACGCAGGTTCTCGCTGATCAGCTTAATAGCCTCAAAGTGGAACATGTCAGAGAGCTCCCAAGCACCCTTGGTGGTGTAGCCCTCGATGGCGTGGGTCAGAGCGTCCATACCAGTGGAAGCGGTCAGGCCGGCGGGCATGGAAGCCATCATGTCAGGATCGACGACGGCGACCTCGGGGGCGTCGTTGGTGTCGACGCACACGAACTTGCGGACCTGTCTCTTATACACATCTCCGAGCCCAC
>URKV01000122.1 GCA_900548565.1 uncultured Collinsella sp.
ACCCCGGCGTGGGCGCGTGGCAGAGCGAGGATTCGCCGTGGCGCGATGCGTTTTATTTCCACGAGGACGGCTCGTACGACTGTTGGTGGGGCGTGGGCAATATGCCCGCCATCAATGAGAGCTCCGAACTGGTACGCGAGCGGCTCCTGGGCAAGGACGGCGTCATTCGTAAATGGCTGCGCGCCGGCGCTCACGGCTGGCGCCTGGATGTGGCCGACGAGCTTTCCGATGACTTCCTGACCGAGATCAAAAAGGCCGTGCTCGCCGAGAAGCCCGACGCGCTGCTGCTCGGCGAGGTCTGGGAAGATGCCTCCAACAAGATCAGCTACGGCCATCTGCGTCGCTACCTGCAGGGCTCCGAGCTGGACTCTGCTATGGATTACCCCTTCCGCGACATGGTCATCGGCTTTTTGATGGGCTACAAAAACGCCTACCAAGCTGCCGAGGATATCGAGACCCTGCGCGAGAACTACCCGCGCGAGGCATTATCCTGCGCGCTCAATCTGCTGTCGAGCCACGACCGCCCGCGCATTATCTCGGTGCTCGGCGGCGGCCCCGACGAGTCGCAGCTGCCCGAGAGCGAGCGCAGCAAGTGGCGCCTGGACGAGAACTCCATGGGCCTGGCAAAGAGTCGTTTTTGGCTCGCGACGCTCATGCAGATGACGTTCCCGGGTGTGCCTTCGATTTACTATGGCGACGAGTACGGCCTTGAGGGACTCACCGATCCGGGCAATCGTCGCACCATGCCGACCAAGGAAAACCTGCACGACTTCGATACGCTTGCGATCGTCAAGAACGCATCTGCTGTGCGCCGCGCGTTGCCGTTTATGATCGACGGTGAAATCAAGGCCTTTGCGCTCAATGACGAAGTACTCGCTTATACGCGCACCGGTAAAGACGGCGAGTCCGCGACCGTCATCATCAACCGCAGCCTGCGCAATTCACACCGCGTGACGATTCCGGCGCTCGGCGAATGCGCGAGCGATGTGATTAGCGGTCACGAGTGCGAGATCCACAACGGCACGGTCACGCTCGACCTGTACCCGCTGGGTTCGTCGATCATCTATCACCACGCCGAGCAGCGCCTGCAGGAGCCGCTCGATCACGGTGCGGGTGTTGTGTGCCATATCACATCGGTGCCGACCGACGACGGCAAGCCCGGTACGATCGGCGCGCCCACGCGTCGCTTTATCGACCATCTGGCCGCCATGGGCATGCGCTACTGGCAGGTTCTCCCCGTCAACCCCACGGACTTCTTCCGCTCCCCTTACGCCGGTCCTTCGGCCTTTGCAGGCAATATCGACCTGCTACCCGAGAGCCACGAGGAGCTGGCAGCCGACTTTGAGACCTGGAAGGCCCGCGGCGGCGAGGATGCCGATCCGCTGTACACTGCGTTTAAACATCGCAATGCCGATTGGCTCGAGAAATACTGCGTCTACATGGCCGTTAAGAAGTACTTTGAGGGCGAGTCGCGCCATGATTGGCCGGCAGATGTCGCGCGCTACAACGAGCATCTGATCGACGACAAGCGCTTTCACAACGAGGCCGAGCTTCAGGCGTACATGCAGTACCGCTTTGACCTGGCTTGGTGCGAGCTCATGAACTATGCGCACAAGAAGGGCATCGAGGTTATCGGCGATATTCCTATGTACGTGTCCGACGATTCGGCAGACGCGTGGAGCGAACCCGAGAACTTCTGGCTGTCCGATACCGGCAAGGCGATTGAGATTTCCGGTGCACCGCCCGACAACTTTGCGCCCGAGGGCCAGGTGTGGGGCAACCCGACGTTCCGCTGGGACCACATGAAGCAGAACGGCTATAGCTGGTGGATGGATCGTCTGCGTCGCGCGTTCTCGCTCTACGACCGCGTGCGCCTGGATCACTTCCTGGGATTCCACAGTTACTTTAGTATCCCCGCAGGCAAGGCTTGCGCCGAAGGTCGCTGGTTGGCGGGACCGGGCAAGGACCTGTTCCAGACCGCTTATGACGAGCTGGGTCCGCTCAACTTTATCGCTGAGGACTTGGGCTATCTGACGCCCGGTGTTCGCGCCATGGCATCGACCTGCGGTTTCCCCGGCATGGACGTGCTGGAGTTTAGCGACTACGACGTTCGTTGCGGTGTGCATCCCACGCCCGGCAAGATTCTGTACACCTCGACGCACGATACGTCGACGCTGGCCGGCTGGTGTACGCGTTCCTTTGCGGGCGGCGATGAACCGAGCGGTGTTGAGGTGGCGGCCAAGCTGATGAGCGACGCGCTGGCAAGCGACGCTCCCCTGGTGATGATGCCGCTGCAGGATGTCCTGGGGCTTGGCGACGACGCGCGCATGAACGTTCCGGGCGTGGCCACGGGCAACTGGACCTGGCAGGCTGACGAGGCAGACATTGCAGCCGCCGAGAACAAAACCGCACAGCTCCTGCGCAACAACCATAGATTCTGGGGCGAAGCGTGATAAAAGCCCCGATATAGGGTACAGTTACAGACGTTTGAATTTTTGCGGGCAGAGTAATCTGCCCGCTTTGTGCTGAAAAGGAAGTATTATGGCGCGCTACGATTACAAGTGCTCGAGCTGCGGCAACGTGTTTGAGGTTGAGCATCCCATGTCCGAGACTCCCGAGGTCGTGTGCCCCAGCTGCGGTGCCCCGGCGGCCAAGACGTTCTCGGCCAGCGGCATTAAATTTGAGGGCAGCGGTTTCTACAACACCGACCAGCGAAGCGGCGGCTCCAGCACCAACGCCACGAGCGGCTGCTGCGCCAATTGCCCGCATAGCCACTAGAAACCAAGCAGCCCCGCGATCAACGCCGATCGCGGGGCTAATTCTTTGCGCTAAGGGTAGCTAATCAAGCTACCCAGGTTTCCTTGTGAGTTGCGGTGAAATAAGGACTGTTTGGCAGGTAGATGCCGCTATTCAATCCCTATTTCACCGCAACTTAGTCGCTACTTGCGGACCAGACGGGCGCAGAAGTGGCCGTCGTAGGAATCTGCGTTTACCGGCACGCTTTGGAAGAGGCCCCGATCGTTCTGGCGTACGGAAACGAGCTTCTTGGCCTGATCGAACTCAGGGAGTTGCAGAATCTGTGCCTCGGAAAGCGGTGCCACGCTAAAGCCGGCGCCCTCAGGAGAAGCAAGGAAAGCATCCACCACCTGCGTGTTCTCCTCGTCGAAGACCGAGCACGTCGCATAGATGAGCTCGCCGCCGGCAGCCACGCGCGCGGCGGCTTCCTTGAGCATCGACAGCTGCAGTTTGGGCAGCTCAACCGTCACATCCTTTTCGGTCAGACGCCACGGGATCTCGGGATGACGACGCATGGTTCCGGTGCCCGAGCACGGCGCATCGATAAAGACCGTGTCGAATTTAACCGGCTCGCCAAGCATGGCATCAAACGATGTGAGCACCTCATCAAGCTCGCATGCATCGCCCGAAACCGTGCGAACGCCCTGAATACCCGCCTTATGCAGGCGAGCAAGATTCAGGTCACACTTGCGATCATGCAAATCGAGCGCCGTATGCTGACGCTCATACCCCGCACACTTGGCCTGACACATCATCACATAGGTCTTGGTGCCACGACCGGCACCAATCTCAAGACAGCTACCAGGGCGCGTGGCAGCTGTGGCGATAAGCTGCGCATTGAGATCAGATGCCACCGCGGCAGCACGCTCAAACACACCCGAAGCAACGGTAACCTGGGCATCAACCGGGGCATGGCAGCCCGGGAAGACAGGCGCGACGAGCTGCGAGATATACGGATCGGGCTTGGTCGCAAAGGCGTTCTCGTGCAGGGCCAGCGGCGCGGGGGCCAGATTACCGGCAAAGCTAAGCGCGCCCTCCGGTGTGTCAAACGAAGCCATAATACGAGCGCACAGCCAACGCGGCAGACCCATCAGGCGCGACAGACGAACCAAGCGTCGCTCAGACTCGTCTACATCGGACGCAGTGGCAAAGTCCTCAACGTTGTCCGCGACCTTATGCAGCACGGCATTGGCCAAACCGGCGGCAGACTTAGCTCCGCTGCGCACCAGCTCAACGCCCTGACTCACCGCAACGCGGCCAGGCGTATGCAGATAGAGCATCTCGAAGGCCGAGATACGAAGCGCCATGCGAACACGCGGCGCAACCTTTTTAGGCTTATCAAGAAACTGGTCGAGCAGCTCGTCCAAAATACCCTGCGTGGCGGCCACACCCAGCGCCAAGCGGGCGGCAAAAGCGGAATCGCGCTGATCAATAGCCTTGGCCGATGCGCGAGAGGACAGCACGTCGCGCGCATACATGCCGCGGCGATCGGCCTCCATCAGCACATCGAGCGCAAGCTTGCGCGCGGGAGACAACTTGCTCATGACAAAACACCCCACGAAAGATCAGCGCCCTGCAGGCCAGCAGCCCAAGCAGAAGCGGCCATAGCACGCTTACCATCGGGCTTAACCTCGAGCAGTTCAACCGCACCATCGGAAAGGCCAAGGAAAACACGCTTATTCTTAACGTCAACGCCGCCCTTGCCAAGCGAAACATCGGCCAGCGCAGCATCGAGCACACGCACGGTCTTGCCGGCAATCACGCATCGAGCAGGCGCGGTATCGGACGAAGCGAGCACATGCCGCACGCAATCGAGCGCCGTCATCTGCGGATCCAGACGCATCTCCTGCTTGGAAATCTTGGCAGCATGAGTAACGAGCGACTCATCCTGCTCAGTCCAAACAGCCGAGCCATCGGCAAGTGAGGGAAGCGTATCGGCAAGCAACTTGCCACCAAGCTCACCAAGCTCCATCGTGAGCGCCTCGGCATGCTTACCGGCAACCGACGTAGACGCCTGCGCGCAATAAGCGCCAGTATCCACGCCATGCCCAATGCGCATAATGGAAACGCCAGCAATCTCATCACCAGCGAGAATCGCACGCTGAATAGGAGCAGCCCCACGCCAACGAGGCAGCAAGGACGCATGAACATTTACGATACCGAGCGGCGCCATATGCAGCACCTCATCGGGCAAAATGCAGCCATAGGCAGCCACGCAGAAAATATCTGCCCGAGCAGCTTGAAGCGCCTCAACGACCTCCGGCGTCATACGATTAGCCTCAATAACCGGCAACCCCAGCTCAAGCGCCTTAGCCTTAACAGGAGACGGCTCCAGCTTCTTACCACGCCCACGAACAGCATCAGGACGAGTAACAACAAGCGCAATCTCGTTACCAGCCTCGACAAGCGAAGTCAACGAAGGCACCGCAAAATCAGGCGTGCCCATAAACACCTGTCTCTTATACACATCTCCGAGCCCACGAGACTCCTGAGCATCTC
>URKV01000123.1 GCA_900548565.1 uncultured Collinsella sp.
TGCGGTAGCGCGAGATAAAGGGGATGGTGTTGCCCTCGTCGATGAGCTTGACGGCCGCCTCGATGTTGGCGGCCTTAAGGTTGAGCTCGCGGGCGAGCTGGGCGGTCAGGTCCATGGGACTTCCTGTCTGTGAGTACGTTACAGGTGCATGAGCCACCCAGTCTACCACCCGCCCGCGCGTTGCGGCTGCAAAGAAAAGCCCCGCGGGCAGGAGGCTGCTCGCAGGGCAAAGAAGAGGGGTTTATTTGTGACGGACCGAGGGGCTCGGCATGGGGTTTCTGCCGCGGCCGCTCTTAAGGCATTACAACTCGACGAGCTGACCGGTCTCGGCGGCCTCCTTGATGGCGTTAAGCAGCGTGAGCGTCTTGACGTTGTCGGCGGGGGTCACGACGGGCTCGACCTCGCGGCGGACGACCTTCACAAAGTGCTTGAGCTGCATCTTGTGCGGCAGTGCCGGGTCGACGGCCGGAATCTCCATCTGCAGCGGCTTGTGCCAGTTGGAGGCGCCGTCGTAGGAGAACTGGTGCAGGCGGGGCAGCGACAGGGCGCCCTTGGTACCGCCAATAAAGTAGGCATCGGCGTCGAAGGGGCGGTACTGCGGGTCCTCGCGAGCAGTCGCCTCCCAGTTCCAGGGGCTGGCGGTGGCGTCGGAGATGGTCATGCTTGCGAGCGCGCCATCGGCAAAACGGACGTTGACCACGGCGGAGTCCTCGGTCTCAAAACCGCGGGCGGCGCTGGACTGCATGCCCTGGACGGCGACGGGCTCGCCCAGCAGGTAGCGGAGCAGGTCGACGTCGTGCACCAGGTTGACCAGGATCGGACCGGCACCCTTCTTGCGACGCCACTCGACATCGAAGTACTCGTCGTTCTTATAGATCATGTAGTGGAAGCTCGACACGGTGAGCTTGCCCAGCTCGCCGGACTCGATAATCTCCTTGGCCTTGTTCACAAACGGGTTGTGGCGACGGTGCTGACCCACGAGCACGGGCACACCGGCGGTCTCGGCCTCGGCGGCGAAGGCCTGGGCATCCTCGAGGTCGTTGGAGATCGGCTTTTCGACCAGCGGCACGATGTTGCGCTTGATGGCCTCGCGGGCAACGCCCAGATGCAGGTCGTTGGGGGTGGCGATGATGACGGCCTCGGGCTTGACCTCGTCCATCATCTGGGCGGGATCGGTGTAAAACGGCACGCCGGCGGCCTCGGCCGTGGCGCGGGCGCCCTCAAAGGCGTCGGCGATGGCGACGAGCTCGGCCTCGGGCTCCTCGGTGACAAAGCGGATGTGGTTGCGGCCCATGGCGCCGGCGCCGATAACGGCAATGCGGACGGGGTTGAGCTCAGACATTTCGACTCCTTAATACTGGTGACCGGTGGAATGCGACAAAGGGACTGTCCCTTTGTCGCATTGGTACAACTAGGCGGACTTCTTCTTGCTGTCGGAGACCATCATGTAGACGGTGAGCACGACGGCGATGGCGGCGATCACAATGGCGCCGTAGAAGGACTGCTGGTAGGCGGCGCTGCCGGCCTCGGCGTGATACAGCACGGCGGTGATGGGCTGGCTGATCCAGGTAGAAGCGGCGTAGCCCAGGAACATGATGCCGTAGTTGACGCCGATGTTGCTGGTACCAAAGGCGCCACCGGTGAGCGGCGGGTAGATGACGAGCAGGGCGCCAAAGCTAAAGCCGAGCAGGGCGAGTGCCACAAAGAACATGCTCTGCGTAAAGCTCATCGACATGATGACAAGCGCGACGATGGTGACGACAAGGCTGATGAGCAGCGACTTGTAGGCGCCGAGCTTGTCGATGATCTGGCCAAAGGACAGACGGCCGACCAGGTTGGCGCAGGTGTTGACGGAGACCACCACACCGCCGAGGGCGACGGCCGCGGCGCTCGTGGGGTCGGCGAAGAGCTGGACGGCGGCGATGGAGGCAACCTTGCCCACGAGCAGGGTGCCGGCGGTGGCGGCGCAGGCGAAGGTGACGATGAGGACCCAGAAACGCGGGGTCTTGACCATCTCGCCCGGGGTGAGGTCGCCGAAGGTGCCGGCGTGTGCGCCACCCTTGGGGGCCTCGAAGCCCTCGGGCAGCCAGCCGGCCTCGGGGGCCTTCAGGAACAGGGCGGAGGCGGCGATCGTCACAAAGAAGATGACGCCGAGTGCCTTGAGGGCGCCAAAGATGCCCAGGCTCGGGATGAGCAGCGAGGCGAGCACCGGGGACAGCACGGCGGGACCGGCGGTCGAAGCGGCCAGGGTGATGCCGGAGGCGAGACCCTTCTTGTCGATGAACCACTTTTGGCCGGTGGTGAGCGCCGGGTTGTAGCCCAGGCCGTTGCCGATGGCGGCGACGAGCGAGAACCACAGGTAGAACTGCCACGGCTCGGTGACGGTGCCGGACATGAACCAGCCCAGGCCGTAGCACACGGCGGCGGCGATCACGACGTTGCGGGGGCCGATCTTATCGGAGATGCGGCCGGCGAAGATGCCCGTCACGGCCATGATGGTCTGAAAGACCGGGAAAGCCCAGGTAAGGGCGCTGGACCACTCGGGGTAGACGGCGAGCAGGTTCTTGCTCACGACGGAATACAGCGCGATGGAGCTGATGAAGAACATGGTGACGCACGCGGCGGAAAGCACGACGGCGCGACCCTTGTTGGAGTTGGTGGAAGCCATGGGACTCTTTCTAATCGATGCGGGGGAGGGGCGGGCACGCCCGCGGAGCCTCCCTGTCAGGCTGGTTTACTGGTCAGTCGGCTTTGCGACGCCGGACTCGTCGGACCAAAGCTCGACGCCCTTGTTCTTGAGGTAGTTGTCGGCAAAGGCGCGGCGGCCGCCGGGCTTGGCGGTGAGGTCGCCCATCATATTGGAGAAACCGCCATCGACCTTGATGGCGTCTCCGGTGGTAAAGTCCGAGCGCGTGGACGCCAGGAACATGACGGCGTTGGCGATATCGCTGACCTCGCCGATGCGGCGCGTGGCGATGAGACGGCTGCGGCTCTTCTCGACCTCGGGGTCGGCGTAAAAGCTCGCCGACATGGGGGTCTTGACAAAGCAGGGCTCGACGCAGTTGGAGCGCACACCGTAGGGGCCCCACTCGGCAGCCAGCATCTTGGACATCATGTTGACGCCCGCCTTGGTGGAGCTGTACACGCCCGAGAACGTTTCGGGGGAGTGACTGGCGACGGTGGAGATGTGAACCAGGCGGCCCTGGCCGGCCTTGATCATCTCGCGACCAAAGCGCTGCGAGGTGATGAAGTAGCCGGTGAGGTTGACGTTGATGACCTCGTTCCAGTCGGAGAGCGGCAGGTCCTCCATGGCTGCGAAGCGCAGGATGCCGGCGGTGTTGACGAGAACGTCGACGCGGCCGAAGTCGGCGATCGTGGCGTCGACGGCGGCCTGAACCTCGGCCTCGTCGGTGGCGTTCATCTTGTAGCCCTCGGCGTGGATGCCAAACTCGGCGGCGAGGTCGGCGGCCGCGGTCTTGACCTTCTCCTCGTCCAGGTCGAGCAGGACGACATTGGCGCCGTTGCGGGCGAACTCGCGGCAAATCTCGACGCCCATACCGCCGAGTGCGCCGGTCACGGCGCAGACATCGCCCTCGAGCTTAAGCCAATTGCTCATAGGAACTTCCCTTCTTGTGCCTCCCAGTGGGTCGCTCCCATTAACCGACCCATGTGGTTTTCGCTGGTTATCGTATGCTTTACATTTGCGCAGGTGAATTGCATATTTGTTAGAATGGTGTTAACCGTAGGTTTACACCGTGCGATGCAGTTTATGCTCAATTGAGCGCGTAACCTGCGAAAACGACCCCCTGTGGCGCCATGTTGCCACGGGCGCGAAAACAGGAGATTGACGTGTACGATCGACGACTCGAGGCCATAGCGGCCGCCGCGGAGCTGGGAAGCTTCTCGCGCGCCGCGGCAAAACTGCGCGTGTCGACCCCAGCACTTGTCAAACAGGTGTCGGGCTTTGAGGCCGAGTTTGGCATCACATTGTTCGAGCGCTCGCATTCGGGCGTCAAGGTGACGCCGGCGGGGGCGCTGCTGGTGGACGACGCGCGCTCGATTATGCGCCAGTCCGAGGATGCGCTGCGCCGCGCCCGACGCGCGGCGGGCGATGGCGGTGCCGTGCGCCTGGGTGTGTCGATGATGTGCCCGGGGCGCCAGACGCTGTCGATGTGGTCGGGCATCCACGATCTGGAACCGTCTCTGCGATTTGAGATCGTGCCGGTAAGCGATCTCTATGACGAGCGCGAATCCGTCATGCGCAGCTTGGGCCGCGAGGTGGATGTGGTGCAGTCGAGTTTTTCTACCCCGCGCTGGGGCGACGCCTGCCAAAAGCTTCGCATCGTTAACGTGCCGTTTTATATCGACGTGCCGCGCACGAGCCCGCTGGCGCGCAAGACACGCATTACGGTCGCCGACTTGGAGGGCATGCGCCTGCGCGTGCTCCGCCACGGCAACGACGCTATGGACAGCCTGCGTATCGATCTTTTGGCAGACGGCGGCGTGGACGTGATCGATGTGGATAACTTCGACTTTGCGCTCTTTAACGAAGCCGAGGAAAAGGGTGACGCGGTGCTCACCTGCGGCGCGTGGTCGGGGGTACACCCGGCCTTTGTGGGCGTGCCGTTCCTGTGCGGCCGCGAGGTGCCGGTCTTTCTGCACTACCCGCTCGAGCCCGCCCTCCAAGTACAAAAATTCGTCAACGCCATGGCCCAACTCCTCAACTAGCTAATTTGGGACGGGTTTTTGACTACTTTTGCCGCCCTGCCTGTCCGATGATTTTTCTGGGACGGGGATTAATAATCATCGCCAAATTGACTACCCTGATTAAGCTCTGCCCCAAAGGCTGCACCAAGTCTGCGGCTCTTGGCCCATATGGTAGAGTTGACCACTGCGTGCTACCTGCACTTTTGCCATTTGGGGGAGTGAACTTGTGAATACTTCTGTCGCCAAGAAGGCCGGCCAGGCGGTGCGCCTGCTCATGATGGTGCTCACGGCAGTTCTCATCTTCTTCTTCATCAATGTTATGCTGCTCGTCTCCGATATCCAGGGCACGGCGCGCGTGGTCAACTACGCCGGTCTGGTGCGCGGTACCACGCAGCGCATCGTTAAGCTCGAGGACGCGGGCCAGCCTCAAGATGACCTGCTCAAAGCCGTGGATTCATACATCAACGGTTTGCGTTACGGAAGTGACGACCTCAACCTCGTCCGTCTCGACGACGATGAGTATCAGGCAAAGATGGCCGCTGTCTCTTATACACATCTGACGCTGCCGACGATCTTACGCGTGTAG
>URKV01000124.1 GCA_900548565.1 uncultured Collinsella sp.
AGCACCAGGCATGCAAGCCCCACCGCCATAGGACGTGCGCGGGGACGCGGCCACCAGACCAACAGAACCGCCAGCAAACACGGCACTAGGTAAATCCACATGCTTTCGGGCGGCACACTCACAGATGCACCAGGCACGGCGGCAAACAGCTGCTCGAAGAACAGCGCGCAACGGGCGGCAATCATGGGCACAACGAGCGCCCAAGTCCGCAACGGTCCCACGAGCGAAAAGGGAACCAGCACGATGGACACAGCAAGCAGTACGCTCACCACCGGACCGATGACCGCATTTGCCAACGGAGCAATGAGCGAGAACGTGCCGAAGGCGGGAATGGTAATGGGAAGAGTCGCCAGTTGCGAGCACAGCGTGACGGAAAGCATGCTGGCAACGCCCGATGACACACCCAGCTCACCCAAAGCGTAGGTCGCATAGGGGCAAAAGCACAGAATGGCTAAGACGCTGGCACATGAAAGCTGAAAGCCCATCTCGAACAGCACCGTCGGTCGCAGTAGCACAAAGATGGACATGGTTACGAAGAGTGCCGATGCGCCGTGCCGGCGACGCCCCGCGCCGTTTACAACAAGCGTAGCGAACACCATGCAGCACGCGCGCACGGCCGAGGGAGACGCGCCCGTAAAGGCAGCGTAGCCCACAAGCGTTATCGCCAATATCGCCCGCTGAAGACCACGTGAGCACCGAGTCTTTTGCAATAAACCCTCGATTACAAACCCCACGATAGCCAAATGGCTGCCCGAGACGGCGATAAGATGCGCCGTTCCCGTTACCGAAAACCAGTCGCCCGCCGGCTGGGCGCGTAGCTCGGCCGAACGACCGCAGACGACACCGGCTATGAGCGCACGCGCCGGGTCGGTCGCAGGCGCGATGGACGCAAGCAGCCCATTTCGCAGCCGAAGCAGCGGTCCCGGAGAGCCCTCATCGGCCGACACAATCCGAACGACTTTAACCTTGCGCACCTCGCCTCGGAGCACGCGCGATCGTCCATACGCATCGTTCTCAAAACGTGAAACGCGACCGATAACACGCACGTGCGCCCCGACCTTGAGCTCGCGGTCGCACGATAGGCGAACCGTTGCCAAGTTCTTACCGTCCGCGCGTGCCTCGCAGGTATAGGAATACACGTCGTCGTTTATGGATGGATCGCCCTGCACGATAAACTCGAGGCCGCTTGCCGCTCGACCGTCGAGCGCCTTCGAGGCGCTGAGCGCACCCACAGCCCACCACGCCGAGACGACCGCTCCCGCCACGAGACCGACGGACGCGGCATACAACCACCGCTTCAAAGGGGCAAGCCGCGCACAAGATTGAGCCAGCACAACGAATACCGCCGCCGCAACGGGAATGGCCCATAGCAGCCCGACCGCCGGCGCCCGCTCCCTCAGCAGCGCATCAGCGGCCACGTTGAGCACCAAGGCGCAGCTCATGCACATGCCGACACACAAGGCCATCGTCCACGGAAGCAGGGGCCGCGGTGGCATCACACGCTCGCGCTCGGTCGCACTCATACGCAGATGCAATCTTTGATTTTGGCAAGCTTCTTCTCGCCGATTCCCGACACACGCATCAGATCGTCAACCGAGGCAAAAGCACCGTTCTTTGTCCGTTCATCGATAATCGACTGGGCCATGGAGGGACCGATGCCCGAGAGCGTCTGCAGCTCTACCGCGCTTGCCGTATTGATGTTTACTAGGCCTGTTGCGCCACTCACGCCCGATGATGTGGAAGCCCCACCATCAACACCGGCTTCCGCAATGGACGCCTGCTGCTCCCCTACCGTTGGAACATGGATTTTTTGTCCATCAGTGACCTTAGATGCCCGATTAAGCCCCGTAACGTCAGCCTCGGGCGCCAGCCCGCCGGCGGCATCGATCGCCTGGGATACCCGTGCCCCGTCTTTGAGCCTGTATACACCGGGCGACACAACGGCGCCATCGACATCGACATAGACCTCTGCCGCGGCAGAAGCCTTAGTCGAAGAGCCTTCGGATGTCTTTCCGCTCGAAGCATCGCCGGATCCCGGCTCCACTAACGAGCCCGTACCATCAGTGCGCTCAAACGACACACCGCCGGCACCGCCGCCAAGGTTCGCCATCGCCAAGCCGCTCGCCATCGCAATGACGCCCAGCATCGCCACCACCACAGCCTTATGACCGAGCAGCTTGCCTGCCCAGCGGTCCATCTTTTTGACCCGTTCGTGTTGTTCGCGCTGCGCCATAGCAAAACCTCCCAACAACATCGTGTCAGGAAAAGAGCCCTGCAACAGCCATGCTTCAAAACCGGTTTTCGCGGTCAAACCAAAAGCTGACCAAAACCTTGCACAAATCTGTCCATTTATTCAGGCACACGTCAGCAAATGAACACTTAGCCGCAAAATGCCCAGATAGCAAAAGACCGACGATGCAAGAGCATCGTCGGTCTATGCACAAATTTACTCGTGATCTTGGTAAATCTCACGCGGAGCAAGCTCCGAATGTTTGCGTTTTAAGGTCTTAGGGGCCTTATACGTATTGCTCTCGAAGTCGATATACTCGGTCTGCCTGAGCAGGCGCTCGATCATCTCCTCGTGATCGAACAACTCCCAGGCCTCATGCACGGCATCGAGTTTAGCGTGCGTCTCGGGACGACGCGGCATAAACAGCGTGCAGCAGTCGGGAGCGGCCTCAGTCGAGATATCGAACGTACCAATCTCCTCGGCGCGCGCGATAATCTCCTGCTTGTCCGAACCGATGAGCGGACGGAACACGGGGATCTTCACGGCCTCGTTAACGGCCATGATATTCTCAAGCGTTTGGGAGGCAACCTGTCCAAGCGATTCGCCCGTCACGATGGCCTTGGCGCCCTCGATGTGTGCAATGCGCTCGGCAACCGAATACATAATGCGGCGATACATGATCACGCGCAGGTTGCTGGGACAGGTGACCGAAATCTCACGCTGGCAGTCGCCAAACGGCACCACGTACAGGCGGCCGATCTGGACACCCGGCTCAAGCGCACGAATGATGTCCTGCACCAAATACTCGCTCGTGTCGGGCGTCTGCGGACGACCTGAGAAATGTACCGGCACGCACACCGCGCCGCGACGCGCGAGCATCCAGGTTGCCACCGGAGAATCAATACCCGACGACAGCAGCGTCACGACCTTGCCGGCAGAACCCACCGGCAGACCGCCCACGCCGCGCTCGGAGCGCGCGTACACATAAACGCTACCCTGGACCACCAGTACGTGCACCATCGCATCGGGGTCGTGCATTTGAACCTTTTTATCGGGGAAGGCCTCGCACAGCACCTCGCCCACCTGACGATTGATGTCAATCGAGGTGAGCTCATAATCGGTATTGGAGCGCTTGGCGTGCACCTTAAACGAATCGAAGGAACCAAACTCGCGCAGCGCCTTCACGGCGGCGGCACAGTACTCCTGAGGGTCGCGATTGGTGTGATACGCCAAAGACACACGAGCAACGCCGGGAACGGTGCGAATGACACGCGCCGCCTCATCGGCCTGATGCTCGTTAAAGGTCACGAGGATATAACCGGAAATTCGAGACACGGCATTCACGGAAAAGGCGGCCAAGGCCGCCTTGATGTTATCCATGAGGATATGCTCAAAATGTGCGCGGTTCTTACCCTTCAGTCCAACCTCGTGATAGTGGACCAGGCAGACGCGAGCCGCCATTTAGGCTTCAGCAACCTTGTGGCCGAGCGCCTTCTCGTAACGGGCCTCGTCGTAAGAGATGTCGCCGTCGACAATCTCGTCCATAGCCATCGAAATGGTATCGGCACCGGAAAGCCCGATGGTGATGTCATCGACATCCTGGACGGCAAGCACGCGGTTGTGCTGGCCACGCAGCATGCTGTTAATATCGCAGGCGCGCTTGGAGGCAAGCGAAGCAAGCAGGAAGCGGTTGTGATCGGTCTTCTCCAGAAGATCGTCAATGCAAGGCTTTACAACGGACACGGACCTCAGATCCTTTCATGCATATCGAGAACGCGAACGAGCTCATCGGTCGCGCGGTCGAGATCGTCATTAACCACGACGTCGTCGTAGCGGTCGGCAAGGGCAAGCTCATCGGCGGCGTTTGCCATACGCAGCTCAATCGTCTCGGGCGTCTCGGTACCGCGACCGACTAGACGCTCGCGGAGCACCTCAAGCGAAGGCGGCTTGATAAAGATCAGCACGGCCTCGGGGAAACGCTCCTTCACCTGCAGGGCGCCCTGGACATCGATCTCCAAAATCAGAGATGCGCCAGAGGCGAGCTTGGATGTGACCTCGCTCACCAACGTGCCGTAGCAGTTACCGTGGACCTCGGCCCACTCAACAAACTCACCGTTAGCCACGCGGCGGTCGAACTCCTCGCGCGTCAGAAAAAAGTAGTTGACGCCGTCGACCTCACCTTTGCGTGGTGCTCGCGTGGTAGCCGAAACCGTCAGGCCCAGGTTCGAGCGGCGCTCGCGCAAACGAGTGACGAGCGTACCCTTCCCTGCGCCTGACGGTCCAGAAATCACAAAGAGCTTGGAATCCTGAGCGCTCACTTATTTGGTCAGCTGCTCGAGGAGCTGCTCGCGCTGACGGACGCCGAGGCCCTGGACGCGACGGGTAGCGGAGATACCGAGCTCCTCCATGATCTTGGCGGCCTTGGCCTTGCCATAACCAGGAAGAGACTCGATGAGGGTGGAAACCTTCATGCGGGAAGCGATGGGGTCATCGGAGTTGAGCACGGACTCGAGGGACTTCTCGCCCTTCTTGATCTGCTCGCGAAGCTCAGCGCGGGCGTGACGTGCGGCAGCAGCCTTCTCAAGAGCCTGCTTGCGCTGCTCATCGGTAAGCTGAGGGAGTGCCATTCGAACCTCCAAATAGTTGGGTTATATCTGATTCAATAATTGGCATTTTAGCACGTAGAACGTACAAAATGCCCAATCGCGGCTCCATAGGTTAGACGATACCCGCAAAAAGTGCAATATACTGCGCCCAAAGTTGAGCCCCTGACCTGCGATTCCACACAAAGGATGGGAAAGTTTACGCAGGCACAGGGGCTATTTTGTGCTAATGAGACCCAAAAGTGGTGACTTAGGGGAATCTTTTACGCGACGTTTTCGACCAGCTCAGCGACGATGGCGTCAAAGGCGGCAACCGGATCGTCGGCACCGGTGATGGGACGGCCCACCACAATGTGGCTTGCGCCACGCTCGATAGCCTGGGAAGGCGTCGCCACGCGGGACTGGTCACCAAGGGCGGCACCCCTGTCTCTTATACACATCTGACGCTG
>URKV01000125.1 GCA_900548565.1 uncultured Collinsella sp.
TACGAGATGCTCAGGAGTCTCGTGGGCTCGGAGATGTGTATAAGAGACAGCGCGAGGGCTATCCCGAGATCGGCCTGTACTGGGAGAAGGCTGCCCACGAGGAGGCCGAGCATGCCGCCAAGTTCGCTGAGCTCCTGGGCGAGGTCGTGACCGACTCCACCAAGAAGAACCTCGAGATGCGCGTTGAGGCCGAGAACGGCGCCACCGCCGGCAAGACCGATCTTGCTAAGCGCGCCAAGGCCGCTGGCCTCGATGCCATCCACGACACCGTGCACGAGATGGCTCGCGACGAGGCCCGCCACGGCAAGGCTTTCGCCGGCCTGCTCAAGCGCTACTTTGGCTAAGCCAACCGCCTGAGACATAACCTCTAGCTTGATGAGGCCCGGACCATATTGGTTCGGGCCTTTTTCGTGCCTCACGAACTTGTTAACGCCCTGAAATAGGACCGCCTTCGGCATCGGCTTCTCGTCAAAAACTAAATGAGTAGACTTTTTGGAACTTGCCGAGCACACCACCCATATTGCTTTATAAAGCCGCAGGTAAATGACTTGTTGCAAAACGGCCTGGTCGCCAAAGTGCCAAAAGTCTACTCACTTAGATTCGCAGCCGTCCACGATCGAGCCATTTTGTGTCTAACGGGCATCTTTCCGTCGATTACTCCCAATTTTGTCCAGTCAATGAATAGTTCAGACCGGAGTAATGCCTCAGCCCTTTGCTCATCCGAGCTTTTATCACGATATTCAGCATCGAGCATCCTGCATACGGCCTTAACGATCGCGCGGAATCTATCCTCATCCGATATCTGTCTGTGTGTAAGGAGAAGCACATCGTAGCCCATGGCCTGAAGGGCCGTCATGCGGTCAGCGTCACGCAAGCCATCCCCCGCGCGTCCGTGCGAGGCCTTTCCCTGACATTCAATGGCCACCTGTCGCCTACCGTCCGGCGAAGAAAGAAGTAGGTCGATATATACACGGGACTTTCCCACAATCGCTCGAGCACTTGTGCTTAACGTCACTTCGACATTGAGCTCTATGCCGCAAAACCCTTCGCCTCCCAGGGCTCGCGGCAGTCCAAGCAACAAATACGCCTCGACCTCAAAAGGCGACGCGGCACCCAATGGAACGAGTTGCGATACCGCCATAAATCTATTGCCGTAACGCATCCCGCAAACATCTGAACAAAAACGGTCAAGGTCTCCGCCCAAAACCAAAGCGTCTCGACGCCATAAATTTGAGGCGGTGCCGTCCTCGGACGGGCAGCGCACCCAACCGAACGTTGTCGAAATCGCGCCCGAATCAATTGCACGCGAAAGCTCCGCCTCAAGTGCCGCTGGCAGGGCACACACCGCAAACAAGCCACACATCTCCGCCAATACCAAAAGAAGCTGAAGATCCGTCAGATGCCGCGACATGATGAATGTCGTCAGTAGAGGAGACGTAACCAAAAACCCATGCTCCGTTTCCAGCACGGATTCCCTGGGGAGCTCACCAAGAAACAGCCGCTGCCTAATGCTGGCAGGACAAGTCCGTTTGTTTCTCGTCCGAACCAATGTATACAACGGAAAACCGAGCGCGACCGCAGCCGTCGGGTTGCGGACGAGATCATATCGCTGCCGGTCTTCTTCCGGCCGTGGAAGCGGCGGACACAAAGCGCGGACTTGAGGAGGCAAACGCCAGTACCTAAAAGCCGATATGTCACAAAGTAGATCCTTCATAGGCACAGGAAAACACGAATTTCAACCCAGTCAGTCACGCATTGGCGCGAACGCACCAAAAATGGCGCCGAACGGACTGCCAAGTTTTCAACAGCCCTCCCCAACTGGCCAAAAGCTTGCCGAGAGCTGGACGAAGCCCTGTTGAAAACCCCATTTTTTTCTCATGCAGAAGCTTTGCGCGGCAAGTGAGTAGACTTCTTTGAACATCCCGAGCAGGCCGGTCATCCTGCTTTTCAAAACCGCAGGTAGATAGCTTGTTACAAAACTGCCTGGTCGCCAAAGTGCTAAAAGTCTACTCACTTAGGTTGCAGAGTGCCCCCATTAGCTGCAATTCCAAGGTAGTTAGTACTTTTGGACTCAGATCGTCATACTGAACAAGAATTTGAGTTGAGTTTTCAGGGACAGATGCGCCATCGGCACACCAAAAACAGTCACCGATATCGATAAAAGGGATGCTCGAGCGCGTGAGGGCCCATGCAAAAGTGCTTCCGCCCGTTCCACGCTCCGCAACCACGATACAGTAAAGGCCCGCGTCTGCATGCTCGATCGAGACCTCTCCTGCCGGAAATACCTTCCGCACAAGCGCCATCAGGCCATCACGCGCCTCGCGAGCACGAACGCGCACGCGGTTCACATGTCGCTCGTAATCACCCGATTCCAGCAAACGAGCCAAAGCGACCTGGTCAACAGAACTCACCGACGAGGCGTAAAAACCAAGGTTGCGCCTAAACCGCTCCATTAGCTCATCGGGCAGCACCATGTACGCTAGACGCAACGCCGATGACAGGCTCTTCGAAAACGTGTTGGTGTAGATAACCGACTGGGAGGCATCGATCGACGCGAGCGCGGGAATTGGCTTGCCGGCAAGGCGAAACTCACAATCAAAGTCATCTTCGATGAGGTACCGACCTGGTCGCTCGGCGGCCCAGCTCAGCAGCGCATAGCGACGCGCAATGCTCGTCACAAGACCGGTGGGATACTGATGGGACGGCATAAGGTGAAGGACATCGGTCCCAGTTTTCTGCAGAGCGCTCAGGTCCACGCCGTCGTCATCCAACGGGATATGTCGTACTTGGCAGCCCATAGCCTGATAGATGCGCGTCAGGCGCAAATAGCCCGGATCCTCAACGGCATACACCTTGTCCGCGCCAAGCAACTGAACCAACATGGTATCGAGCAGCTGGGCGCCCGCACCGATAACGATGTTGTTGGGGTCGACATTCATACCCCTTGTCCCGCGCAGATGGTGAGCAATTGCGCGTCGCAGCCGAGCAGTGCCCTGCGCCGGTGCGGGCGAAAAGATTTCGCGCTCGTCTTCGGATGCCAGCGTCGCCCGTAGCGCACTTTGCCAAAGCCGCGCCGCCTCCAAAGCGGAAGGAGAAAGTGCATCGAACAGCTCAACCTGTCCGTTGACATCATGCACGCTGGGGCCCACAGAGACGGCATCTCGGTCGATGCCCTCCGCAGCCGAAGCCAAAACCGGTGCATCCGGAAGCTCGCAAGCGTAGTAGCCACGACGCGGCTTTGAGCAAATATAGCCCTCGGCAAGTAGCTGGCTATATGCATTCTCGATGGTAATGACACTGATTCCCAGATGACTGGCAAAGGCGCGCTTAGACGGCAGATGCTCCCCCGCCGCAATACGGCCAGCAACAATATCATCTCGAATTTGCTGGTAAACATACTCATAGAGCGATGCTTCGCCGCGTTTTTCCAAATTGTAGTCAAGCATGAGTTTATCACCTGACCTTATTAAGTCATTCAATCTGGTATTAGTCTGACCTTGTTATTATCTCGAAAACTGAGTATTTCGCCATACCCAGCTCCCCAATAGGATGTTCCGTCAAGCAATGCACATGCCAACCAAGGGAGCAACCATGGCAGAACAGACCAGCAAGGCCGATCGCGTCAAACTCAATCGCGAGCTCGCGCAGATGCTCAAGGGCGGCGTCATCATGGACGTTACCACGCCCGAGCAGGCACGCATCGCCGAGGAGGCAGGCGCCTGCGCCGTCATGGCTCTCGAGCGCATCCCGGCCGACATCCGTGCCGCAGGCGGCGTCTCGCGCATGAGCGACCCCAAGATGATCAAGGGCATCCAGGAGGCCGTCTCCATCCCCGTCATGGCCAAGTGCCGCATCGGTCACATCGTCGAGGCGCAGGTCCTGCAGGCCATCGAAATCGACTACATCGATGAGTCCGAGGTTCTCTCCCCTGCCGATGACGTCTATCACATCGACAAGACCCAGTTTGACGTGCCGTTTGTCTGCGGCGCCCGTGATCTGGGCGAGGCGCTGCGCCGTGTTGCCGAAGGCGCCACGATGATTCGCACCAAGGGCGAGCCGGGCACGGGCGACGTCGTTCAGGCCGTGCGCCACATGCGCAAGATCCAAAAGCAGATCCGCGACGTTGTTGCCCTGCGCAACGACGAGCTCTTTGAGGCAGCCAAGCAACTGCAGGTTCCGGTCGAGCTGGTGCGCGAGGTCCATGCCACGGGTAAGCTTCCCGTCGTGAACTTTGCCGCCGGCGGCGTAGCGACCCCCGCCGACGCCGCGCTGATGATGCAGCTGGGCGCCGAAGGCGTGTTTGTCGGCTCGGGCATCTTTAAGAGCGGCGACCCCGCCAAGCGCGCAGCCGCCATCGTCAAGGCCGTGGCAAACTTCACCGATGCCAAGCTCATTGCCGAGCTTTCAGAGGACCTGGGCGAGGCCATGGTGGGCATCAACGCCGACGAGATCGAGATTATCATGGAAGAGCGCGGGCGCTAGTCCAGCAGAAAGGATCGCACATGAGCGATTATGCAGACCAAACGGTCGCCGTGCTGGCGGTCCAAGGCGCATTTGCCGAGCACGAGGCAAGACTATCCGAGCTGGGCGCGCGCTGTATTGAGCTGAGGCAGGCGGCTGATTTAAAGCAGGACTTTGACCGTCTGGTACTTCCCGGCGGCGAGTCTACCGTTCAAGGGAAGCTGCTAGATGAGTTGGGCATGCTCGAGGAGCTTCGCACCCGCATTGTTGAAGGCATGCCCGTCCTGGGCACCTGCGCCGGCCTGATTCTGCTGGCTCACGACCTTGCCGCCCATGACGATAAGGGCACGCCGCGCCTGGCAACCATGGATGTGCTCGTTGAGCGCAATGCCTACGGCAGGCAGCTCGGCAGTTTTCGAACCAAGGGGCAGGTAGCTGGCATCGACGGTGAAGTGCCGCTGACGTTTATCCGCGCGCCCCGCATCGTCGAGGTCCACGGCGACGCAAAGGCCTTAGCGAAAGTCGACGGCCGTATCGTCGCCGCGCGCCAGGGCAACCAGCTCGGCGTAACCTTCCACCCCGAACTCGACGAAGACACCCGCCTCCACGAACTGTTCCTACAAATGTAGGCAGAACAGAAACGAGAGTGGATAATCTCCCACTTTGAGCCTGAATGCGAGCCCAAACTGGGAGATTATCCACTCTCATGCTATGTAGTCGTTGGGGACGTTCTTGAATGACTAGTCAAACAAGAACGTCCCCAACGACTAGTCATTTAAGAACGTCCCCAATG
>URKV01000126.1 GCA_900548565.1 uncultured Collinsella sp.
CGAGATGCTCAGGAGTCTCGTGGGCTCGGAGATGTGTATAAGAGACAGGTAGGAGCTGCTAGGCCACGCATCGCCGGATCGCCCCCCCTATTTGGGCCGCGTTTTCCCAACGACCACGCCAACGGAAAGCGCGTCCTAGCCTGGACGCTCAAAACGGGATGCACTTTCCGGATGGCGGGCCTAGCGGAAAGCGTGTCCCGGAATCAGGTCTCGGAACGGGTCGTGCTTTCCGGTTGAGTCCTTCAGCGGAAACCGCATCCCGGAATAAACGCTCAAACTGGGATGCACTTTCCAAACGGCCGGCCAGCGGAAAACGAATCCCATTCTGAGCGTCGAATCCGGGATACAGTTTCCGTTTGAAGCCCCGTCTGGAAAGTACGTCCCATTCTGGAGCCGAAATCTGGGACGCAGCTTCCGCATGCGAAGGCGCTCCAAACAAAAGGCCTCGGCTCGCGATGGAGCCGGGGCCAAAGGCGCAGCGTATGTAGTTGATGTTGAGCGCGAACGGCCCGTCAACAATGGCCGTCCACGCTCTACCCTACCCGCGGCGACGGGCGCGGCTGTACGGCGTATCCACCATGGGCAGATCCGGACGCAGCTTGCCGTCGAATGCGCGATAGGCGTTCTGCACGGCGGGCGCCGTGGGGATCGTTGCGATCTCGCCAATGCCCTTGCCGCCATATGCCACGGGCAGCAGCTCGTCCTTCTCCACGTAAATGGCGTGGATATCCGGAATCTCGGGCGCACGGAACAGCCCGAGCGTACCGTACCTTGCCTGGGGTACGCAGTCCTTGAGCGGCCAGTCCTCGGTAAGCGCATAGCCCATACCCATGAGCACGCCACCTTCGATCTGACCTTGGATGGAGATGGGGTTGACCACCTTGCCGGAATCGTGCGCGGCATAAACCTCGCTCACGCGACCGTCATCATCCAAAATGACCACATGTGTGGCAAAGCCGTAGCAGATGTGGCTCTTGGGATTGGGAACATCCGCACCCAGCTTGTCGGTCGGCTCCAGGTACACGTAGCCAAACTCGCATCCCTCGAGCGCCTTGATGGCGGCCGCGGGATCCTGAGGATGCATACCCTGGCCGGCGACGAGCTCCTGTGTGCGCAGCTGATAGGCGCGGCCGTCGTCATACTCGATCTTGACGCCGTCGCCATGCGCATTCACGGGAGCGGCGGGCGCAGACTTGCCGGCCTCGATGTCAAGCATGGCATCGCGCAGCAGGAAGGCGGCGCCGCGCACGGCCTCGCCGGTCACGACCGTCTGACGCGAGCCAGACGTAGTGCCGGAGTCGGGAGCGTTCTCGGTGGAGCACTCGCCGTTGGCAATGCAGCTCAGCGGCAGACCGCAGGCCTCGGCAACGTCCTGCAAAAAGACCGTGTTGCAGCCCTGGCCGATGTCGGACGTGGCGGCATAGACCACGGCGCGGCCATCCTCGACGCGAATCTTGCAGCGGCCGGCATCGGGCAGGCCCACGCCCACACCGGCGTTCTTCATGGCGCAGGCGATACCGGCGTGTCCGGGATGCGCGTAGTAGGCATCCTTGACCTCGAGCAGTGTCTCCTTAAGCGCCGTGGAGCAGTCGGCAATCTGGCCGTTGGGCAAAACCTCGCCCGGCTCGATGGCGTTTCTGTAACGAATCTCCCACGAATCCAGGCCGACCTTCTCTGCCAGTAGGTCGATCAGGCTCTCGAGCGCAAACTCGGACTGGCAGACGCCAAAGCCACGGTACGCGCCGGCGGGCGGGTTGTTGGTGTAGTAGCCAAAACCGCGAATGTCGGTGTTCTGGTACTTGTAGGGGCCGACGGCATGCGTACAGGCGCGCTCGAGCACCGGACCGCACAGCGATGCGTAGGCGCCGGTATCAAAGTTGATCTCGCAGTCCAGACCGGTAAAGTTGCCCTCGGCGTCGCAGCCCAGCGTAAAGGTACCGTCCATGGCATGGCGCTTGGGATGGAAAGCGAGCGACTCGGCACGCGTGAGCTTGCACTTCACAGGACGCTGAAACTTATATGCGGCGAGCGCGGCCAGATGCTGGATGGACACGTCCTCCTTACCGCCAAAGCCGCCGCCCACGAGCATGGTCTCGACGACCACGCGCTCGGGTTCGTTGTCCCAGCCAAACATGTGGGCACACTCTTTGCGCGTGTCGTAGGCGCCCTGGTCGGTCGACTGCACCTTGACGCCGTTCTTGTACGGGAAGGCAACGACACACTCGGGCTCCAAGAAGGCATGCTCGGTAAAGGGCGTGGTAAAGCGCTGCGTCACGGTGAACGCGCTTTCGGCCAGTGCCTTGGCGGCGTCGCCGCGCGTCACATGACGGCTCTGGCACACGTTGTCCTTGAGCTCCACTGTGTTGCCAAAGGCAACGAAGCTGTCATGCAGGCGCGGGGCGTCGGCGGCCCTGGCCTCCACAATGTTGCGCACGGGCTCCAACGGCTCGTAGTCAATCTTTACGAGCTTCTTGGCCTTCTCGAGCGTCGCCTCGTCCTCGGCGACCACCAGCACGATGGCATCGCCCACGCAGCGGGTGATATCGCCCTGAGCGATCATGACGTCCCAGTCCTGGATAAGGTGGCCGACCTGGTTGACCGGCACGTCCTCGGCGCGCAGGATGCCCACCACGCCGGGCAGGGCCTCGGCCTTGGAAGTATCGATGGAGAGCACACGGGCGCGCGGGTACTTGGAGCGCACGGCGCTGGCATAGGTCAGACCCGGCTGATCGAGCTCGTCGATGTCGTCGGGATACTTGCCCTCGCCGAGCACCTTCTTGCGCACGTCAATACGAAAGGCGCGCTTGCCCACGCCGTAGTCATCGCCGCGCTCCAGGTCCTCGTCGATCTGCTTTTCGCCGCGGAGCACCGCAGCGGCCAGCGAGATGCCCTCGATAATCTTTTTGTAGCCGGTGCAGCGACAGACGTTACCGCGAATGGCGTACTTGATCTGCTCCTCGGTGGGCTCAGGGTCCTCGGCGATGAGCGCCGCGCCCGCCATGACCATGCCGGGGATGCAAAATCCGCACTGCACGGCGCCCACGGCGCCAAAGGCGTACACAAAGGCCTCGCGCACGTCCTCGGGCAGGCCCTCGACGGTCACGATGTTGCGGCCGGCGGCAAGAGCGGTGGTCAGCACGCACGCCTTGACAGCCGCACCGTCCACATGGATGGTGCAGGTACCGCAGGCACCCTCGGAGCAGCCGTCCTTGGCGGAGTGAATGTGCAGGTCGTCGCGCAGGTAGCGCAGCAACGGTTTGTTTTGGGTCGTCGTGCGCTCGACGCCGTTAACGGTAAAAGTGAATTCCTGTGCCATGGTGATTCCCTTCTACACGCCGGCGGCGATGCCGGTGCGGTCGTGGATGGCGCCATGCGGGCAGACGACGGCGCACATGCCGCACGACAGGCAATCCGCACCGTCGATATGGGCGCAGTTGTCCTCGATGCGGATAGCGCCGGCAGGGCACTTTTTGGCGCACATACCGCAACCGATGCAGCTCGTGTGGCAGATCTTGCGCGCAATGGCGCCCTTATCGGTGTTGTTGCAGCGCACCAGAATGTTCTGGTAGCCGGGAACGAAGGCAATCACGCGCTGCGGGCACGCCATGCCGCACAGGCCACAGCCCGTGCACTTTGAGCGATCCACGCGGGCGATGCCATCGACCAGCGCAATGGCGCCGTGGGGGCAGGCCGTGACACAGGCACCACAGCCAATGCAGCCTTCGCTGCAACGGGCGTCGCCGCCTGCGGAAGCACAGCCGCTTCCGCAGGCAACGTAGGCCACGTTATGTTGAATGGATTTGGCCATAAGAGACTCGCCTATTTCTTAAGAAGGTACGAATAGTTGTCGCGCACAGCCTTGATGGTCAGGCGGACGGCCTCGGGAAGACCGGTGTTGACGGCATCGACCGAGACGGTGCGGACCGTGCCGGCGACGCGGACCTTAAAGTGACCCTCGTCCACGGCCAGGAAGCCCTCGTTCTCGGAGTTCTCCATGTCCTGCTCGCTCCAGAACAGGGTGAGCTTGTCCTTGTAGGGACGGCCCTCCTGGTAGGGGCAGAACACGGCGCAGTTGCCGCACTCGTTGCACATGCCATCGACGTGGACGACCTGATGCTTGGCCAGACCCGGCACCTTAATGGCCACGTTGGCGCGGTTGGGGCACACGTCGCAGCAGACCTCGCACACCGAGCCGCAGCACAGGCAGCGGGTCTTGGCGCAGTTGCGCTTGTCGCGGCACAGCGACCCCTTGCGCTCGTAGCAGGTGTCCTCGCGGCCAGCCTGCTCGTTGCAGTCGGCGTACTTGTTAAAGTCCACGCCGGCGATGGCACGGGCGACCTCGGCGGCGTCGGCAATAGCCTCAACCACGGTGGCAGGACCGCGACGGCAGTCGCCCGCAGCCCAGACGCCCTCAACGCCGGTGGAGGTGGCGGCAAGACGGCCGCGACGGTCGTGCTCGACGCCCGCGGCGTCGTACAGGCTGGCATCGATGCCCTCGCCCACGGCGCAGATCACCGTGGTGACAGGCAGCTCGACGGTCTCGCCCGTGGCGACGGGGCTGCGACGGCCGCTTGCATCCGGCTCGCCAAGCTCCATAACGTCGCAGGTCAGCACGGCGCCGTTGAGCGCCTTAGGCGCCAGCAGCTCGCAGAACTCAACGCCGTCGGCAAGAGCAAGATCGAGCTCTTCCTCGTCGGCGGGCATCTGCTTCTTGGTGCGGCGGTAGACCAGGCGCACGTTCTTCACGCCGGCCAGGCGCTTGGCCACGCGGGCCGCGTCCATGGCGGTGTTGCCGGCGCCAATGACCACGACGTCCTCGCCCAGCTCGAGCTTCTCGCCCTTCTTGGCGGCCTCGAGGAACTCCAGCACGTCGAGCTCGGCACCCTCGCCCAAGCCTGCAGAGCCGGGCATCCACGCACCGGTGGCCACGACCACGTCGGTAAAGCCCTGGGCCTTGAGCTCGTCGATGGACTCCACGCGGGCATTGAGCTGCACCTTGGCGCCAAAGGCCAGGCAGAGCTCGGCATCGTGCGAGATCTGTCTCTTATACACATCTCCGAGCCCACGAGACTCCTGAGCATCTCG
>URKV01000127.1 GCA_900548565.1 uncultured Collinsella sp.
TCTACACGCGTAAGATCGTCGGCAGCGTCAGATGTGTATAAGAGACAGCTCCTGGCATTGGCATGGGGGACGTCAAGGCACTCTTTGCTCTTTGTACCTTCGATCCCCTGGGCGGCGTTGTCGCGTTTGCGGTTGCGCTCCTGACCCTTGCCGTCGCTTGCCTCATCGCAAAATCGCGCTCCCTGCCATTGCTCCCGTTTTTAGTGCCGATTTTTGCCATAATCGAGGTCGTGGGCTGCACTTTGTAACCGATTGCGCATCCTTTTTAAGGAGCATGCCATGGAATCTAATCAAGAAACGGCCGTCATTAAGGCGCGCATGGACCGTATTCCCTCGGCGTTGTCGCCCGAGCTTGTCGAGCGCATTGCCGCCGATCGTGCTTCGGGCTATGTCAACCCGTATCGTTGCAACGATGATCAGGTCATTCGTCGTATTGATCGCGCCGCCGACAAAGGCACGCTTATGCGTCCGGCGTTTATGCGCGATACCGAAAAGATACTTCATCTTCCGGCGTACACCCGTTATGCAGGCAAAACGCAGGTCTTTAGCTTCCGTAGCAATGATGATCTTTCACGCCGCGGTTTGCACGTACAGCTTGTCTCCCGCATTGCGCGCGATATCGGTCGCGCCCTGGGGCTCAATTGCGATCTGATCGAGGCGATTGGCCTGGGTCACGACTTGGGACACACGCCTTTCGGCCATGCCGGCGAGCGCTTCCTCAACGATATCTATCATGAGCGTACGGGGCGTTATTTTTTCCATAACGTGCAGTCGGTTCGCGTGCTCGACGCGTTGTATGGCCGCAACGTGTCGCTCCAGACGCTCGACGGCGTGCTATGCCATAACGGCGAGTACGAGCAGCGTGTGTTTGAGCTCTCGGACATGAGCTCCTTTGACCAGTTTGACCAGACGGTTGAGGATTGCATTGCCACGGGCTATAGCGCAATTGGGCATCTGCGTCCCATGACGCTCGAAGGCTGTGTGGTCCGCATCTCGGATATCCTTGCCTACGTCGGTCGTGACCGTCAGGATGCGATCGCGGCGGGCCTGCTTTCGCCCGACGCTTTTGATGATGGCCGGGGCGGTGCCTACAACAGTTGGATCCTCACGCATGCCTCCATCGATATCGTTGAGCATAGCTATGGTAAGCCGCGCATCGAGATGAGCGAGGACCTGTTTGAGGAGATCCGCCGTGCCAAGCGCGAGAACTACGAGAAGATCTATAGCAAGGGCGGTATCGAAGGCGACTCCGAGGCGGAGCTGCGCGAAGCCTTCGAAAAGCTTTACGACCGTTGCCTGCAGGATATAAACGAAGGTGACGAGTCCTCGTATATCTTTAAACACCACATTTCTCGCATCGAGCAGCAGCTTTCCTACTACGATCGCGCCTATGCCTGGCAGAACGATAAGGACCAGGCGGTCGTGGATTACATTGCGAGCATGACGGACGGTTATTTTTGCGAACTGACGAGCAAGCTGTTCCCGGGTCTAAAGTTTCCGCATCGTACCTATATTAACGAACGGTAGTTCGTATCCTTTCGGTATACTGGTTAGTTGAAAACGTTTTTGATTGATGTACGGGATGGCTATGGACGACCTTTTTTCTGCCTCGACGCGCGAGCGTTCCTTTAAAAATGCGCCGCTCGCGGTGCGCATGCGACCCAATTCGCTCGACGAGTACGTGGGCCAGCAAAAGGCCGTCGGTAAGGGCTCTTGGTTGCGTGCCGCGATCGAGCACGACGTGCTTTCGAGCGTGATTCTGTACGGGCCGGCCGGTACGGGTAAGACGACGCTGGCCCACATTATCGCCAACCATACCAAGAGCGAGTTTGTCGAGGTCAGCGCTGTGACGGGCACCGTGAAGGACTTGCGCCGCGTGATTGATGAGGCCAAGACGCGCCTGAATACGTACGACCGCCGCACCATTCTATTCATCGATGAGATTCACCGCTTCTCTAAGTCACAGCAGGATGCCCTGCTGCATGCAGTTGAGAACCGTACCGTCATTATGATTGGCGCTACGACAGAGAACCCGTACTTCGAGGTCAACTCGGCACTGCTCTCACGTGGTCGCGTCGTGGAGCTTGAGCATCTGAAGGATGAGGATATCGCCACGCTTATTGAACGTGCGCTTGAGGCACCGCAGGGCTTGAACGGTAAGTTCTCGGCCGATGAGGATACGGTCAAGACCATTTGCACGCTGGCAGCGGGTGACGCTCGCTCGGCGCTCACGACGCTCGAGCTTGCGAGCGAGATTGCCGTCACGCGTCCCGATACCGAGGGAACGCCAGCGCCTGCGGCGGGGGAGCGCTATCCCATCACCGTGGATGACGTGAAGATCGCCAACCCGCGTCGCGGCTTTACGTATGACAAAAACGGCGACATGCACTACGACATCATCAGTGCGTTCATCAAGTCCATGCGCGGTAGCGACCCCGATGCCACGATCTATTGGCTCGCGCGCATGATCGATGCTGGGGAGGATCCTAAGTTTATCGCTCGCCGCATTATGATTCACGCTTCTGAGGATGTTGGCAACGCCGACCCGCAGGCGCTTTTGGTGGCGCATGCCGCGTTTAAGTCTGCCGAGGTCATTGGCTATCCCGAGTGCCGCATTAACCTGGCTCAGGCTGCACTCTATGTGTGCTTGGCGCCTAAGTCAAACGCATGTGAGGCCTCGATTGACGCGGCGTTGGCCGACATCCATTCTAGTGGGCTGCGCGAGGTGCCGAGTTATCTGCGCGATCGTCACCGTCCGGGCAGCGATGAATACGGTGTCTATAAGTATCCGCATGATTATCCCGAAGGCTGGGTCGACCAGCGCTATTTGCCCGAGGGACTGGAGCGCGGCGCGTTCTGGCAGCCTGCCGGCCGCGGTTGGGAAGAATGGCGCGTAGAGCAAAGTGAACGCGACCGCAGCGGGAATGCACCGAAGTAGCTGCTGATAATTTTGTCCCACGTTGCTGCTCTTGGCATGTTCGGTCCCCTTTGGGGTACCATGGAAACCGTCTGTTTATCGATTCCTTTGGGAGGCTTGTATGAGTCCCATTCAAATCGCCCTGCTGCTGCTCGCCGTTGCCGGCGTGTGGGCCATCGCTGAGCTCGCGCTTACCCTGCGCAAGACCCGCAATGTTGTCGACTCGCTCGATAAGACCGTGAACGACCTCAACAACACCATCGCCGAGGCTCAGCCTGTGGTGGCAAAGCTCGATGGCGCTGTCGACGAGCTTACGCCGGCGCTTGCCCAGATGGAGCCGCTGCTTAAGTCGAGCAAGACGGCAGTTGATGCCCTTACCTCCAATCTCGTAGAGGTCGAAGCCGTGGTTCGCGACATTTCTGAGGTCACCGGTAGCATGGCCGAGGCCAGCAATGCTGTGTCGAGCGTGACTGATTCTGCGGCAGGTGCCGTGCAGAAACTCTTTAACAAGGTGAAGGCTCCCGCGGCCGACGCTGAGCGCAAGCTTTCCGCTGCCGAAGAAGCCGAGCAGCCGACCGAGCGTGTCCTGATTGGCGAAGCCGGGGACGATGTCGCTGCTGGTGACAATGATGCACAGAAGCCTGCTGCTAAAGCAGCCCAGTATTACACCTACACGCCCGCCGAGACCTCTGAGGAGTCCTGCGATGAGTAGCGAAGCAACTTGCCCCATTACGCTGACCGTTGCCGGCGACCCGCGTCTGGCGCGCCTTGTGCGCATGACGGCGGCAAATGTCGGTGCGCTCTGCTCCATGTCCGTCGATCGCATCGAGGACATTCGTATGGCTGCCGAGGAAGCATTTATTTTCGGCTGCACGGCTGTTGATTCCGATGACATCTCGATCAAATTCGATGTCGACGAATCTCACGTTGGCATGACCTTTACCTTTGGCGACCAGGCCACCGTCGACGAGGATGACCAGGCCGCTGTGTATGCCGAGCTCATTTTGGCGAGCGTGTGCGATTCCTACGAAAAGACTGCGGCGCCCCTGACGCTTTCCCTCGACCTCAAGGCGGATATCTAATATGACCGAACGTTCCCGGAGCGGTAAGACCGCTTGGGACAAGGAGAAAACCCGCGAGCTGTTTCGTCGCTATATAGAGACCGGTGACCCGGACGCACGCGAGCAGCTCGTCATGTCCCACATGAACCTGGTAAGGTTTCTTGCCAACAAATTTAAGAATCGCGGCGAGCCGCTCGATGATCTGATGCAGGTTGGCTATTTGGGCCTGCTCAAGGCTATCGACCGCTTTGACCCCGAGCGCGGACTCGAGTTCACGACGTTTGCGACACCCACTATCCTGGGCGAGATTAAACGCCATTTCCGTGACAAGGGCTGGAGTGTGCGCGTGCCGCGCCGTCTGCAGGAGCTCTCGGCCAAGGTCAACCAGGCTACTGACAAACTTACCAACGAGCTGCAGCGTTCGCCCAAGGTTGAGGAGATCGCTGAGTATCTAGATGTGACTGTCGATGAGGTCCTCGAGGCTATGGAATCGTCTTCGGCCTATACCTCGGTGCCCATCGAGGCTCCTGGTGCGTCCGATTCCGACGATGCCCCTTCGATTCTCGACCGTTACGCCGACGACGACAACGAGCTCGACTTTACCGATGACCGCCTAGTGATCGAGGAAGCCATCCGTGATTTCTCGCCGCGCGAGCGCGAGGTGATCGAGCTGCGCTTTGTGAAGGGCATGACCCAGATCGAGATCGCCAAGAAGCTGGGTATTTCTCAGGTGCAGGTTTCGCGTCTGCTGCGCCGCACGCTTAAGAAGATTCAGGACAAGATCGACCCCGACGGAGTGATGATTCGTTCATGAGTGAACACCCCCAACAAACCGATCGCGTGCTGCGCGACACCCGCATTCTGACGCTTCGCATTTGGGCTGTTGTCGGCTGCATTGTCATCGCCGCTGTCATCTTTAACCTTATGGGCATCCTCTGTCTCTTATACACATCTGACGCTGCCGACGATCTTACGCGTGTAGAT
>URKV01000128.1 GCA_900548565.1 uncultured Collinsella sp.
GGAGTCTCGTGGGCTCGGAGATGTGTATAAGAGACAGGCTCTGGGGCATCGAAGGCCTGGTGGACGTGATGGTGGGCTGCGGTGGTGCCGAGGTCATCGACCGCGCGCACGACATCAACGAGCTGAGCTATCCGCTGCCGGGCGAGACCATCGCGCGCATCTGCAAGCACATGGCGGACCTTCCGGCAACGCCCGTCTGCCCCCGAGACGGCGTGTTCTACGTGCCCGAGAGCAACGCGTGCGTCGAGCACCTGTCGCGCGTCGATGGCGTGCCCTACCAGGTGGTCGATTTTGCCGAGTTTTTGCGCGAGCCGCAGCCCAAGGTGATGTTTACCATGGCGCCCGAGGTAATGCCGCGGGTGATTGAGCGCGCGTCGACGTTTGCCGATGACACTGTTAAGGCGGCGGCTCTGCAAACCACGCAGCGCCTCTACGAGTTCATGGATCCGCGCGTGTCCAAGACGCGCGGCCTTGTGCGCGTAGCGGAGCTCAACGACATGGAGCTCCAGGACATCTGCGTGTTTGGCGATGCGGACAACGACACCTGCATGGTGGCCGACGCCGGCGTGGGTGTGGCCATGGCAAATGGTAGCGATGCCACCCGTGCCGCCGCCGATTTTGTAACCGCCAGCAACGACGAAGACGGCATCGCGATCTTTATCGAGGAGCATCTGCTGTAGCGCAGGGGGAGAACCGCCACAAAGGGGGCAGGCGCCTTTGTGGCGGCCTCAGGCGATTTGGGCGAATTGATACCTAAAATCTGCGCGAAAATTCAAATAACGTTGTCTGAACATCATGCTTCTAACCACCGATGGGTTAAAGATATTCCCATCAATTTGGTAGTCTATTCCTCCCGGTTAATGATCTACCGCTCACGGTCGATTTTCGACCGTTCACAGGACGCATGCTCTTGAGCAAAATGTTGTGCAAATAAATAAATTGCTATTAAAAAATGATAACTAGCTTAATTACCAGTAGAAATAGATATTTCATAGCGAATAAACGAAGGTAAATCCGAGCAAATGTCAAGCGAATTGAGAATTCGCTACAAAACTATCGGTATTTTTGCTTAGATGTTCAAACAATTGCTACAATATGGATTACTAAGCGTGCGCAATTACAGATTGCGCAGATACGTTTGATAGTGAAAGAGCAAGATCGCGGTCTCTTGGGGAGGAGACATCGATGAAAGCGAATTCAGACAAATCTAAGCAGAGTAAAAAAGCGATGCGCCGTGTACTGGCAGGCGTTTTGTGCGGAGCCTCCGTGTTGAGCCTGGTACTGTCGCTCGTCATGCCTCCGATCTCGCAGGCCATTGCCAACGATGCCCAGACAGTTTCTACCGCGGAAACTGTAATGGGGGGGGGTTCCTCAAGTGAGTCCGCTGCTGTAGGTAACACCAGCGAGGATGCCGAAAACCAGAATAGCGACGAGACCGATGGCGGCGAGTCTGGCTCTTCAAATAGTGTTGAGCAGGCTCAGAGTGCGAATGCGGCTTCAGCGGGAGCGACGGCCACCGTGAAGCCGGGAATTTACGTTCCCACGTCTATCGGTATCGGTACGAATATCAATGTCTCAACCCCTGATCCCGGCGTGGCCACCTACGTCGGCCGCGACATGTACATCGGTGGTAAGCCGAGCGATAAGCCGAGCGACGGCACTATCGATCTTGATGCGGACAACGCCCCCACCGGCTCATATGCCGCTGAGGCGGAGGGCCTTACCGTGGTCCGTGGCAAGCTTGCCATGAATCCACTCAAAGAGAGCTGGCCCTATAATAATAGTGGCGGCGCTGGTTTCCGCTTTGGCACCGTTGGTTTTGGTTCCCAGTTCCGTCCTGTCTACGGCAGCACCGTGCTTGCGGTCGCCGGAATCGACAGTGCGATCACCAAAATGAGCGTTGGTTACAACGGCAACTTGCCGGGGGCGACTGCCGTTGGCGCTTGGAACAAAGGCGCTTGGGTCGGACAGCAGAGACCTTCTGAGGGCGCGACTCCTTCCGGCTTTGTCTACACCGCGCAAATCGCAGGCCCCATCACATACTGGCGCGATAGCGACTATAAACGCCAGTCTGTGGTGACAATGCAGGGTAATTGGTACGAGGGCTTGTCTGCTCTGGAAAGCACCCTGTTCAATAAAGCTGTTGATTTGACTAATGTCAACGGTAGCGATTATTCGAGCTATAACGGTACAAATGGATACCTCTCGAAGCTATCGAAACAGCTCGACTCGTTTGAAGATACCGGCGACGTGGATGTCAACGGCTTTGCAGAGCCTAATAGCAACTACGTCATCAACAAGTACAATAACGACGGAACAAGCTATACACTCAAATTCGATGGTAGCGACGATGGTAGCGGCAAGTCTGTTTCCGGTGCGCTCGATACCGGAATCCCGGACAATAAGATTCGCAACACCGAGCGACTCATCACCTTTACCGGCGATGGAACTTCTATGCAACAGGTCTTCACCATCGCCGGTTCCGAGCTCTCCAACTGGAAGGATGGCGTCTACTACCGCGGCGTCGACTTTAAGTTCACCAATATCCCCGAAGGCGCATCCATTGTCGTGAACGTTACAGGTACTAATCCTGTCGAGTTCCACAACGGCTGGCGCTTCTGGTGGGGAGATACAGAAATATCTCGCGGTTACGAGAGTCAGTACGCCAAGAAAGACCTTGACGCGAAATACTCGCTGGCCTCCCAGTCCATCATGTGGAACTTCGTCGATACCACCAGCCTTACCATTCGAGGCGGCATCGCGGGAGAGGACCGCGCGGACTGGGGATACAGTGGCACAGTCAGCGGTGCTAAGTGGACTGACGACGATCCTGCGGCGGCTATGATCGGATCGATTCTCGTTCCCAACGGAAGTTTCGACGACCATGTGACTACCAACGGTCGCGTTTATGTGGGCGTCGATTTCTCAATGAACAGCCCGAAGGTTGCCGCAGCATTTGGTGAGGGTAACTCGGCTTCCGTCATCGATATGGATCAGGAGCGTCACAACTTCCCGTGGTCCGGGTCGTATACACCGGACGGCTCTGCCATTGCGTGGAGCAAGGTCGACGCTGCGGACGGCACTACGCTGCTCCCCGGTTCCTCGTGGGCTATCTATGGTTCTGTCGAGGACGCTGTCGCGGGCAATAGCAATAACGCTATCGTGACGGTGACTGACGGCGATGCCAACGATTACGATTCGGATGATGGCGAGCTTCAGTTCAACTATTTGAATCAGAAGGCCAAAATTGGCGATTCCAACGATAAAGACTACTTCAAGTACTACATTCGCGAGGTCAAGGCGCCGGCTGGTTATCAGAAGTCGGACACCATCTACTACGCAACCATGAACAATACCGGCGAGCAGGTGAACTATGTTCAGGGTTATGTGGATACGGTGAACGGAAATAAGCTCGTTTCATTCGATGATTCCAACACCACGGGCGCCATCTCCAACACCAAGATCACCGGTACGGTGTCTTGGACCAAGGTTGAGGAAGGAGACAAGGGATACACTCCTTTGGCTGGTTCCGAGTGGAAGCTTGCGAAACTGGGTGCCGGCGGCTTGACTGAGGCGCAGTCCTGGACCGTGAGTGACCAATCGACTCCGAGCGAAACCACTTGGGCCGATACCGACGCCAAGGATGGCAAGTTCACATTGGCCGATTTGCTGCCGGGCACGTACACGCTCACGGAGACCCAGGCTCCGTTTGGCTACGAACTGAACAAGAACACCTACAAGTTCACGGTGGACAGCACAAGCGGCTCCATTACGTGGATCGAGAACGAGCGGCCGAACATCGTTGATGGCATTACGTACATCTCCGACTCGTGCTCCGTTACGTCCGTGAAAATCCCGGTGATTAAATCCGTCCGTAATACGGACTGGCCGAAGGATTCCAGCGGTAAATACGTTGCGTTCGACTTCAGCATCGAGGCTACGGGGCCAAATAAGGATAGCGCTCCTATGCCTGACTCGAAGACTATTTCCGTCGCTCCCGCAGACTCCACCAAGGTCAACGACATCGAGGCATCTTTTGGCGAAATCTCGTTCTCCAAAGAGTACCTCGCCACGAACGACGCTTCGAACCCGACGGGCGCCAAGACTTACACCTACACGGTGAAGGAGGTCGCGCCCGACGCCGATGCCATCGACAAGCTTCGCTACTCCGAGGCCGAGTACCAGGTGGCCGTCACGGTGAAGGCCGTCATGGATGAGACCACTGGCAAGTACTCCGGCCTCACCACCTCCACCACGGTCACGCAGGTGAAGGACGACATGGGCAACACCGTGAGTAACACCATCGGCAAGGACGCCGCGCCCAACGCCATTCCCGCCTCCACCTTCACCAACACCTACTCCACCTCTTTGCCCCTTTCTGGTATGTCGGGCGTCACTCTGACGTACCTTGCCGGCGCGGCGGTGCTTTGCGCTGCTGCGGCCTGGATGCACATTCGTCGAAAGGCGAATGCGAAGGGAGGTAAGCGTCGTGAATAAGAAAGTTTGCTCCTTCCCGATCTTGTTTGCGCTGCTTGCCCTCCTGATCGGCACCTGCGCGGTTGTGTTCCCCGCTTCCGCGCAGGCCGCGCCGACCTCGACCGGTTCCATCACGGTGAGCGGCACCGTGGCGCGCAGCTACGACGCCTACCGGATCTTTAGCGCCAACGTCGTCGACGGCGACAGCGACGCCAAGATCGCCACCGACCTCGCCTGGGCAAGCGCCACCGCGCGCGACGCCGCGCTGCCCGTGCTGCACAGCGCCGGCATGCCCAATTCCCAGACCACCGCGCAGGAAGCTGCCGAGTGGCTCAACACCGATTCTCACCTTACGAGCGCGCTGAGCGCACAGCTCGCTCGTTCCCTCCAGAGCTCTGGCGCCGTGCCCGTGGCCCTTAACGCGGGCACGGCGGCCGAGCTGCCCTGCGGCTACTGGCTCATCG